>NZ_JBTKVX010000006.1:0-195053 GCF_054457175.1 Flavobacterium hauense
CGTTAATAAGCGCATAAATTTCACCATTAGTACTCCTAGGCAATTTCATTTCTATAGTAGGAACAAAATCAACTAAAATAACTCCCAATGCATTGTCATCTTCCATATTTGGTGAGAAATAAGAGATAAGCTGGAAATGTGCAAAAGCTCTGATAAAGTAAGCCTCAGCAAGGATAGAATTATATTGAGCTAACTCATCTTCATCTGCTGGAACAACACCTTTTGCTCCAAGTATCAGACGGTTTGCAAGATTGATAGCATAATAATTGCTTTGCCAAATAGATGCAGCATCACTAGAGCTATTGTTTAACTGAAAAGCCAGTTCTCCATCAGTACCCTGTCCACCATTACTTCTACCAAGTCTTACCTCGTCAGTAAACATAGAAGTGAAATAAATAGAGTTCTCACCGGGAAGAGCACCATAAGCACCATTAAGACCTAATTGCATATCCTTAACAGTCTCATAAGTATCTTCAGGAAGCAATTCGCTCGGCTGAATGATATCTATCGCATCGTTGCAGGCTACAAACATGGAAGCCCCAACAACTAATAAAAATACTTTTATTTTTTTCATAATAATTTTTAATTAAAATTGAACTTCTATACCAAGAGAGAAGATTTTCGGTGTAGGATATTGGTTAAAATCACCACTTCTGTTACTTTCAGCATCCCATCCTCTCCATTTAGACCATGTAACAAGGTTTTCTGCCTGAACATAAGCCCTGATTCCAGTGAATGGAGTTTTATCAAGCATAGCGCTTGTGAAGTTATAACCAAGACTAGTATAACGAAGTCTCAAATAAGAAGCATCTTTAAGGTATCTGTCAGACTGAGAATCAAATCCTTTGTTACTTAAGAATAATGAAGGAATATCTGTAGTCCTGTTATCAGGTGTCCACGCATTTAATAAATCAGATGATTTATTGAATTGTCCGATATCACTTGGATCCTGAAGATTATCAAGATCGGCATCAACTCTGTAAATATCAGCAACAAAGTTAAACTGAGTCGTTAAGAAGAAACCTTTGTAATCAGCTTCAAAACCAAAGCTTCCCTGATACTTAGGTATCGGAGATTTACCTGTAAGCCTTCTGTCAACTTCCGGATCCGGGTTTTCAGTAAGAGAACCGTCTGCTTTATAGAATAAAAGGTTACCATTTGTTGGGTTAACACCAGCGTAAGGAATCATATAGAATTGTCCAAGAGATCCACCTTCAGCATTAGCCTGAGTACCATTATCAACTAAACCTTCATCATTTGGAATATCAAGGATTTCATTCTTGTTATAAGATCCGTTAGCATTTAATGTCAATTTGAAATCCTGACCTTTAATTACGTCATAAGAGATTAACGCCTCAATACCGCTATTTCTCATGCTTCCGTTGTTAGCAGAAATACTATATGTACCGTTGATAGCTGAGATTGGAGAAGCCTGGTAAAGATCTTTAGTAGTTTTTCTGTAAACATCAAGATTACCTCTTAGTCTGCTATTCCAAACTTCAAAATCTAAACCAATATTTGCCTGCTCAACAGTTTCCCATTTAAGGTCTGAGTTACCAATCTGTACAAGTGAATAAGCAGGTAGTCCTGCATAACCTGTCGTAGCATCAAATAACGTTCTTGAGCTGTTTGGAGCTGCGAAAATACTCTGACCAAGGATATTCTGGTTACCAGCAGTACCAATTGAAGCCCTAAGCTTAAGCATATTAAATGGAGTATCCTGCATAAACTCTTCCTTGTCGATATTCCATCTTCCTGAAACCGACCAGAAAGTACCCCATTTGTTAGTATCACTAAATCTGTAAGAAGCATCTCTACGTACAGTTACACCAACACCGTATTTTTTATCATAATCGTAATCAGCAGATCCAAAGTAAGAGAATAGACCAGCAGT
Organism: Flavobacterium hauense; assembly: GCF_054457175.1. NCBI lineage: Bacteria > Pseudomonadati > Bacteroidota > Flavobacteriia > Flavobacteriales > Flavobacteriaceae > Flavobacterium > Flavobacterium hauense. The sequence continues at coordinate 1,895 of NZ_JBTKVX010000006.1, forward strand.
AGCCTTACCTGAACTCGCAAGCGGAACATAGAAAGGAGATGTCGCCGGAGCAAAATCAATATAACCTGCACCATTACCAGGTACAAATACCTTAGGGTTCAAACCTAGCTGAGTATACTGGAATGATTTAAGGTGTGCTTTATAATACTCAGTAAATACTGAAACATCAAGAGTGTGTTTATCAGCAAAAACCTTATTATAATTTAAACTGGTATTTGCATTAAATGCAAAATCTCTTGAAAATATCTCATTTTGAAAACCTAGCCATTCTTCATTGGTTCTTTGGAACAGGAATGAGTTGAATGAATTTGGATCCTGCACACGAAGACCAATTGATTCAGTAAAGTCAGAACCTAAAGTAGCACCGAAAGTAATATCATCAGTGATCTTATAAGTAGCCTGAGCATTAGCGATCATCTTAAGCTCATTAGTTTGGTTAGTACCCGTTTTCTGGATATCCATAAGCATAAGCGGAGTCAACAATAATGTTGAGCTTGCAATAGTTGGAGCTCCAAGGTTAGCTGCAGCAGCAACCGGAATACCTGATTCATACCAGCTATTAAGATCAAAACCGTTTGTATACCAAGATGGGCTTAAATAAGGAGCACCACCATTAGCAGCAATAATCGGGTTAATATTAACGTTACCAGAACCAAGGTTACTTACTTCATTTCTCACAGAGTAGTTAACAGTTATCGAAGTACTATAGTTGAACCTGTCATTATTACTTTTACCTGTAAGGTTGTTTCTAAAGCTGAATCTCTTAAGATCAGAACCTTTAACAATACCTTCCATATCATAGTAACCAAAAGATGTAAATGAAGAAAGGTTTTTACCACCACTTGTTAAACTTAAAACGTGGTTTTGAGATGCTCCTGTATGGAAAATTTCATCATACCAGTCAGTATTAACGTTATAACCATCAATTTCAGCATCAGTCATAGCACCACCAGCAGCACCACCTGTATAACCTAAACCTCTACCATAATCTCTCTCAAGCCTTAACAACTGCTTAGCATTCATTCTGTTATACTTGTTATCCTGAATTGTAGTAAAGGCTGTAGTACCAGAATACTTAACATTAAGAGGAGACTCAAAGCCACCTTTTTTAGTTTTAACGATGATAACACCGTTTGCACCCCTGTTACCGTAGATTGAAGTCGCACCAGCATCTTTAAGAACTGAGATAGACTCAATATCATTCGGGTTGATACTTCTGAAGTTATCAGAGTTTAACGGCACACCATCAATAACGAAAAGTGGCTCAACATTACCGTTGATAGAACCATAACCCCTAAGGATAACAGTACTGTTAGCTCCCGGCTGACCTGAACCTGTAGAAATATTCAAACCAGGTACCTGACCTTGTAACGTCTGTATAAAGGTAGCATTTGGCCTGTTTTCAATAGTTTTCGAAGTAATTGTTGTAACAGCTACATTCGACTGTGCTTTTGTAGTAGTCCTATACGCCTCTACAACAACACCTTCCAGTTCTTCAGGCATAAGCTGAACCGAAACAGTACCCGAAGCACCTACAGTAACTGTCTGCGCCTGCATACTTACGAATGAAAATACTAATTTTTGTCCAACTGCGACAGAAATTGAATACTTTCCATCGATATCAGTCTGAACACCTTGCGAAGTACCGGCAATAACTACGTTAGCTCCCGGAATCGGAAAACCATCCATATCGGTAACTACACCAGTAATGGTCTTCTCCTGCGCAAAGGAAAACTGAATAAAAAACGCTAGTAACAGCGTAAAAATCCAAGTAAACTTTGATTTCATATTTAATTAATTTGAGTTAGTTAAGTTGCAAATCTATTAATTTATTTTAATATAACAAACTTTTAACATTGCCTGGCAACGCTAAATTTTCATATTTTTTAACGTAAATGTAAAATCCACAACAGATTAATAATTATTGCCCACATTTTGCATCTTTTTTTAAATTAAAAAGAAACGCCAACAATTAAGCCGACGTTTCTTTTTAGATGCAAACTTTCTTAAAAGGTTGCGTAAATAAATATATTTTTTGGAAATTTATTTCACAATAAACTTCTTTACATCAGTTTTATTGCCATTTACAACTTTAACCATGTAAACACCAGTATTTAAGCTCTCAATGTTTAATTCTGTATCGGCAGCCGATATTTTGCTTACAAGAACAACTCTACCCTGGATATCATAAACAGTAGCGTTAGCTCCATTTTCCAAAGAAGATGCCATAGATATATTTAAGCGATCCTGAGCAGGATTAGGCCAAACACTAAAGCTGTCTTTTGTAAAATCACCAGCTGCAAGTGGAGAATCTACACCCGTTACCACAAGTGAATAAACCTGCTGCTGCTGAGAAGGATTTGCAGGATTAACAAGAGTATTTCCTTTATGCTTAATTTTTATCGTATATGTACCTGAAGCATTAGCTACTTCAACTTTTTCGATATTATCAACACTATTATTACCTTTTATAGCAAGAGATGCAGGATTACTCGTAAGTTTCCATGGATAATTTATCGTAGAACCTTTTACTACAGTAATATCAAGATCATTTACCAGCGCAATAGAAGCTGAAGAACAAAAAGGATCATTAGCAGGACAGTCTGAAATATTCGGAGCAGGATCAGTCCATGCCAGAGTAACTACAAGCGGCTCACTTCCTAAAGCTTCTACCTCTAATGTATACTCCTGATTCAATGTAAGTGTATTTTCAAGAATCATTGACTCAGTACCCTCTTTAGTTATAACGTCAGCCATTTTTTCAGCATTGATAACACCCCAGCCAAATTTAGCATCAGGACCAACTGCCCCTGCCTCAGTAGCACAATGCGCCATCAACGCTCTAAGCGAAGAAGACAGCATATATGTTCTGGAGAAACCAATATCGTCTGCAGGAGTATGCTGTATTGCATAATACTGCTGTATTAAAGCAAGAGCTCCGGTAATACTCGGACACGCCATTGATGTACCCGACATCTTATCATAATCTACCGGGTTTACAGGAAGATGTGCCATGGTAGAATAAATATTTACACCCGCAGCAGAAATATCCGGTTTAATCCTGTTATCATCAGCAGGACCCCAGTTACTGAAACTGGCAATCTGTGGTGTATTAAGGTCAACCCAGTTAAGCTTATTGATAGCTGCCACAGTAATACCATTTTTAGCCAGTCCCCTATCTGTCAAATTATCATAAGTACCATCACCCTCATTTCCCGCAGCAAACACAGGCTGATAATAAGGATGATCAAAAGTTATCTGGTCTACTCTTTTCGCAAAACCTCCAAAATAAACGCCCGTAACAGAATTATTAGGCTCAGCCAAACCGTAAGAGTGGTTAGACAAAACTAAAGAACCTGCATTCAAAGCCATTTCACCAAAATCATTTGCAAAATTAGCTACCATTCCAAATCCCTCATACGCCATACCTTTTGCATCAGCATCAATACCCGTTGCTATCAGTGTCCCTAGCACGTGGGTAGGGTGATCCTGCGGATTATTTGCAGGTCCGTCTATCGGAAAAAATCTTCCCGTAAACTCAGGGTGCGTAACTTTAGGATACTCTCCATCCCAAACTCCTATATTAATACGCTCAGGATCTGCATTAGCATCAGGGTTATCATAATACCTACCTGTAAGACCTAATCCTGAACTACCATTAGGATGCAATTTATCAACACGCGAAGTTATCGCCGTTTCTTCATTAAATGTCTTAGTATATATTGGCTCACCATTGCGAACATAGGTAAGTCTCATGTAAACGTTATCTTTCCTAATTTCCATAGGCAGGTTATTTAGCCTTGCAAACTCAGTAACCTCTTTCTCCCTTGCCGCATCTTCAATACTAAATTTTTCAGCTCGCATTTTAGATTCAACTACATTATCCTTGAAGGCTCTCGATCTTTTCATTTCCTGTGCACTAACCACAAGGCTGCTTCCTAATGCTATAGCAAGAACGAAAAGCTTCACAGTATTTTTTTTCATAACTGTTTTTTTAAAATTATTTAATCGTATTAATAGCTCTATTCAAAACAAGATGCAAAACGTGTTTTTTTTTAATAGAAAAGCAAAAGTATCAAATTATTCTCTATAAACATCTATACCACAGTATTAATAATTATAAATTAGCCTGTAAATGTTTTATATTCACCGTCGATATCCTATTTTTGCTTCCTTACACAACATAAACACAACTCGCTCAACATTATGCTTTTATCAAATTTTTCAGGCCTGCAATATGAAACCGGTACAGATGAAGCAGGCAGAGGCTGCCTTGCCGGCCCCGTAACAGCAGCAGCAGTTATTCTCCCTGAAGATTTTGAATTGGCATTACTAAATGACTCAAAACAACTCTCAGAAAAAATAAGAGAACACCTTCGCCCTATTATTCAGGAAAAAGCACTTTGCTACCATATTACAAATATCGAGCCTGAAATTATAGATGAGATAAATATTTTAAACGCCTCTATAAGAGCAATGCAGGAATGCATCATCAAACTAACGCCAATACCCAACTACATCATTGTTGACGGGAATCGTTTTAAGCCTGTAGACAATATACCCCACAGCTGCATCATAAAAGGGGACAGCAAATACCTGAGTATTGCAGCCGCATCTATTTTAGCAAAAACATATCGTGATGACTATATGAATATGATACATGAGGAGTACCCTATGTATAACTGGAAGAAAAATAAAGGCTACCCCACCATGGAGCATAGAGAAGCCATAAGGAAATACGGTATTACAAAATACCACCGAAAATCGTTCAGGCTTTTACCCGAACAGTTTGAATTTGATTTTGGTTTTGACTACTCAGGATAACACCTATATATTATAGGTGTAAAGATTCACTTTTTGCTGAGACAATTTCTGCCTCAAAAAGCTCAGCAAAATAGGTTAGGACTTTTTGCTTTACCTCAGCCTCATCAACCTTATCTACCCTAAGCTCAGCATTAAGGGTTGCGACTGCTTTACCTTTAATCCCACAAGGAACAATATTATCAAAATATCCAAGGTCAGCATTAACATTAAAAGCAAAGCCATGCATAGTTACCCATCGTGATGCCCTTACCCCCATTGCGCATATTTTTCTTGCAAATGGTGTACCTACATCAAGCCAAACTCCGGTTTCGCCATCGCTACGGGTTCCTTTAAGACCATAATCAGCAAGCACCCTGATTATCACTTCTTCTAAAAACCTCAGATATTTATGAATATCGGTGAAGAAATTCTCAAGATCAATCACGGGATACCCTACTAATTGACCCGGGCCATGGTATGTAATATCTCCTCCCCTGTTTATTTTATAAAAAGTAGCTCCTTTTGCCTCAAGCTGCTTTTCGTTGATCAACAGATTCTCAATATCTCCGCTTTTACCAAGCGTATACACATGCGGATGCTCTACAAATAACAAATGGTTCGGCGTTTCAAGCGAAAGCTCTTCCCTCCTGTTCTTTATTTTTATATCTAAAATTTCCTGAAAAAGCTTTTCCTGAAATTCCCACGTCTCTTTGTAATCCCTGATACCCAGATCAGAAAACTCAACTTTTTTATTCATGTCAGTATCGCTAAAATCGCTCTACAAATTTACAAAACTTATTGCTTGGGATTACATAATCTAAAATCACAACAATTAACCCTTTTCAGGTGAAGTCTATCAATTGATTATTTGTTAATAATCACTATCTTTGCAGGCTTAAAAACATTATAAATCATGCAGCTTTCAGAACAAGAAATCATTCGTAGAGAAAAACTGGATGCGCTGAGAAATCTCGGCATTAATCCGTATCCCGCAAACCTTTATCCTGTAGACCATACGTCTAAACAGGTGAAGAACGATTTTTCTGAAGGTAAACAGGTTGTCGCGGCAGGACGTTTAATGTCTATCCGTGACCAGGGAAAAGCGGCTTTTGCACAAATCCAGGACAGCGAAGGGCGTGTACAGGTTTACATAAACCGTGACGAGATTTGCCCAGGCGAAGACAAAACCCTTTATGCCGAAGTATTTAAGAAACTTATCGATCTTGGTGACTTTATAGGCGTAAAAGGAGAGCTTTTCACAACACAGGTTGGCGAAAAATCTATCCGTGTAAAAGAACTTACGCTTTTAAGCAAAACGCTTCGACCGCTCCCAATGCCTAAAACAGATGCAGATGGTAATGTATTTGACAGCTTCAGCGATCCTGAGCTTCGTTACCGCCAGCGTTATGTTGACCTTGTGGTTAACCCACAGGTTAAAGAAGTATTCGTAAAGAGGACAAAACTATTCAACGCAATGCGTAGTTTCTTTAACGACAAAGGCTATTTTGAAGTCGAAACACCAATATTACAACCTATACCAGGTGGTGCAGCAGCAAGGCCATTCATCACGCACCACAACAGCCTTGACATTCCCCTATATATGAGGATTGCCAATGAGCTTTACCTGAAAAGACTGATCGTAGGTGGTTTTGATGGTGTTTATGAGTTTTCTAAAAATTTCCGCAACGAAGGTATGGACAGGACGCACAATCCTGAATTTACCGCTATGGAAATATATGTAGCCTATAAAGACTACAACTGGATGATGGAGTTCACCGAAAACCTTCTTGAGCATTGTGCTACAGCAGTTAACGGAACGAGCGAAGCAACATTCGGCGAGCATAAAGTTAACTTTAAAGCGCCTTATGCACGTGTCACTATGACCGATGCCATCAAACAATTTACAGGTTTTGATATTACAGGCAAAACAGAAGAAGAATTATACGAAGCCGCTAAAGGCATGGGTATCAATGTAGATGACACCATGGGCAAAGGCAAGCTTATTGACGAAATATTTGGCGAAAAATGTGAAGGAAACTTCATTCAGCCAACATTTATTACCGATTATCCGAAAGAAATGAGCCCGCTATGTAAAGAACACCGTGACAATCCGGAGCTTACAGAGCGTTTCGAACTTATGGTCTGTGGTAAAGAGATCGCAAATGCTTACTCTGAACTTAACGACCCTATTGATCAGAGAGAGCGTTTCGAAGCTCAGCTTAAACTTTCTGAACGCGGCGATGTAGAAGCAGCGCAATTTATTGACAATGACTTCCTTCGTGCTCTTGAGTACGGTATGCCTCCTACATCAGGCTTAGGTATTGGCATGGACAGGCTAATCATGTTCCTTACCAACAACCCATCGATACAGGAAGTATTATTCTTCCCTCAGATGCGTCCTGAGAAAAAAGGTCCCGAGCTTAGCGAAGATGAAAAAGCAGTTGCAGAATTGCTTAAAGCCAGCGGACAGCTTGCACTCGATGCTCTTAAAACACAGGCAGCATTAAGCGGTAAGAAATGGGATGCAGCTATGAAAGGACTTGCAAAACACGGACTTGTAAAAGTAACTGTTGAAGGCGACTCTAAAACAGTCGAATATAAAGGATAAGGCTAAATCCGCACGCATTGTCGCTATGAAGATAATCTTACATGAAAACCAGCTTGCTTACCGAGGCACTTCTAATGCGTTATATAACTATGCCGTATTTAATGAGGAGCTATTGGGTAATGAATCTGTTATTATGTATAATGGGACTAATAAAAACAATTATGGCCCGGCTATAGAACGCTTTAAAGAACGTTTTAAGGTTATTGCATACGACACGATCTCAGAGATCGAAGATTTAGTGAGGCAGGAAAACGCTCAGATGTTTTATGCCATTAAAATGGGAAAGAAAGACGGTGTAGAGGTAAAATGCTGCAAAACCTGTATTCATACCGTTTTTAAAGCAAATGAACCACATGGAGACGTCTATGCATATGTTTCAAAATGGCTTAGTGAAGAGATGACCGGCGGTAAATCACCCTATGTTCCTCACATGATCTATGTTGAGCCAAATGATACAGATTTAAGACAGGAACTTGGTATCCCTAAAGATGCTATCGTATTTGGCAGGCATGGCGGAGGTAACACTTTTGATATATCTTTTGCCAAAAGCGTAGTGAAACAGATTTCCCGAAGAAGAAAGGATGTTTATTTTCTTTTCATGGGAACTGATTCATTTTTATCGAAAAACATTTTCAGGCCTTATAAAAACGTCATATTCTTACCTGCGACAGTAGACGAGACCTATAAATCACGTTTTATAAATACCTGTGATGCCTATCTGCACGCACGCAAACAGGGAGAAAGCTTTGGCATAGCCATTGGTGAATTTTCAGTGCGCAATAAACCGGTAATCACATGGACAGGCTCAAGAGAAAACTCACATATTGATATTTTAGGAGATAAAGCATTATTATACAGTGACAAGAATTCTCTTAAAGAGTTACTCCTTGGCTTTACACCTGACCCTGCAAAAGACTGGGATGCCTATTCGAAAGAATTTTCTCCGCAAGAAGTAATGGAAAAATTTAAATCAGTCTTTATTGAAGGGTAATATATTATCCTAATTCAGACTCAAAAATAACAAAAGGCTCCAACAAGGAGCCTTTTGCTGTTATATCTGGTATTTTTTGCTTACAAACTATAATTAAGATTTATAGCTAACCTGTAATTCGCATCTACCTTACCTCCTGTGAGATTTTGGTTTATCGGCAACATTGCATTTACGCCTAACGAAAATTTTCCGCTCCCAGCCTCTACACCTACTTTACCAAAAAGTATATCACCGGCAGTATCAGGCACATCTTCATTATATTGTTTATTGGTAGCATACACCTCGCCGGCTATACCGGCTTGCGGAACAACAGTAAATTTATCCCTTTCTATTACATAGAACAATGTTCCTACATAATTGAACTGATTCCCAAATTGATAATGCTCGTCATTTTCAGTCTTAAAAATATAATTAAGCATGGTATTCAGTCCCCATTGCTTATGTTTAAGCACATATTCTGTAGCCAGCATATAATCCCATGCACCAGTTCCTAACTGAAAACTGGGGTTAACACTCCCATTATTTGCACCGTTATATTTTCCGGTAGGTGCTTTAACCCCAGCACCACCTTGTAATGTATGCACAAAAAATGTACTGTCTTTATGCGTTTGATAAAGGGTATACAAACCTAATATTGTTATATCACCTATCCCGTCAATCGTTTGCTTTCCCGTAGAAGGTGTCCGATTATTAAAATGATAGGGAACCAACGCAGATACTTGAAAGTTCTTAGATACAGGTATTCTTGCCAACGCCTGTACAGTATTGAAATTCTCATCTATCCAAGGCGAGTTATTAAATATTCCTTCGCGGCTTGTATAGCTTTGATACATATAACGTAACCCTACAAAATTTTGGTTAAGCATAGAACTGAATCCCATTCCGCCGCCGCTTGCCGAGCAACCACAGGCATCGCAATCATCATCAAGGTATTTCTTAAAATTAGTTGGCGGCGTACCTGCAAAACCAAACTGGCAGGCCATCAGCAATAGTATTATATATTTTTTCATTTTTTTATGTCTTGTAATAGAATAACGGGTTCTTAACGAACTCATCATCTGTAAGGGTTTTTATAAAAGCTATGATAGCTTCTTTTTCATCCTGCGAAAGTGCTACACCTAACACCCCATCTTTATTTAGCAAAGGGTCGAGTGTTTCAGAACTCCTCATTCCCGTTGCATAAAAATTAAGGACTGATTCAAGGCTGCCAAATCGACCATCGTGCATATAAGGCGCAGTAAGTGCTGCATTACGAAGGCTTGGCACTTTAAACTTATACCTGTCAGCCGGAAATCCCGTGACTACTTCCCTACCCTTATCGTCGAGGTTAGGATTTGGCGGTAGTCCGTTATTTCTAAAAGAGTTATCTGTAAAAAGATCTGTCTTATGGCAAGAGGCACACTTTTCTGCAAAAATTTTCATCCCGTTTAATTCCTGTGCCGTCATTGTACCTCCCGGTTCATTGCGCACATATTTATCATACCTTGAATTGGCCGAAACCATCATGGTCATAAACTGGCCTAAAGCTTTCAGGATATTACCCGACGATACTTCTCCTCCATCAAATGCAGCAGTAAACATTTGCACATAGGATTTATCTTTTTTCAATTTCGCCGAAATCCCTTCGAGTGTCTCGGCCATCTCAACAGGATTATGAATTGGATTGATAGACAGCATCTCGATACTGTTTGAAGCGCCATCGTAAAAATAATCATTCAGAAAAGCAAGGTTTTGAACTGCAGGAGCATTACGAATGCCTTCCTGATCGTTTATACCATGACCCAATGCATGTCCATGATGTGTAAAAGCAAATGCCTGTTCATGGCAGGACGAACACGAGACCGTATTGTCGGCTGACAATTGGGCATCGTAAAACAATCTTCTGCCGAGCTCAAATCCTTTTTGTGTAGGATAGTTATTTTCAACATCTTGGGCAAGTGCAGGAAAATTAGTCGGAATCCTGAAGTCCATTTTGGCATTCAGCTCTTTATATTCTGTATCATCACTGCAAGACAGCAGCAAGAATAGCAAGGGAAGAACTAACAGGAACTTCCCTTTACAAAACAGCAAATTCATCAGGAATTATTCTTCGTGATGGCTGCCCGAACCATTATGCACATGATCTACCTCAAACATCTTAAGTGAGTTAGCAGCAATATCAATAAGGTTTTGTCCACCCATAATTGCAGCAGCTGTGCCGGCACCGTTAAGATTGTTTTGCAGTATTATTTTTGTATCACCGTCAAGAAGCACATTAGCGTTTGTCTTTATGTGAATACTCGGCTGCTCACCTTCCCTAACCCTTGCAGTAGTAGGCAGGTTAAGGGTAATTTCCCTGTAGTTATCAGTTGCCGTATTGCTTCCCTGATGTACCTGGAAAGGCTTGGCATCAGTACCGAATGTTCCTTCAAAATTGATGAACCTATATCCCGTAGACCACGTCCATGTCAGATTATTTTGTGCGGCAAGGTCCCAAAAACTCTGTTGTGCGGTTTCACCCTGAAGGTAGCGCTGCTGGTCTACTCCAAGCCCAAAACGAACTTTCTTATAATCTCCGGCAGGAACATTCTCAAGATGAACCGTAAACAAACCTGCCTCCTGGCTGATCACAAAATAACTTTCTTCTTTTGGGTAAACGAATTCTGTGCCGTCTTCTTTTATAAAGACAAGATTGCTAATAATATAACTAAGCCTGTTTATGGTAAGGGATTCCCCGTTAGAATTAGTGTAGGTATTGCCTAAAATAAGTGCATCTCCGGCAACGCCGTTATCAAAATACAGTTCGGCATCGCCTACTGTGCCTTCGGCAACTTTAGTGTTGTCATCGCTACTGCATGATACAAAAAAACTTGCGGCCGCTACTACGGCTGCTATATATTTAATCTGGAATTTCATTTGGTTTATTTTTAAAGTATGAGATAATTTTCCGCAGGATTATCTACGGGTTAACGGTTGGCATACAAAGCCATACCATACAGAATCTGTACAGCATTGAACGATACTTTAAGAAATAAGAGCCGGTGGGTGGAAAAAAGAAACAGCACTATTGTGAGAATACAAATTATTGTAAACCGTTTCGTTTTTGATTATTGGAATTGTAACTGCCGGTGAAAAACTGAAATCGCTAAAAACTTCACAGAATAAAACTTCAGCATTTTGCTGTGCCGATTTTTTATCCGATTCCTGTTTCTGCTCTTCGGCTGCTTTAGCAAGTTCCTTCATAAGGTGACACTTACCATTACAGTGCATTTGGGGCTTTGCTTTATTTTCACAAAGCTCTTTAGCAATATAATCATAATTGACAATGTATTCCAAAACCGGCATTACCGGCCTTAAGAACATTATAACAATTACTATGAATACTGCTTTTTTCACGAGGCAAAGGTAGTAGGCGAATCTTATTTAAAAAAATTAACACCAAAGAAAATTAAACCTTTTATTCACCACAATGTCTTATGCATATAACTTTTAAAACTTAATATCATGAAAATGTGGATTTTAGCAATGGCGATGATAGTATGTACAGGAGCTAATGCACAAGACAAAAAAGAGCACCGTGAACCCCTTAAGCCGGAACATAGAGCCGAATTGCAAGCCAAGAGAATGACGCTGACCCTCGACCTGAATGAAAACCAACAGCAAGAAGTAAGACAATTGCTAATCGAAAACGGCAAACAGCGTGCAGAATTCAGAAGGCAACACATAGCTGAAAGACATGCCGGAAAAAAGCCGACAGCTGATGAACGCTTTGCAATGAAAAGCAAAATACTCGACGAGAGGATTGCAATGAAGGCAGAAATGAAAAGGATCCTGACACCTGAACAGTTTGTGAGATTGGAAAAGATAAAAAAAGAGAGACACCACGAATTAAAGAAAAGGGAAAGAAATCATAAAATCCGTAACAGAAGATAAGTTTTTTGTGTAAAGTTTTGCGTTAGTAAGCAAATTAGTTAGATTTGACATATTAAACATTAAACTACTAACGTAAAACCATTAAACTTTAAAATTATGAAAAGAATAATCCCTCTTTTTATTGTTATGCTTGCTTTTGGGCTTAGCGCAAATGCACAAGACAAAAAAGCAGCGGCGAAGCCGGCTGTGAATCAGGAAAAAGCAGTAAGTAAAGAAGCTTCTTTTGATAATGCAGGCATCAAAGATGTTGAAGCACTTTCACAGTTGGTGAAACTTAGCGCTGATCAAAAAGTTACGCTTAAATCATTGTTTACTGAAAAACACCGCATGTATGCGCAAAACATTAGCGAGGAGCGCAAAACGATCCTGGCTAAAAATATCGAAGCAAAACTGAAATCGGTTTTAGAGCCTGCTCAGTTAACCAAGCTTAAAGGAAATACTCAATTATTGAACTCCCTTACTCACTAAGAGCAATATTCTCAAAAAAATAAAAGCTTCAGTTTCAACTGAAGCTTTTATTTTTTTATAACGTAGCTGCCACTTTTTCTATCGCTGCTATCGTATCATCTAGATCTTGATATGTCAGGGCATCGGTTATGAACCATGTTTCATAAGCCGATGGCGCTATATATACCCCTTCTTTCAAAAGACCGTGGAAAAACTTCTTAAACGTATCGTTATCTCCTTTAGAAGCCGATTTGAAATCGGTTACAGGATCAGCATCAAAATGCACTGATATCATCGAACCCCTCCTGTTTATCGTGTAAGTTATATTTTTAGCATCCAGCTTTTGGCGGATTCCTGCTTCAAGATAAGCTGTCTTCTCTTCAAGCCTTTCAAATATACCCGTGTCATTATTCAGTGCCTTGAGCATTTCAAGACCTGCAGCCATAGCCAGAGGATTTCCCGACAATGTTCCTGCCTGATAGACCGGCCCGAGTGGTGCAAGATAATTCATGATTTCGTTACGGGCTGCAAAAGCACCTACCGGAAGCCCTCCACCGATAACTTTTCCAAAAGCAACTATATCGGCCTTTATTCCGTAGAGTTCCTGTGCTCCACCTTTTGCAAGGCGAAATCCGGTCATTACCTCATCGAATATCAACAACGTACCATTATCATCACAAAGCTGCCTTAAACCTTCTAAAAATCCTTCTGCCGGAGGAATACAACCCATGTTGCCCGCTACAGGCTCAATGATTATTGCTGCAATCTCATTTTTGTTAGCTGCAAACAGCTCTGCAACATTCTGCAGGTCGTTATAAGTAGCTAAAAGTGTGTCTTTGGCTGTGCCGGCCGTTACGCCAGGGCTGTTAGGTGTTCCGAATGTTACCGCACCGCTGCCTGCCTGTATAAGGAAAGAATCGGAGTGGCCATGGTAGCAGCCTGCAAATTTTACGATCTTATCTCGCTTAGTAAAGCCTCTTGCCAGGCGGATAGCACTCATGCATGCTTCGGTACCAGAATTCACAAAACGTATCTTGTCGATATTTGGCACCATTGAAACCGCAAGGGTAGCAATTTCAGTTTCAAGTGCGGTTGGCATACCAAAAGAAGTTCCTTTTTTAGCTCTTTCGATTACGGCATTGACTACAGGCTCATAAGCATGCCCAAGTATCATTGGCCCCCATGAGTTGATATAATCTATCAGCTTGTTGCCATCTTCATCATACAGATAGGCTCCTTTAGCTTCTTTTACAAAAATTGGAGTTCCCCCAACTGCCTTAAAGGCACGCACGGGAGAATTTACGCCGCCCGGAATTACCTGTTCTGCTTCTGCGAACAGCTGGCTGCTTCTTTGATATAACATATTATTTTACTTTTAATACCTGACCTATTGAAATCGCATTGCCTGACATATTGTTAAGCTGCATAAGCTGGTCTACGGTAAGATTGTGTTTTTTTGATATTGAATATAGCGTATCACCTTTTTCTACAGTATACATACCATAAGCTGGTGTCTGGGCAGGTGCAGGTACAGGAGGAGCTTTAGGTTTAGGCTCTTTAGCTACATACTTTTTGTTCAGCACCTCAGCATCATATTGCGCCAGTCCGTAATTTTCAATAAGCCCGATAAGCTTGGCCGGATATTTAGGATCGGTAGCATAGCCTGCTGCCTTAAGGCCATTGGCCCAGCCTTCGTAGTCGTCTTTTTCAAGTTTGAACAACGAAGCATACCTGCTGCGTGTGGTCAGGAATAATGAGTGGTCATCATAAGACCCGGCAGGATCTTTATATTTCCTGAAACATTCCTGTTCAGAATCATCATCGTGGTATACTTTATCACCGGTCCAGTCTGAATGGCATTTAATTCCAAAGTGGTTATTGGCCGACAGGCATAGTGTTCCCTTCCCTGCACCAGATTCAAGTATTCCCTGAGCGAGAATAATACTTGCAGGTATACCGTGACGCCTCATATTATCTTTAGCAGTATCTTTAAAATTCTGAATATAAGCTTTTACAACTTCAGCATAAACAACTGTTTTAGAAGTAGACTCAAGCGTTTCGGTCTTGTTTGTAGATGTAGACGCCGTGCCTGTAGTCGTTTTTATAACAGGCTTCGTGTTTCTAGTTGTCCGTGTTTTCGCTGTACCGTTTTTTGTTGTCTTGACACGGGACTTAGACGTTCCGCAGCTTATCAAAAAAAAGCTCATTACAACTAAAGCCAGAATTTTTTTTAACATTGTATCAGGTTTTAATTATGGGTAATTTCTTTCTTAGTAATTCCCTGTTCATTCCTGCTATTCCCTGTAATCCTCCGGTGTGGATAAGCAAGATATCAGAATTCTCAGGAAAATAACCTTTATGGATCAAATCTATAACGCCAAAAAGCATCTTTGCCGTATAAACAGGGTCTGACGGAATACCGGTTCTTTCAAAAAAATCATTCATAAAAACTATAAGTTCCTCTGTTACTTTACCATAGCCTCCAAAATGATAATCAGTCACCAGCTCCCAATTGCCCTTTGGCGCAAATTTACAAATATCGCCTGACAATCCCTCGCCTTTGAGTGCCGGAAAGCCAAGCACATGCTGATGTGGCTTCGCCGAACGTATTAATCCGGAGATGGTACCGCCGGTTCCTACTGCACAACAGATATGAGTAAAATCACTATCTGCAGCAGTCAATATTTCTTCACAGCCTTTTACGGCCAAATCATTGGTTCCGCCTTCGGGAACAAGATAAAAATCACCGAATTCAGCTTTTAGTCCCCCTATGAACTCAGGTTCTGTTTTCAGGCGATATTGATCTCTTGTTACAAATTTAAGAACCATCCCGCAGCTTTGCGCAAAAGCCAGGGTTGGGTTATCCCCAATTTTATTAACCAACTCTTCTCCCCTGATTATGCCAATAGTGGCAAAACCATATTCTTTACCCGCTGCTGCCGTAGCAGCGATATGATTGGAAAAAGCTCCTCCAAAAGTAAGCAGGCTTTTTTTGCCTTCAGTCCTGGCCTCAAGTATGTTGTATTTGAGTTTTCGGAACTTATTTCCGGAAATATGGGGATGCAGCAGATCTTCCCTTTTTATGGTAAGTGAAATTTTGTCAGGGAAAGATAAGTTTACGGGCTGATTCATGAAAATGGTATGATATATGCAAAATAAGCATAAAATAACAATTCTTCAAAATTCCTTCGTAAGGCGCTGATAATTAATCTTAATCTATGACAGGAAATGTGTCATGCTTATTATTGAAAACTAAAATTAGCTACCTTTGTAATAAATATATTTTCCTGTATGAAAATCGATCATGAAAATGAAAATTTAAGCCCGCTCATTGCACGAATTTCTTTCCATAAAGTTTTAGAATCCCTGGAAAGAATTGCCGATTCGGATGTTGATTACCGATCGGATTATGCAAAAGCACTGCTTAAACATACCGAGCCTTATCCCGAGTTGCGTGACGGCATTACCGATCTTTCGTTACTGGATAAGCATGAAGCTTTAATAAAAAACCTACTTGCCGACCTTTTTCCCACTGCCCTGCAGAAAAATGAGATTAAGGCTGCAGCCATACCTTTTTTTAATTTTACCTTTAACCGTACTGAACGCTTTAACACCATACTTGCCAATGCCGGAGACGATTTTGGCATGGCCATCAGGAATTTTGAAGAGCACGAGTTCTACATCTTCTGTTGCTGTCTGGTCTTAAATGCGTATTACGGTCAGAATTTTGACTTCAGCAGGCCATTGTTTTATGACATCCCTGACCAGGATGGCGTTATGAGGCACTACCGAATTTTATATAACGCCGATTTTCTCGAAATAATCCCTACGGATAAAGCCGTAAAAATTACCCCTGAGGACATAACGCTCCTCATGAATAATTTTGATGATCTTGCCCTATGGAAGGAAAAATTTCCCCCGGAAAGCTGGGAAGTAAAAGGCTTTGGCATCATATCATTATTTGATGCTACAAGCGAGATTGCCATTTCTAACCTAAAAACCAACCTGTTGCTTGCAAGCAGTAATGCTAATGACAAAGGTGCCATTAAAGAACGGTTTGAAGATATTTTCAAGTCGATTTACAGGCTGCAGGACTTGCATATAGGATATACAGAAATAAACATGGAAGACAACATGTTTAAGATCGCCCCATTTAAACCTTTAAAAAGTTACATTCTTTCGGGATGCGACGAAATCAAGTGTGATGATGTTTTTTGCCAGGAAACGCTTCAAAAAATGCTGACCGAGAAAAAAAGCCTTATTATTTCTGACGTTGAAGCCTATCTTGCCAACAATGAACTCGATGCCGGTTTTGCCGAACATTTACTTTCGCAAAATATCAGGAGCTGTATATTAGCCCCGATAATCAAGAATGATAAGCTTTTAGGATTCTTTGAGCTGGTTTCTTCGAGGCCAAGGGAACTGAACAGTATTAATGCAGTTAAGCTGGACTATGTACTGCCTTACCTTACCGATACTATAGACCGTAATTATTCTGAGCTTCAAAATGAGATCGATGCCATAATCCAGAATGAATATACAGCAATACACCACAGCGTATACTGGAAATTTAAAGAAGAGGCATTAAAGCATATTGTAAGTGCCGACAATAAAGACCTGGCCTATAAAGAAATCGTTTTTAAAGAGGTTTACCCGCTTTACGGACAGATCGATATAAAAGGCTCATCTACCGCAAGGAATGAGTCTATCGAAAAAGACCTTATCCGACAGATAGAAAAACTGCTTTCGGTATTCCGCTTTATCAATAATCAGGAAAAGCTGCCGCTAATCCAGCAGCACATCTATGAGCTTGAAAACATGGAGAGCGAACTGAAAACCTCACTTAAGGCCGATACTGAATCTATTGTTCAAAGTTATATTGTTAATGAGATACATCCTGTCCTAAAGCATTTTGACAGCTCAAACAGTGAAATTCACGAAAAAATAGCCGGTTATTTTGACACATTGGACTCTAAGGTCAAAATGATATACGATAGCCGCAAAGATTTTGATGAGACCCTGTCCATGATCAATAAACAGATGGCAGAAGTGCTTGACAGAAAACAAACCGAAGCACAGGCTTTCTTTCCGCACTACTACGAACGTTTTAAGACTGATGGTGTAGAACATAACCTTTATATTGGTGCCTCTATTGCTCCAAAACAAAACTATAGCCCGCTATACCTGAGCAATCTGCGATTATGGCAACTGCAGGCTATGTGCGAAATGGAAAATGAATATTACAGGCTCCGTCCATCATTGCCCTATGACCTTGATGTAACATCGCTTGTACTTGTCTTCAGTTCTCCGATATCGATCCGTTTCAGGATGGACGAAAAACGTTTTGACGTAGACGGTACTTATAACGCCAGGTATGAAGTTGTGAAGAAAAGGATTGATAAAGCCTTTATAAAAGGAACTACGCAGCGCATTACCGAAAAAGGGAAGATCACGATCGTGTATTCTCATAAACAGGAAGAAACCGAGTATAGAAGGTACATACAATATCTGCAGCACAACAATATGCTGGACGGTAGTATCGAAAACTTTGAGGTAGAAGACCTTCAGGGTGTAACAGGGCTAAAAGCTTTGCGTGTAGGGATTCTCTACAACAATGACCTGAACAGCCACGAGATGCTGAGCTATGAAAATCTCCTGAAAGAACTTTCTAATAAATAAAAAATGCCGCTTAAAGCGGCATTTTTAGTATTTTAAATCGCCTTAAAGGCATATACAAAAGCAATTACAGATATAATGATCCCTATCATAAAAATGGTATAGGTTGTTCTTAGTAATTTATATTTTCGGTTAAGTACCAATCCAAGATAGTAAAGGTCTTTGATCATTGAGCCATATAAATAATCCTTGTCTTTCATCATTTCATTTACTGCCCATTCATATTCGGCAAGTGGCATTTTGTAGAAATTACCAAAGAAAAGCAGGTTAACCTTTTTGTCTTCAATGTCCTTTCGGGTAAAGACTCCACTGGTAACTTTAGGCCTTGTAGAGAGTATGGCAAAAATGATAGACACCACGCTAAAAAAGACCATAATAAAGGTTGGAATCACCAAATGCGCATTACTTGGACTGTCAAGCTTAGGTATGATCGTACCCAGTGATACCGAGATGATAATAGCATTAACCGAAAGAAGAATATTGGCTTTGCTGTCTGCAATTTCGCTTAGGCGTGTATGATTCCCCAGCGTAACTTTAAACATGGTATCTATACCCCTGTCAGGTTTGATATCTTTTTCTTTCTTATCCTTTTCCTTTTTTTCTTTCTTCTCCTTATCCCTGGACTCATCCTTGCTTTTAAGCTCTATCTCTGAGATTATATTCTGGATCCTTGCAATATTAGCTTCTTTTAACGGCTGCAGCTTCTCTTTGGCATAATCCGAGTAAAAACGGTGCTCATGTATCAGTACATTCCTGTTGATCAGTGCCCATTCAAGATCACTGAATTCTTTTCCCTGCGTTATTCGCCACTCTTCACGAAGTAGTTGTGACAAATCGCAATAGTTCTCATCCGAAAAGTGGGAGCAGTCGGCATCCCTCATGATTTTCTCGTCCCTCGTTTCCGGATTTGTTCCCAGTTTTGTTACCCTGATAAGCGATGCCACACGGTCAATAACCTCGCCCGAAAAACCATTTTCTCTAAGAAAATCACCGGCTATAACGCCACTGCGCTCTTCATGGTTTAGTGGCCCCTCTATATAAGCAGCATCGTGAAACCAGGCCGCCAGGAGTAATATCTCGGTATCCTGCTCACTCACACCCTCTGCTTTAGCAATAAGGCGCACGTTATTAACTACCCGTAAAGTATGGTTAAAATTGTGGTAGATATAATCCGGAGATAGTTTATCTTTGAATAAACCAAAAACAAAATTTTCGGCTTTTTGAACAATATTCATAGGCAGGAATTTAACACCACCAAATTATGAAATTCTTTTGGCGTAACATAATGGTAGCGGCAAATATAAAACTCTTTGTTTGCCTTTTTATTGCTTTAGTGCTGAATTCATGTGCCACACACAAGCCTCAGTATGGCGAAAACGTTGCTCCTGCTAATCAGAAGGCTAATCATGACACTTCAAAACCCGAAAGCACAATTTTTCTTATAGGCGATGCAGGCTATGCCAGCAGGCCTAATTCACAGGATCTACTAAAAATTGTCAGTGAAAGGCTTAAAGCTTCCGGAAAAAACACTTCGCTGCTTTATCTGGGGGATAATATATATCCTTTAGGGATGCCTCCAAAAGATAAAACAGAAGAAAGACAGCAGGCAGAAGCTTCACTTAACAGCCAAATGGAACTTGCCAAAGACGTTAACGGCAAGACCTATTTTATTCCCGGAAACCATGACTGGTATTACGGACTGAAAGGCCTTGAGGAAGAAGAAGATTTTGTAAAGGCCGGACTGAAAGACAAAAAGGCATTTTTGCCAGGCAAAGGCTGTGCCATAAACGACGTTAAAATAAACGATAATGCGGTACTTATAACCATAGACAGTCAATGGTATATTGAGAACTGGGACAAGTATCCTACGATAAATGACGACTGCCCTATAAAAACCCGCGAAGGCCTTTTTGAAGAGTTTGAAAGCCTGCTCAACAAATACCCGGACAAGACCATACTGGTTGCGATACATCATCCTTTACTGAGCAATGGTAGCCACGGAGGGCAATTTTCGGTAAGAAAACAGTTGTTCCCATTAGAAAAAGATATTCCGCTACCTGTAATTGGCTCTGTAATAAATGTACTTCGAAAAACAGGAGGCATGAGCACCCAGGATCAGCAGAGCAAAATATATACTACGCTGTCCAACCGTATAAAAACCCTGATACAAAATAAGAATAACGTAATTGTAGTTTCAGGACATGACCATAACCTGCAATACATCCAAAAAGACAATATCTACCAGATAATAAGCGGCTCAGGCTCTAAAGAAGAAGCTGCAAAGGCGGTAAATCCAAATGATTTCAGCTATGGCGGCAACGGCTATGCAGTACTTGACCTGTTTGCGGACGGAAGTGCTAAAGTCACCTATTATGGCGTTAAGGATAATGTAGAGGCAAAACTGTTCGAAACCTCAATGCTCCACAGGGAAAAGCCGGAGATAAAAACATACCCGGACCATTTCCCGCCTGTTGTAACAAAAACAGTATATACGCCTGAAATGACAAAAAAAGGTAAGGCCTATAATTTCTTTATGGGAAAACATTTCCGTAAATATTACAGCCTGCCTGTTGAAGTACCCTCTGCTTCACTTGATACATTACATGGCGGCCTTACAGTTGAGAAAGCCGGCGGCGGACACCAGTCAAAATCACTGCGCCTACTGGATAAAAACGACAAGGAATATGTAATGCGTGGACTTAAAAAAAGTGCTACAAAGTTCTTACAGTCGGTAGCCTTCAAGACCCGATACATTGGCGATTCTTATGAAGGCACCTATGTAGAGGATTTCCTTCTTGACTTTTATACTACCAACCATCCCTATACCCCTTTTGCAATAGCAGGCCTTTCCGAAAGCGTTGGCATATACCACAGCAACCCTAAGTTGTATTACATTCCTAAACAAAATGCGCTTGGAGAGTTTAATAAAGATTATGGTGATGAGCTTTACATGGTTGAAGAACGCCCTACTGACAGCCATAAAGACATGGCCAGTTTTGGTAAACCTGATGCTATTGAAAGCACCGATGATGTATTGCTAAACCTGCAAAAAGACAAAAAATATGTTATTGATGAAAGAGCCTACATAAAAGCCCGCCTCTTTGATATGCTTATAGGTGACTGGGACAGGCATTCTGACCAGTGGCGTTGGGCTCGCTTTAATCAAAAGGATAGTGTTGTATACCGTCCTATACCGCGTGATCGTGATCAGGCATTTGCAAAATATGACGGGGCAGTACTGTATTTCGTAATGAATATACCTGCAGTGCGCCACATGCAAAGCTATAAAGATGATATTAAGAATGTAAAATGGTTCAACAGGGAACCTTACCCTCAGGATCTGGCATTCATAACTAAATCAGGTATAGAAGTATGGAAAGAAGAGGCCAGAGAACTGCAAAAACAGCTTACTGATGAAGCTATTGAAAAAGCGTTTGCAGTGCTGCCAAAAGAGGTACATGACGAGACGCTGACCACCATTAAGCAAACACTGAAAAAACGCAGGGAAAAGATTGAAGAATATGCCATAGAATATCATGATGTCCTTCTTAAAACCGTTCTCATTACCGGAACCGACAAAAAAGAAAAATTCTTCATTACCAGGCTGCCTGACGGCAACACCGAAGTAAAAATGTATACTACTAAAAAAGACGGTAGTGAAGTTTTAGCCCATGATAAAACCTATAACAGATCTCATACTAAAGAAATATGGATATATGGCCTTGATGATGATGACATCTTTGAAGTAAAAGGCGAACCCGACAATGCAATGATCGTGCGCCTGCTTGGCGGGCAAAACCATGACACCTATAGGGTTGAGAATGGAAAAAAAGTGAAAGTATATGATTTTGCCAGTAAAGAAAACACTTACACTACCGACAGGAAAACAAAACTATTGCTTACAGACGATTATGAAACGAACACCTATGATTATGAAAGGCCGACATATAACGTTTGGGCAGGTTATCCACTGGCGGGTTATAACCCTGACGACGGCGTAAAACTTGGAGTACTGGCCAATTATACCGTAAACAGTTTTAACAGGAGGCCGTATTCTCAAAAGCATGCCATAAGAGGAACATATTTTTTTGCTACTAACGGATTTGAACTTGGCTATCGTGGCCGCTTCATGAACGTAGCCAGTAAATGGAATCTTGGCCTTGATGTATTATATACCAGCCCAAATTTTAGTATCAACTATTTTGGTTATGGTAACGAGACTGATAATATTGATGATGATCTTGGTATGGATTACAACAGGGTAAAGCTAAAAGTATTTCATGTAGCTCCTTCTTTGTTTAAAGACGGCCGTAACGGAAGCACTATCGAATTTAAAGTACCTTTTGAAACCATTGAGGTTGATGATACTCCGGGTCGCTATGTGTCTGAACCGGGAGTTTTGAGAGACTATCTTTTTGAGCATCGTTTGTATGCGGCTTTAGTAGCACGCTACAGCTTCTCTACTTATGACAATCATTCGCTCCCTGCATTAGGGCTTAGTTTTAATATTCTTGGAGGCTGGAAGACAAGTCTTGACCAGTTTGAGCGTAATTTCCATTATCTGGAGAGTTCGCTAAACATCACGCATAAGATAACACATGATGATGTTCTTGTATTCGCGACAACTTTTAACGGTAAAGTACTGTTTAACAATCAATATGAATTTTATCAGGCAGCTGCCTTGGGAGGAGACAATGGGCTTAGAAGTTTTAGGCAACAGCGATTTACAGGTAAACAGTCTTATGCCCAAACGAGTGACCTCAGGTTATCATTAGGCCGTTGGCGAAATACCTTTTTACCTATGCAGTATGGTATTTATGGTGGCTTCGATTATGGCCGTGTGTGGATAGACAATGACACTTCTAAAAAATGGCACACCAGCTATGGTGGCGGATTATGGCTAAATATTGCCGAAGCTGCTACCGGAAAAGTATTCTATTTTCTTGGTGACGAAGGTGGACGTGTATCCCTGGGCTTCTCATTTGGCTTTTAGGCCTGGGAGCTTAAACTGATATAACCTGCCTCCTGTTTGTTTGTCTTTTTCATCGGCAATAAGTAAGGTGTTATTATCAATAAAGCAAACACCCTCTTTTTGTGACGCAAAGCCCAGCTCATGCATTTGCATTTTGGATTTTGCAAAATCGCCTGTTCCAAAATTTGTCATAACAAACACTTTATCTCCTGTGAGCAATACAGCCGTTTTTCCATCAGGACTAATACCGGCTGCTGTTACAGCACATTTTTTATAGATATTGCATGTGCTTAGCTTGCCTAAAAACTGAGCCTTATGTTTCCCTTCGGTATTGGGTACTTTATATACAAAAAAGCTACCGTCAAATTTTGCGCTCCTGTTTTTAGTGAACAGATAAAAATTGCCCTTAAACTCAAAAAAAGCCTCACAGTCAAACATCATCTTTGATTTTTTTGGAGGAAACTCAGTCTGTTCCGGGTAATAGAATGCAATTTTTGCCGATGTAACAGCCGTCTTTCCTAAGAGTTGATTCCTGTCAATTTTATAAATAGCCAAATCCTTCCTGGTATTATCATTATTTCCAAAATCACCAATATATAGATTGCCCTGAGCATCAGATGTCATTTCTTCCCAGTCAATATTAGCGATATTACTTATTGTTAGAGACGAGAGTGTTTTCCCGTCTTTGCCGATTTTGTATATTTTATTTTTATTGCCGCTGTCTTCCAGCCCCCATAATGTTTTAGATTGTGGGAGGTATTCCAGTGCCGACAATTCTTTAAGATCGGTAGTACCAAGTACGGTCAGCTGCTGGCTGTTGCCTGAGCAGGACATAAAAAAAACAGAAATCAATGAGGCCAGGAGGTGTAATCGTTTCATGGGAATGTTTTTTTGTAAAAGTAAAGAGCATTTTCTTTACATCACAGCTTTATAGCTAAAAAACAAAAAACCATCGCCTAAACGATGGTTCTTCTACTATTAAAAATCAAAAATTAGAACAATGGTGATTCATACCAAATAGATGTTGCATAGCATGCCGGATTGCTTTGTTTACCTGAAACACCTTCAAAAATAAACCTCCATTTATAACACAAAGGCATATTCGCAGGCATTACAGAAATTGAAGGAGGAGATGCCACAACATTTTGCACAGTTCCCGTTGGGCCAAAACGAAAAGGAGTGCCTGTATTACTATCTAAATCATCACAATCTGCCAGCGGCTGTACCTCTACTCTTACCTTAAAAGCTGACGCTTCCGAAATTGTTCCTGCAATTACCGGAATAAATACAACAACCGGATTTCCAATACCGTTAGACACATCTACCCTTACTCTTGCTGTAAGGCTCGTAAAACACGAAGGCAAGACTGATGCGGGTACACTTTCTGTAGTAACCATTTCCGCTGCACTATATTCCTCCTGCAAAAATTCATCTTCATTATCCGTGGAGCACGCTCCTAACCCCATTGTAAATACAAGGAGCATTATAATCTTTTTCATACCTCAATTTCATAGCGTTATTATCACAAACATACACGTGTGTTTATTTCGTTCTTAAAAAAAAATCATAAAAACGATAAAAAGCGTTTTTATACGATTAACTGCAGCACATATACAGCTGTTAATCAAGCGTTAATTATAGTTATTTTATGAGAAATTGAACTCTCCTATGGGTAACTTTATAAAACAAAATATATCCCGAATGCTACAGAATATTGCCCATCAGCATAATGACGAAGCCCGTGAGCTAAGAGGGCTTTTTGAAAAGCAGCTCAAAGAACTTTTATGGTCAGAACAAGCTATGCCAACTATGCTTGAAAAATGCATATATGACAGTACTTCAAAGGACCTCATTAGCCAGTTAGAGAAGCAGAGGATTGGAATTTTTAATCATACTTCCAGACTCGAAGCTATTTTTGAAGCCATGGGCATTGCCAAAAATGCATTACCCTATCCTTCGTTGGAATGCCTTATGCAGGAAGCGTTAAATATCGTAATGCAAATACGTTCCGGTGTAGTAAGGGATGCTGCTATTATTGCTGTACTCCAAAAAATAGAACACTATAAGATCGCATGCTACGGAACAATGCGAGCATACGCAATTGCCCTGAGAGAAGAGGATATAGTGGGATTGCTTGAGCAAACGCTTGAAGAAGAAAAACTGGCCGATCTCTCATTATCCCATATTGCAGAATCGCACATTAATATTGAAGCAGCCGATAAAGAAATTTAAACTAAAACCATGGCAAAACCCGAATCTTTTCCTGAACAAACCCAAAGTCAGCCCGGTTATGAGTATAAAATGACCCCTGAGCCGGAAATCATCAATAAAAATTACAAAAGCAGCGGGAAGCTTAAAGGCAAAAAAGCGCTTATAACAGGTGGTGACAGCGGTATCGGCCGTAGTGCAGCACTACATTTTGCACGTGAAGGTGCAGATGTTGCCATTATTTATTATGACGAACATAAAGATGCCAAAGAAACACGGGATCTTATTGAGAAAGAAGGTGTAAAATGCCTGCTGATATGTGGCGACCTTAAAGATGAGGATTTTTGCAAACAGGCCGTATCAGAAGCTGTTGATGACTTAGGCGACCTCAACATCCTGGTTAATAATGCAGCAGTTCAGTACCCTCAAAAAAACTTTGCAGAAGTCACAGGGGATCAGGTACGGGAAACCTTTGAAACCAATATATTATCCTTTTTTTATATAACTCACGCAGCCCTGAAGCATTTGAAAAAAGGCGACAACATTATAAACACAAGCTCAGTTACAGCCTACAGGGGTAGTTGGCATCTAATAGATTACAGCAGTACCAAAGGTGCCATAGTAACATTCACCCGTTCGTTATCGGCAATGCTGGCCGAAAAAGGCATCAGGGTAAACGCAATTGCACCCGGCCCAATTTGGACACCGCTTATACCTTCTACATTTGAAGCCGAAGAGGTAGCCAAATTTGGACAGGATACACCTATGAAACGAGCCGGACAGCCAAGCGAAGTAGGGCCTGCTTATGTTTTTCTTGCAAGTGAAGACGCATCCTATATAAGCGGCCAGGTAATACATATTAACGGAGGCGAAATTGTTGGCGGATAAACCGAATAATTATTAAATCAATATACATCATGGATAAAAATGCAAACAACAAGGAAAATAATCTAAAAAAAGATTTTCCACTACCATACCAGGACCCGGCAATTACGAACCCCACAGAGTTGGCTTCATTTCCTAAAAGCTCTGAAATAACAGATGCTAAAGAAGTGGAACATGAAAGGGAAAGCCATTTGGTAAACAAGCGAACCCCGGTAAGGGAAGGGCGAAATATAACCCGCACTGACAACAATCCCGACAATGACGGATTTATGTAAGATAAAGAGCCTTAATGGCTCTTTTTTTTGTACTATTATTATTTAGAATGACAAAAAATATCTTTTTCATAAAAAACTTAACACATGGAATATTATTTCTATGTAAATAATTTGTACATTTAATCTATAAATCAAACGATTATGGCAAATTATGCAATGAACCGCCACGATCTGGGAGACCTTGGCGGAAACCCTAACAACATGAATTCATACGACAATTTTACTTTTCCGTATGAAGACCCGGCGATCATCAATCCGGACGAACTGGCATCCTTCCCTAAAACAACCTGCCCTTCTCACAATGGAGCTTTCCCTCATCATGAAAGCCATTTAGTGAACAGGAGGACTCCGGTAAGGGACGGCAAGAACATTACCATAACAGATAACCATCTGGACTAAAAAATGGTTTATGATTAATCAACTTTACTAAAAAAAGAATAAAGGGGCCTAAGAGCCCCTTTTATTTTATGCTATTACACCCTATCCTTTTCTTTTTGCCTTCTTTACAGGCTTAACAGTATCGTTTAGTGTTGAAGGTTGCGGAGTACTCTTAACATGATTCTGTGTCTTTAGCTCATCTTTACGTGGCTGGATCTCCCCTTGTTTCTTAGGCTGCCTGTTAACTGCGTCTTTTTGAATTTCTTCATCTTTTACGGGTTTATCTTTTAGCTCCGTTTTAGGTGGAGGCATCGGAGTAGATGGTGCTGGGGGAACCTGCTTCGGATCTGTTTGGGCTGAGGCTATACCTAACACGAGTATAGCTGCCATGGTCAGGAGTATCTTTTTCATAATTTTTTAGTTTACATTAAATATTTCATTTACAATCAACAAGTTACAAAATCAAAAACCTATACCCTGTTAATCACTAGTTAATCATGAGTTAATTAAAATACCTGAAATTTAAGGTATGACTAACTTTATATACCATGAAAAAATATTATGATATAACAGGCACTTCAGGAGTGACATCCTATGAGATAGATGAAGAAAGTATCATGGTAGAATTTAATCATGAGGTGGTATACCGCTATACCTATGCCAGTGCAGGAAAACGGACTATCGAAAAGATGAAAAGGCTTGCGGCAGAAGGGAAAGGCCTGAGTACCTATATAAGCAGGTCTGTCAGGGAAAAATATGAATCAAAACTAAATGATTAATATGAACTATACAGAGGTTTTAGGATTATCAGCGGCTTTCTTTACAACAATAGCCAACATTCCGCAAGCCATAAAAGTGATCAGGACACGTGATGTAAAAGGCCTTTCAGCACCTACCTATGCCATGCTGTTTGCAGGAATGATACTTTGGGTAGTTTATGGTATTATAAGAAACGATCTTCCTTTAATCCTGGCTAATTCAATTGCAGGTGCATTGTGCGGTGTTATACTGGCTATGAAACTTATATGCCGTAATGAGCAACCCACCGACAGAAATGAATAGCAACTCGCAAATGTTATTTTATTGCCAATTAGATTTTTGTTAGGAAACCCTCATTAAACTTTTGAATAAATTTAATGTAGAAACCTCTAATACCCTAAAAAATGAAAACGATAACCGTAATAAAACAGCTAAGTTTCGCTTCCTTGCTTATTGCCGGCATGAATATTTATTCATCTTGCGACAGCTGCAACAGAAAAACAGAAACCACCGAAGAGAATACAACGGATACTGACAGTTATGAATCTACCTTCGAGGAAGATACTGTAACAACCGGCGATATTAATGACAATTCGACCTCATCAACGTCAATTAGTTCTTCAGGTGGCAATAAGAGTGGAAAGACGACTAAAACGACTACGACCAAAACTACCGGAACAACAAAAACGGGAGCAGCTTCCGGCAGTGCTGCAGATGAAGAAGCCAGGCAGCAGGCCATTACTGACCAAATAGAGAACAGCGATGCTAAAAGCGGGGCTGTAGACAAAAAAGGAAACCCTATAAGAAGCAGTGGTGACGCAGGAATCGGATCAGGAACAGGAACCGGCAGTACTGGTAATAACTCAAGAGTAACAACACGTGAAGCTCAAAAAGGAAATTAAAATCTATAGTTATGAAAATAGTTAAAGAAGCAATTTATGCCTCAATATTTGGTGCAGGCGTTTGCATGGCATCTTGTGGCAAGAATAATAATGAAGGCCATTCAACTGAATATACTTCAGATAGTATCAGCGTATCTCACAAAGATGGTATTGACACTGAAATGGATTCCATAGTATCTCCGGATACTGTAATGCCTGCACCATAATTATAATATTTTGTGCCCAATGATATCCAACACTGATAATCCTGACAAGAAAAAAGAACAACAGGAAAAACCTGATGTGGCAAAGAAGCAGAAACAAATAGACGATAACGAAAAATTCAGTCCGGGAGAACCCGATGATTATGATGCGGAGGAATATTCTACAGACTGATTAATTACAAGAATCCCATAAAAAACTAATTATTCATGGATTTACCATGGACAGAAATATCGCTCCGACTTTTATTGGCAGCCGTTTTTGGCGCAGCCATAGGTCTTGAACGTGAACGTAAAGACTGGGCTGCCGGTATGCGTACACACATGATGGTATCTATGGGATCAGCACTTATTATGCTGGTCTCCTCATTTGGATTTAACGATATTGTAGGACAATCCTATGCAGAACTTGACCCATCGAGGGTAGCTGCACAAATTGTAAGTGGTATAGGCTTCATCGGGGCAGGCACCATATTGTTCCGAAAGCCGGCAACAGTGCTGGGATTGACTACCGCATCAGGATTGTGGACGGTAGCAGGTATCGGAATGGCTACCGGGGGTGGAATGTATTTTGCTGCAAGTGCCGCAACGGTATTGTCTATCATTATTTTATGGGGATTACATCCTGTACAAAAAATGGTTTCCAACAAATTTCATCAAAAATCGCTCACCATTCATGCCGATGGTGATATAAATCCCCGAAAAATCATCAACAAGCTTTTAGAAGATAAAGACCTGGATTTTGCCAACTTTTCGATCACACGCCACAAAAAAGAACTTATGATCGAAGTACAACTGGAAAAAACAGCCAGTAACCGCCTGCTGGATATCATAGATCGCCTCCAGTCGGAATCTTACATCAAAAAAATATCCTGGAGTAAATAATCATTTACGTTCATTTAGGTATAAATAGCTACTGTTTCCTGTTGCAATTTTTGCGATGTACCCGTTTCCATATAACGTTTAAAACCAAGAATATCTTTGCGTACCATCTTTTCAAAAACAGGATTCATTAAACGCGCTATCTCCTCTCCTGCTGCCCCAAACGGAGCTTCATAAGAAAAGACTACATGAACAAGTGTTCCCAACTCTCCGGCATCTTTAAACGTCACCTTACCCGCATTTTTTATCACAGATCCGGGTAATGATGCCCAGCCTATTTGTCTGTTGGGCTCATCATAAACAATCTCGGCCTTCCAGCTTACTTTACCCAAACCTCCCGGTAACGATGCCCTCCATTCAGAATGTGTCTCTCCAAGTACAGTCACTGCGTCAAGATGCTCCATGAACAAGGGCAGGTTGCCCAGGTGCCTCCAGAAATTATAGGTTTCGTTTACAGGGCGGTTAACTACCATCCTCACATGGATATTGATGTTAGACCCCGAAGGTTTTTCAGGTTTGCTAAAAAGTTTTTTACCAACATCTCCGGCAGGACAATATCCGCTCACAGCTCTATATATCATATATCCGGCTGCTCCTATTTCAGGAATGCTGCGCTTGTCTTTCTTCATTGCATCATACAAGAGATAAGCACCTCCCAGTAAGGATATGATACGTTCAAGGTCACCAATATTCTTTTTGGCTTTAGGAGTTTCAAGGTAGGTATGCTTTTTCATAAACGTGATTTTATTGGAATTAACATTCTATAATAAAAATAAGAAACACGCGGCGGAGTTCCTTTTGTTTTAACAATCTCTTATAGTAAAAGGCCCTCATTACTGAGGGCCTTGTGATAATTATGGTTTTAACGGAGTTGGTACCGGCTGCGGCGATCCCGGAGTCGTGGGTGCCCCAGGCGTTAACGATGCCCCCGGTGGCGGTGCAGTTACAGGAGGCGTAACCTGTGGCATGGCCGAGGAGTTAGTGTTTACGCTTCCCGGGGCTGATGCCGGCGGTAATGGTGTTACATTACTGTTCTGTATCGAATTAATGTTCCTTTCCGCAGCGCGCTTCTGTTCGGTTGTTGTTCGTGTATCTGTAGATGTCGAACGTTCCGTTTGTGTTTTCTTTTTTGTCGTTGCCTTCGTTCGCGAAGGTTCTGTCTGAGCTGAGGCTATGCCAAAAACAAGCATAACACCCATAGTTAGAAATAACTTTTTCATAATTAGAATTTTTTAATGGATTATGGTACTTTGCCCTGATTTGAAGTTGTGGAACCCGGCAATGTGGTTATCTGATTATTAGTCCCTGTAGGAGCGTCTGTAGTAATGGCAGTTCCCGGCTGGAGGGCACCCTGAGCCTGCGGATAGGCAACTGTGGCTCCCGGATATGGTGAAGCTGCGCCATTTAGTGGATTTGCAGGCTGTACAGGCTGCACTGTTGTTGCCTGGGATGTGGTTGTCACTCTTGTACCCGTAACTAGTGCCGGAGAAGCCTGTCTTGACTGCTGCCTGTTTATTTGCTGAGTAACATTCTCTACAGGAGGTGTTCCCGGAGAAGGGACGGCTGTAACAGGATCTACTTTATTTACCTGCGCTGATGCAATACCAAAAACCAGCATTGCCATCAGCATAAACATTGATGTTTTCATGATACATGTTTTGTGGTTTTCTATAAAGTTACCAAACACAAACTCATAACACACTGTATTTATATTAATTAACCTATGTTTAACCCAATTTCACATAACTTTTTAAGTCTTTGGTAACCGATATAAATTCAGTTATGTTTTGACAGGATATTATTATACTTTACAGCTATTTTTTCCGAATTTGCAATGTTTTAAAATATTCGTACAATGAAAAAATATAGTCTCCTTATACTGGCCTTCTTTTTATTTTCGGCTCCGGCTGTTGCCAATGTATTGTTGCCATCTTTCTTTTCAGACAATATGGTCCTGCAACGCAATGCCGAAGTTAAGCTATGGGGATGGGCAAGTCCGTTTGAAGAGATTACCATAAAACCGTCATGGACATCGGAAGAATATAAAGTTAAGTCGGGAAATACTGCTACGTGGGAAATAAAAATTAAAACTCCTGAAGCCGGAGGACCCTATACTATAAGTTTTAAAGGTTACAATGAGATCGTACTTAAAAATGTAATGCTTGGTGAAGTGTGGTTTTGCTCAGGGCAATCTAATATGGAATGGACGGCAAGCCAGGGCATCGATAATGCCGAAGCAGAAATCGCTAAAGCCAATTATCCGAATATCCGATTTTTCAGCGTTCCGCGACTATCAGCACAGTATCCTCAGATGAATGTGCCGGGCGACTGGAAAGCCTGCACTCCAGAAACGATGAAATACTTTAGTGCCATCGGTTATTTTTTTGCTGAAAAGCTACAAAAGGAATTAAAAAACATACCGATCGGTATAATAAATTCAAGTTGGGGTGGCTCACCCGCCGAAATATGGATCCCCGAAGATTTTATTGCTAAAGATCCTATATTGGCATCTGCCGCTGCAAAGCTTTCGCCTATGCCATGGAGCCCCACAGAACCGGGAAAAACATATAATGCAATGATATACCCTTTGGTAGGGTATAAAGTTGCAGGAGTATTATGGTATCAGGGAGAGTCTAACGTAGGCTCTGCCGTGTATGATAAAACCCTTGGCGGATTGATAAAATCATGGCGTGAAGCCTGGAAAGATGATTTTCCGTTCTATTTTGTACAGATAGCACCTTATAAATACGACAATGATGATTACTCGGGCGTTATAGTAAGAGATGCCCAGCGTAAGGTTGTACAGGCTATACCCAAAACAGCTATGGTAGCCATAAATGACATAAGTACTATAGACGATATACACCCGCGCAATAAAAAGCCTGTTGCAGAACGCCTGGCAAATTTAGCGTTGAAGGATGTTTACAGACTTAATAAAGGCATTGTAAACGGGCCATCGTATAAAAGCGTAAAAGCAGAAAAAGACAGGCTTGTCGTTTCTTTTGAATATGCCGAAGGG
The DNA here is from genome assembly GCF_054457175.1 of Flavobacterium hauense. Lineage (NCBI taxonomy): Bacteria > Pseudomonadati > Bacteroidota > Flavobacteriia > Flavobacteriales > Flavobacteriaceae > Flavobacterium > Flavobacterium hauense. Next base: position 34,812 of record NZ_JBTKVX010000006.1, read on the forward strand.
CTTCATTTTAAAGGGAAAACCTCATCTCAGTTTGAAATTGCAGGAACTTATGGCGTATTTCATAAAGCTCAGGCAAAAATTACTAAAAACACTGTTGTTCTGACTTCAAAAGAAGTAAGAAACCCAACACAGGTGCGCTATGCATGGCATAATACCGCTACCTCCGATATATTTAACAGTGCAGAATTACCTTTGTCGTCGTTTACGAGTAAATAAAATCAAGAAAAGGGCCATAAGGCCCTTTTCTATTAACTTAACTAACTCAAATTATTCTTTTAGCATAAAGCCTTATTATGTGCTTTTTTGATTGATGCTACTTATGTAATGCATAATGTGTGCCAAAACATAGAATTTAATCAAAAAAATTATCGGCTCCACTTTTCGAGCTTGTATGCACTATTCCAAAAAGCATATTCAAGCCGACTTGCATTTATAAAAGCTTCGGTCATATATTCTTGCTGCTCCTTAGTGCTATTCTCTGCTGCCAAATCGCATATCGCAATAGCCTTATCCACAAGTTGACCAAACTCCTCTCCTGCATAGGTTAATATCCAATTATTGTACGGGTTATCTGTTGCATCTGTAATGGATAGTATATAATCGCCTACTCTTTTGTAAATCCAGAAACAAGGCAGCACAGCAGCCATACCTACTGCAGAATCGGCCATATAAACCGTACTCTGAAGATAATGTACATAATGGTGGCAGGCAGGCGACATTGCTACCCGTTCGGTAAGCTTATAGTCTTTAAAATAAGAGTCGTGCAGGGAACGCTCTACCACAATAGCCCCTTCAGAAAAACGTATAAAATCGAGCATTATATCTATATTTTGTGCTTTGGCTGCAATTATTGCCAGGGTCTTTGCAAAATATTCCAGGTAATGGGCATCCTGCTGCAAATAATAAGTAAACTTTTCGACAGCTAATGTTCCTGCTGCCAGTTCTTTTATAAAAGGCATTTCGGTAATATCAGTGTATATGGGCAATGCTACAGCCCAGGCGTTTTCAGACCATTTCATTTTTAATCATTTTTTGAGGGTTAAAGGTGTGATTTAACGGACCGTTGCCCTTACCACAAATTACATCGGCAGCGTGATAAATGGCATCATGCACATATTCCTGTGCTTTGGTAACAGCATCTTTCAATTCCAGGCCTCGCGCCAAATAAGCTGCAATAGCCGAGGATAACGTGCAGCCTGAACCGTGCATATTTATAGTTTCAATTTTATCGGAATAATATTCCTTTACAAGGTCAGCTGCATTTACCAACATTGATGTTAACTTTTGTGACTGCAGGTGACCTCCCTTCAACAATAGGGATTCACACCCAAGAGACATTATCCGGGCTGCTGCTTCGTACATATCCTCCACCGTTTTGACCGGGATTCCGGCTAGCAAAGCCGCTTCATCCATATTAGGGGTTATGACCTTCGCCAAGGGGAAAAGCTTTTCAGCGATTGCTGCTACGGTATCTTCTTCAATCAGTCTATGTCCGCTTGTAGCTATCATTACGGGATCGAACACAACAGGAATCTGAGGATAATTACCCAAAACCTCTGCAATAACATTCACCAGTTCTACGCTGTGTACCATTCCTATTTTTATGGCATCAGGCTGTATATCTTCCAGTACAGCTTCCAGCTGTGCTTTTACAAATTCCGAAGGCACACTGTGAATAGACCTGACACCACAAGTATTTTGGGCTACCAATGCGGTTATTACGCTCATGCCATAACATCCCAATGCTGCAAATGTTTTGAGGTCTGCTTGTATGCCTGCCCCACCGGTCGGATCAGTTCCTGCAATTGTAAGGACGACCGGATATTTATATTTTTTCATAATGCTTTCTCTATTTGGTTACGTATTGCTTCAGCCGCTTTCGCAGGATCATCAGCGCCGCAAATAGCAGAGACCACGGCCAGACAATCGGCTCCTGCGCTGATTACTTCATAAGCGTTGTGTACATTCATGTTTCCGATTGCAACAAGAGGTTTGTCGGTTTGCTGCCTGATCGATCTGATACCCTCCAATCCCCACTCAGTCACCGTATCGGTTTTGGTCACGGTACTAAAAACCGGGCTGACACCAAGATAATCGGCATATTGAATTTCGCTATTGGTTAACTGCTCCATATATTCAATGGAGTAACCAAGTAAGTTACAGTCTGCCCATTCAGCTTTTATGTGAGACGGAGGCATATCGCTATTACCCACATGTATCCCAAAGGCGCTGCTTGCTTTCGCAACCTCAATATTATCATTGATTATCAGCGGAACATTATACCTGTCAAGCATAGCTTTAAGCCGTATCGCTGTTTCGGCAAATTCCGGCAGCAATAGTTTTTTCTCACGAAGCTGAACCATATCTACACCTCCAAGAACAGCCTGTTCAGTAACCGATACAAGACTCCTTCCCATGCAGGCTTCCCAGCTCACCACAAGATAAAGGCGGCTTAAAAATGATTTAGCCATTTTGCGATTCGATTTTTAGGCTTTCGAAGAATTCTTCCTTTGTAATGTTGTAAAGCTTGTCAAGCAGGTTAAGCTGAAGGCTCCCAGGCCCTACACTCGTTTTCTCTGCGAGCTCTCCTGCAATGCCAAGCAATGCCATAGCAGCAGTGGTAGCATGAAACTTATCTTCTTCAACCGCTGCAAAAGCACCAATTAAAGCTGAAGCAGTACATCCAAGGCCTGTAACCTGCTGCATCATTGGGTGTCCGTTACTTAAAAATATTTTTCTTTCTCCCGAAATAATAACATCTGTAGCTCCCGAAATACAAACTATACTCCCATAAGTAGCGTTAAGCCATTGTGCGGCTTCAACAGCCTCAGTACTTTGGTGTACGCTGTCTACTCCTTTTGTTTTTGATTTACCGGCTTTAGCCAAAGCTAATATTTCTGATGCATTACCACGAATTACTCCTGGCTTGTACAATAGCAGCTGTGCAACCGTTTCGTCACGGTAGGCAGTCGCTCCTGCACCTACAGGGTCTAATACCCATGGTTTACCTAAAGAATGGGCTTTAGCAGCTGCCAAAAGCATGCTTTCTACCCAATATTCATCAAGCGTACCAATGTTGACTACCAATGCTCCACAAATAGAGACCATATCTTCGACCTCAAGGCGGGCATGAGCCATAATAGGTGATGCTCCTGCCGCAAGCAATGCATTGGCAGTAGTATTCATAACCACATAGTTAGTAATATTGTGTACAAGTGGAGCGTTTTCGCGCACAGAAAGGATGGAATTCCAAAGAGACTCTTTCATATTTTTTAAAGAATGATTATTAAAAATATGGCTATAGAGTCTCCAAAAAGGAGTTGAAGGAATAGTATAAACTATTCCATCGCTTTTCCCTACGTCGGTGTTAACCGCATCAGGTTCAAAGGGACTCTCTCAATTCTTTTCAGAATACCCCTAAAGCCAAAGTTCAAATATATGGATAGTATTTATAAAAAATGAAAAAAGACAGGCGTAATACCTGTCTTTTTTGTTTTTATTTACTGAAAGTGATCTGAATATCGAAATCAAATTCTTCTCCCGCTGTTATATGCCTCACTCCCGGATGGTCGTCTCTTATACCCTTTACCTGAAGATTCACTTTATTGTTAACTATAGGCCTCCAACTTTCTTTTGTAAGTGAATAGCTCTTGCCGTCTACACGTTCGTAAAACGTATATTTCAAATAATTATTCTTGCCTGCCTTTACTACATCAAACCCTATGGAAAAAACATCAGACAGCTTAACCATCTTAGACTTGTAGTAATCCATTTTACCATCTTTCGTTACAGGATCCATTGTTATATTATAAGGCAATCCTCCCCTTGAGCTTTTTATAGTAAGGCTCTTTACTGAAACAGTAAACTTGCTATCCGCCGGAATTTCTGTTTTTCCGGTTCCCGCTGCAATATAATCAGCCCCGGACTCAACTTGTTTTTTTGCTTTGGTTATATCAGCCTTTACAAGCGGTAATGGCAGTATTGCATTTAGCACGTGTTCCCTTCCATTATAAAAATGTGAATCAGGACAACGTGAAAAGTTTTCTTTTACAAAAGTCTCAAGGCCTTTCCATACTTTTATTTCTTTTTGCTCTTTTTTTCCAAAGGCAGTATAATAGCCCACCTTAGTAAGCCTACCATTTTCAGTAAGCTCAAGTTCGGCTGTAATAAGTTCAGCTTTTGGTGTATGTTTTTTTATGGAATCCAGATTTTTAAGTACAAAGTCGTAAGTACTTACATGTAGCTGCTTTACATCACAATTGTTTTCCTTGTCCTGGGCTAAACCTGTGGCCGAAAAAAGCAATAGTAATGATGCAGAAAGCAATAAACGTATCCTCATTGTGTAGTTATCTTTGAATATAATAAACGTAATCGTCACAGCAATTGTTATGCCGCTTGTGTAAAAACAGCGTGCTAAGTTTTTACCCTACCCATGCTATAAGCCAAATATACGAAACCCAAAGAAAAAAGGACCGAAGTCCTTTTTATTATCTTTATATCGTAGCAGATTAAAACCTGTTATCACCATCCAGCAGGTTACCAAGGCCGCCTAAGATACTGCCTTCTCCCCTTTGCTGACCTCCACCCTGCGGTGCTGATGCATAAATTCTGCCTGCCAGCCTGCTGAACGGAAGTGATTGTATATATACCACTCCAGGCCCCTGAAGCGTGGCATAAAATAAGCCTTCGCCTCCAAAAATAGTGTTCTTAATACCTCCCACAAATTCTATATCATAATCTACAGTCTGCGAGAAGCCAACGATACAGCCTGTATCTACCTTAAGGACTTCGCCGGCCTGCAGCTCTTTTCTTGCCAGAGTTCCTCCTGCATGCACAAATGCAAGGCCATCGCCTTCCAGTTTCTGCATAATGAAACCCTCTCCTCCAAAAAGGCCACGGCCAAGCTTACGCGAAAACTCAATACCTACCGATACTCCTTTTGCAGCACAAAGGAAAGCATCTTTCTGGCAAATGAATTTGCCTCCAAACTGACGAAGGTCAAGAGGTACGATCTTACCGGGATAAGGCGATGCAAAACTTACTTTGCGCTTAGTATGGTATTGGTTTAAAAATACTGTCATAAATAAACTCTCTCCGGTAAGCATGCGTTTACCTGCCGAGAATAGTTTGCCCATTATACCTTCAGTCTGGTTTGAGCCATCCCCAAAAATGGTTTCCATCTGGATACCACTGTCCATCATCATAAAACTCCCGGCCTCGGCAACAACGGCTTCCTGAGGATCAAGCTCTATCTCTACATATTGCATTTCTTCACCATAAATATGGTAGTCAATTTCGTGTGCAAGCATCTTAATTTAAATTTTAGGTTGTTGGATTTTTTTGAATAGTATTCTTTGTTAAACATATAAGACGAATTAGCGAATCATTCGTTACAGAAGACTAATAAAATTTGAAACAGCTGTAACAAAAATGTATTTCTGACAACTAATATCCAAAATAGTCGGAGTTAATCATCAATCACCGAAGTTTTGGAATTTGAAATTAGTTATAAATGCAAAAGCCTTTCTTTAGAGAAAGGCTTTTGTTATTTTAATCTTTTATGTTATACCGTTTTATTTAATTTCCAATATGATAAGATATCGGCTATCAGTTTTTTATATCCTGAAAAAGTGACCGGCTTGGCAAAATAACCCTGAATAGATCTTTGATAGGCCTTGGATATATAATCAGATGTATCAGATGTCGTAAGAAACAGGTAAGGAGAGCATCGCTCGCTAAGTTCAGGGTCCCTGCTTATAAGGTCCCGCAATGTAAAACCATCAACTTTAGGCATATTTATATCCGAAAGCAGTAAAAAGGGCTCCGTATTGGTCGATTTCAGATAATTAATAACTACAGAGCTGTCTTCTATCACTACAAGCCTGTTGTCATAATTATTTTCGGTCATAACCTGGTCAAATGCTTCAATCAGGATTTCCCTGTCATCAGCATCATCTTCGATGAGTATTATGTCTCCATTTGTTTTCATACCCAAATATATTTAAATTTTAAATAAACTGTAGAGGAATATATAGATTGTAAGAGTAATGGTAAAATCTTTATACCTTATCTAAGGTACGGGAAAAAAGGAAAAATAGTTTCGGGATAACCAGTATTAGTATAAATATCGACGACCTGCATCAATAAGCGACATCCCTATATTAAATACTGTAACTGCTTTTTTTATTGTTAAACTGCATTGCCATTTAAAAATTTGAAATACTTTTATCTTTTATTAAAGTTCAATTATGAGAAAACTTATTTACTTACTTGCAATCTTCCTGATATCAATCTCAACATCGGCCCAAAAAAAGATTACCGATAAGGATTTACAAGGCAACTGGAAACTCGCAGGCTATAATCAAAATGGTGTGACCCTTGACGTAAATACAGGAACAGTTACCATTTCCCAGGAAATGAAAAACCAGATATCTCCCGATATGATGAGTCAGATTGATGAAAGCGTAAAACAGATCCTTGAACCTCTGAGAGCGTCAAAAGTTACTTTTTCGGGTAATAGTATTGAACAAAATATGGGAGGCCAGGAAAGAAACGGCACGTATAGCATTAAAGACAAAGATGGACATCAAATAATGACAACATCCTGGAGTGACTCAACTACTACCGAAACCACTGTATGGATCAAAGACACACAATTATATATTTTTAAATATGAACAGGGACAAAGTGCCGAGTTCGTATTTACTAAAGCTTAACTTTCGTTTTCTATGAAAAAAATTTTCTTCGCCCTTAGCATGCTCATTTTTCTAACATCAGCATGGGCGCAAAAACTTACAGAAAAAGACCTGCAGGGCAACTGGAAACTTATAAAATATGAAGTAGGAGGCATAAGCCTTGATATTCCAACAGGTAAAGCAACCATGGAGAAGACAAGTGACCCTCTTGCAGCTGCAATGGGAATGCAAATGATAGGTGAAATGGAAGGATATACAGAATCATTAAGTATGGCGACCCTTGAAATTAAAGGAAATAATTTTAGCCAGCTAATCTCCAGCCACATGAGGAATGGTCCCTTTACAATCATAGAAAAAGATGGGCAGCAATACATTTCTGCAACTTTTGACAACGGAACTACTGACGAGATACCGTTTAGTATTGTAGACGGAAACCTATACCTGCTGCACTCAACAAAGCCTAAGAAGTATATTTATGCCCGAATAAAATAATAAGATTTAAATAAATAAGAGACACGCTGCAATTTGGGTATTTTTTTCTATTTTTATGAAACAAAACCAATAACATTCAGCCAATTATGAAAAAATTATTACTCTCTATTTTTTTATTAGTTACCATTTCGCCATTATGGGCTCAGGCAACCGCAAAAGTTTTCACAGAAAAAGACTTTCAAGGCAAGTGGAAATTAGTTACCTATTCAGTAAACAATGTAAGCCTCGATGTAGCCAGCGGCAAAGCGACTGTAGACGAGGTATATGGAAAAACAATTAAACCAGAGGTTGCCGCAGGTCTAAAAGAGGGCATGGAGAGAGAAGCTGCCGACTACACGGATGATTACCTTGAAGTGAAAGGAAAAAATTTCTCAATGTTTGTTGATGACAAAACACAAAAGGGAAGTTTCAAAATTACCCGTGACAAAAAAAATAATCAGGTTGTAGTTGCAACGTTTAAAGATTCTTCTAAAAGTACAGTTCCGGTTATTGTAAAGGATGGGAAAATAGTAATCAAACAAAAGTATACAGGCAAGATTTTCACCTTTGACAAGGACGAATAATATATAAAAAAACTCCCCGTTAAAAACGGGGAGTTTTTTTATATATTATCACGAATAGTGTTATTCTGCGTTAGCTACAATTTTAATAGCACTTCTGTAAAGGTAAGTACCATAAATATGGCGACGTGCAAAACGTGCCGGCGATTCAGCATTGATCATTTTTACATAAACCTGCTTAGGCACACCAAAGTACTCATAGCTGCTTCCGTCTAAAAAATTGATGTATAGTGCCTGATTTTCCATATAGAAATCCAGTATACCTGATGTAGTAGTAGTTTTGCTATACTCAGATGCGTTCTTCTCTGCAGTTTCAGGAGCTATACTCACCAAAAAGTGGTAAGCCGCAATAATCTCTTTACTTTTTTCCTCAGCAGCGTGGCGCTCTTCGTCAGTAGTGCAAGTATCAGGATGGCAATCTTTCATGCTGTTCCTGTAAATAGTTTTCAGTTCTTTAAGCGTGGCTGTTTTTGTAACGTCAAGCAACTTTCTGTACTCAACAATCTTTTTCATGTTCATATAAATCCTGTTATTCTGCCTTTGTTAGCGGCGGCAAAAGTAATAAAATAGAACGAGTTGACAATATTAATTGTAAAAATATCAGACTATTAGCCCTCAATATCTTAAAAAAACTGCTTTAAAAATTCAACAATAGCATGTAATGTTTCCTCAGGGGCTTCCTTGTGAGGGGTATGCCCTACCCCGGATAATATGCATTTTTTCGTTTCTCCACCCACCTGATCAATTGTCTTATCAACCTGTTGTAAGGTTCCATACTCATCTTTTTCTCCCTGGATAAATAATAAAGGAGAGGAAATATCTTTTAAAAAGTGTTCTATATTCCATTGCCTGAATTCGCTGCCGGTCCAGGTTTGTGTCCATGCCTTAAAAAGAGTATCTACCTTATCCCCATGATATTTTTGGAGACGCACCTGCAAATCGGTTGTTTCATAGGCATGCATTGCCTCCACGATTCCGTTTAGAGTTACATCTTCGACAAAAACATGAGCGGCTTCACAAATGACAGCAGTAATATATGAAGGGTATTTAGCTGCAGTGATCAGTGCGATGGAACCTCCGTCGCTATGCCCAAATAAAACAACATTCTCCAACTGCATCGCTACAAGCAGGTCATTTAAAGTATCGGCTTCAAGTTCGAGATAATCGGGTTTCCTGATATGAGTATTCATGGGGTCAGACTTACCATACCCAATACGGTCATAAACCATAACATTACAGCCGGTAGCTTCGGCAACCTTTTTAGTAAAATCCCTCCAAAGCGCAACACAGCCCAAAGAATCATGCAGAAAAACGATTGTAGGTCTTTCTTCGGAGGTCTTTATGCTTTCAACATAAATATTTTGACCATTTATATCTATAACACCTGTTTTCATATAATGAAACGCTAAATTTTTAAACAAAAAAAGCTCCAGATTTCTCTGAAGCTTATCTTAGTAGCGGGAACAGGACTCGAACCTGTGACCTTCGGGTTATGAGCCCGACGAGCTGCCTACTGCTCTATCCCGCGATGTTCGGTGCAAAGATACAACTTTAATTGATATATGCACTATATTATTAAATTGTTATTTTCGGCAGGTTCTATCTTAGTAATGGGAAGCACTCAAATATGCCCCCAGTTTTATTGAAGACAGTATAATATTACTCCGTGCATATTAATTGTTTATGGGAAAAGAACATAATGCTTTATCAAAAAAAAGCTGCCAAAAATTAGATAGCTTTGCGTATTGTGTAACACATATAAACCAGTTGCAGGCAATGATATATGAAGACCATTCTAAAAAATCTTATTAAACTAAAAATGAGCATTAACTTATTTCTATGGTTATCATTAATAGCTTTACCGGAAATGGTATTCTGCCAATCAACTGACTTTACTATTAAGGATGTAAAGTTTGAAAGCCATGGCGTCACTCTTGCAGGCTCAATTTTAACACCTAAAAAAACATTTGCTGCGGTTGTAATTGTTCATGGGTCTGATCCGGTAAAAAGAGAAATAGAGTTCGCTAAACGTCTCGCCAAAGAAGGTGTTGCCGTATTAACATACGACAAACGTGGAGTTGGAGAATCTGGCGGTGTATATGTAGGGCCTTCTGTTGGTACGAATAATATTGAGAATACTAATCTTAATTTATTAGCTGATGATGCAAATGCGGCAGTAAATAAATTTCGAACCTATTTGGAAGATAAAAAAACACCTATCGGATTAGTTGGCTTCAGTCAGGCAGGATGGATAATCCCCATTGCTGCCAGCAAAAATCCACAAATAGAATTTATGGCTTTATTTAGTTGCCCTACAATTACGACTCTGGAGCAACTTCGATTTCAGTTTTATACTAACGGAAATAATAATTTTTGGGAAAACCATACAGAATCAAATGCTCGTGAACATGTCAAAAATGATCCTGATAGATATCAATTTACTGCTACTGACCCAAAAAAATTCTTGAATATACTTTCAATTCCGGGGCTTTGGCTTTTTGGTGAGAAAGATATCCAAATTCCTGTAAAATTGTGCATAGAGCAATTAAATACATTTAAAGTTCAGGGCAAACCTTTTGAATACACCTTATTTCCAGAATTAGGGCACAATACTGCTTCCGGCAATACTACAGTGCCTTTTGATATTGCAGTTCAATGGATAAAACAGAAAGCTTGGAATATTAACAATTCTAAAGTATCCAGATAAATCCAACCTACGCAGCCATCTGGCAGGACAGTTATCTAAAACAAAAAAGCTTCAAATTTCTCTGAAGCTTTTCTTAGTAGCGGGAACAGGACTCGAACCTGTGACCTTCGGGTTATGAGCCCGACGAGCTGCCTACTGCTCTATCCCGCGATGTTTCGAGTGCAAATATACAACCATTACTGACAACTGCAAGTAAAACAACGGAAAATCTTTTATTTCCGGCCTTATCATTTGTACAGTACTGATATACCCTTCTTTATCTATTAATTATTTTATGAATTGGAAAAAAACAACCCTTGTTTATATTTTCAACAGCACCTGTAAACCGGTAAATCCTATCTGAAGGCCTACACAAAAGATAAGAAAAGCACATATTCGCTTTACAACATCTTCTCCATGGGGACCTAAAAAATGTAATACCCTGCGTATATTAAGATAACACACATAGATCAAAGCACACATAATCACTATTGCTATAAGGATAGCAGCCAGATCAAGATAATACCCGCTTTGGTTCACTGCTTTGGTATGTGCACTCAACGTAAACAATACCGAGATGGTGCCTGCGCCGGTTGTAACTGGAAAAGTAATGGGATAAAATAATTTATCGGTAATATTCCTATCGCTTATGTTTTTCTTAAGTGCCTCTTCCGCTGCCTGACCGCTATCTGAATTTAAAAATTCCCATCCGGTTTTACAGATCATGATACCTCCACCTAACTGAATGATGGAAATTGTAATCCCGAATGCATCTAAAATAAAAGGGCCAATCAACAATATGCTTACGCAAAAACTAAATGCATAAAACGTAATCTTACCTACGGCATTTTTCTTTTGTGCCAGTGTCAGGTTCTTAAGGTACGGGCTTATTAAAAAAGCAGACCCCAGGGGGTTTATTACAGGGAACAATGCTATTATACCTATAAATATAAGGTTGACAAATGAGTTATGGAAAATACTGTCGTTAAACATAGAGTGTAATCATAGGATATTGAAAGAACTAAATGTATAAAACATTTATTAATATATCCTCTCACACTTTCGTTTTTTACAGCTTCATTAACAACCTGAAATCATATATCAATTTTATTAGCTACCTTTGCAGCTTACTTCAAAGCCATACATAAATGGCTTTTTCTATTAAAAACATTCAGTCATGTCACACAAAGCAGGCTTTGTAAATATCATAGGTAACCCAAATGTGGGTAAATCTACCCTTATGAACGCTTTTATAGGTGAGCGTTTATCCATCATTACCTCAAAAGCGCAAACTACACGCCACCGTATATTAGGTATCGTTAATGGCGAAGATTTTCAGGTAGTTCTGTCGGACACTCCCGGTATCATCAAACCGGCCTACGAATTACAAAAGAACATGATGGATTTCGTTAAATCTGCCTTTGAAGATGCTGACGTACTGATATACATGGTGGAAACAGGCGAAAAGGAATTGAAAGATGAAGCCTTTTTCAACAAGATCATACACTCTAAAATACCAGTACTGCTACTGCTGAACAAAATAGATAAATCGTCTCAGGAACAGCTTGAAGAGCAAGTACAGCTTTGGAAAGAAAAAGTACCGAATGCCGAACTTTATCCTATCTCTGCCCTTGAGAACTTCAATGTTAAAGAAGTATTCAACCGTATATTGGAATTATTGCCGGAGTCTCCTCCTTACTATCCTAAAGACGCCCTTACCGATAAACCGGAGCGCTTCTTTGTAAACGAGAGCATCCGCGAGAAAATCCTTTTGCATTACGACAAAGAGATACCCTATGCTGTAGAGATTGAAACGGAAGAGTTTCTTGAAGACGACAACATCATACGTATAGGTGCTGTAATTATGGTGGAGCGCGATACCCAAAAAGGAATCATCATTGGCCATAAAGGTGCCGCTCTTAAGAAGGTGGGCATGGAAGCAAGGATTGACCTTGAGAAATTCTTTGGTAAAAAAATACACCTGCAGCTTTTTGTAAAAGTGAACAAAAACTGGAGAAGCAATGCTTACCAGTTGCGCAGGTTTGGATATGACCAAAAATAGTTTTCAGTCATCAGTTTACAGTTTACAGTCATAAACGGCTTTAGACTTTCAACTTTATGACTTTATAAACTTAATAATACGTACTTTTGCAAAAAATTTAAAAATAGTAATGAATAATATAGTAGCTATTGTAGGAAGGCCGAATGTAGGTAAGTCTACTTTTTTTAACCGACTGATACAGCGAAGAGAAGCCATTGTAGATTCTGTTAGTGGGGTAACGCGCGACAGGAACTATGGTAAGAGTGAATGGAATGGCAAAGAATTCTCTGTAATAGACACAGGAGGTTACATCAAGGGATCTGAAGATGTTTTTGAAGCCGAAATACGCCGTCAGGTAGAGCTTGCTATTGACGAGGCTGACATTATCGTATTTGTGGTTGATGTTGAAGAAGGCATTACCCCAATGGATGATGAAGTCGCTAAATTACTTAGAAAAGTTACTAAACCGGTTCTGCTTGCAGTTAACAAGGTAGACAACTCTATGCGTGAAAAAGATGCTGTAGAATTCTACAATCTTGGACTTGGCGAATATTATACCATTGCCGGTATGAGCGGATCGGGTACCGGAGAGCTTCTTGATGCTCTTGTAAAACTGATGCCGGAAGCTGTTGCTCCGGATGAGAATGAGGTTGCCTTGCCACGTTTTGCCGTTGTAGGACGCCCTAATGCAGGTAAATCATCATTCATCAATGCACTTATTGGCGAAGACCGTTATATCGTTACTGACATTGCAGGTACTACCCGTGATGCCATTGACACTAAATATAACCGTTTCGGATTTGAATTCAACCTTATTGATACAGCAGGTATACGCCGTAAAGCTAAGGTTAAAGAAGATCTTGAGTTCTATTCGGTAATGCGTTCAGTAAGGGCTATTGAGCATAGCGACATCTGTATTCTTGTAATAGATGCCACCCGTGGTTTTGAAGGCCAGGATCAGAGCATTTTCTGGCTTGCTGAAAAGAACCGTAAAGGTGTAGTTATCCTTGTAAATAAATGGGACCTTGTAGAAAAAGATACTATGTCTACACGTGACTACGAACGTAAGATACGTGAAGAGCTTCAGCCGTTTACCGATGTGCCTATCCTTTTTGTTTCTGCACTTACAAAACAGCGTTTGCTAAAAGCTCTTGAAACAGCAGTAGAAGTATTTGAGAACAGAAAACAACGCATCTCTACCTCTAAATTTAACGAAACGATGCTTCCGATTATTGAGAATCAGCCACCACCGGCGCTTAAAGGTAAGTATGTGAAAATTAAGTTCTGTATGCAGTTACCAACACCTACCCCACAGTTCGTGTTCTTCTGTAACCTGCCACAGTATGTAAAAGATCCGTATAAGCGTTTTCTTGAAAATAAAATGCGTGAGATCTATAACTTCGAAGGCGTACCGATTGACATCTATTTCCGCCAGAAATAATATACTGCCCCCGATTTTGTCGGGGGTATTTTTTTTGAATTCAATTCGTCACTTTTAACACATTCTTTTGATGAGTATTCTTGCTTATAACACACTAATATGGTTAATTAGCTGTTTATAAGGAATAACCTTACCTATAGTTAATTTTATGCATAAAATACTCACGCTACTACTGTTGTTATGCTCCTCCATTTGCTTTAGCCAAACCATAAGCCTGAAAGGCAAGATCACCGACTCTCAGGATTTCCCTTTAGAATCGGCCACAATTTACCTGTCTTCTGTAAAGGATTCGTCGGTGGTAGATTACACCATATCCGGCAAAGCAGGATTATGGGAAATGAAAACAAAAAAAATAACCACTCCTGTATTTCTTAAAGTATCATATGTTGGACTTGAAAATCACAAAGAACAATTCCAGTCTTTAGACCAGGACCGCGATTTTGCCACCATAAAACTGGCTGATAAATCGACCGAACTTAACGAAGTAGTAATTCAGGGCGAAGTACCTCCGATAAGGATAAAGAAAGATACCCTCGAGTTCAACGCAGCTTCATTTAAAGTAAGGCCCGACGCCAATGTAGAAACCATGCTTAAACAGCTGCCCGGTGTAGATATTGATTCGGACGGAAAAATAACCGTGAACGGAAAAGAAGTAAACCAGATACTTGTAAACGGGAAGCCATTCTTTGATGCCGATGGACAAGTTGCCATAAAGAATCTCCCTGCAGAAATTATTGACAAAGTACAGGTAAGCGATACTAAAACAAAAAAAGAAGAACTGGCAGGCCAAAAAGCCAGCGGCGATAACACGAGTATTAACCTTACCATTAAGAAAGACAAGAATAAAGGCTTTTTTGGTAAAGCAATGGGCGGCTATGGTAGCGACGACAGGTATGAAAGCAGCCTCCTCATGAATTATTTTAAAGACAAAATGAAGCTGAGCCTTTTGGCCGCATCAAACAACATCAATTCCTCCGGGTTTACCTTTAATGAAGTGTTTGACAGTATGGGCAGCGGCAGGAATGCAATGGGAATGATGAATATGGTTAACGGCAGGGGAATTACCAGGTCTGATCTGGCAGGTTTAAACTATAGCGATGAATGGTTCAAAGGTTTTGATGCAAACTTAAGCTATAATTATAACGGCACAAATACCGAAAACAATAACCGTACAACCTCGACAAATTACCTCCCGGTAAGTAAAGATGATGACAATCCGGATACTGAGATAGATAAAAGCTACACTACACAATCTGTTTCCAGGACAGATAATGAAAGATATTCAAACATTGTAAACAGCGACTTTAAATTTGCGATAGACTCAACTTCTACCCTGCACTTTGGACCAAGGTTTAACACTACAAACTCAAGATCAAGAAGTGATTCAAGCCAGTTTTCAGACCGTATCGCTGATAGCAAACGCATGAATGAAAGCACGGCATCAAGTAATAGCGAAACCGATTCAAACACTTTTAGCAATCAGCTAACCTATAACAAGCAATTTCGCTCACGCAGAGGCAGGGGCATAAGCGCAGTTTTTGGCAACACCAATACTAAAAATGATGACAGGACCCTAAACCAGTCTAACACTATAAAATATAAATATCCGGGCGACGATATTGAAACCGAAATCGACAACAGGGATCAGTTATTAAACACTAACAGCTATTCTGACACCTATAACCTCGATTTTGAATATACAGAACCAATAAACGATTCACTTGCCGTGGAAATCGGCACAGGATATGATTTCAGCCAATCCGTAGACAATCGTGACACGTATGATTATGATGCCGCAACAGGAAATTATAGCGCTTACAATAATGCTCTTTCAAACTACCTCAGCTCGCAAACGGGAACTTTGACACCAAAGGTTGGTTTACGTTTCGATATAGGAAAACTGTATGTAAATGCTAATGCAGGCACTAATATAACCTCATTTAGAAACTTTGCTTCTTACCTGGGGCAGGATTATTCACTTAATAAAGATTACCTTTTACCGTCTGCCGAGATGAATGCAAGGTATTCACTTGCAAAAAGCGAATCGGTGTCATTTAATTATAATTACATTGTTGCCTTTCCTTCAGCCAGCCAGGTATTGCCTGTAGCCGACCTGAGCAACCCTTTGAACACTACCATAGGTAATCCGGATCTTGACCCAAATAAATCGCATCGATTGAGATTATCATACCGAAATTTCAACATGGCTTCAAAATCAGGCTTTAATGTGTCATTCAATTCCTCATTTTATGATAGCCAGATTACCCAGTTTACAATAACCGACAACAGTGGAAAGAATACCACTACCTACCATAACGTGTCCGGGGTGATGACCAATTCATTTTTTGTAAACTGGAACAAAACTTTTAAAAAGGACGCACATACGTACCGCCTTAGCCTTACAGGATCTGCAGGTTATAATGTAGACAAAGGCTTCCTTAACGGCGAGTTGTACGATAGCGAATCCGTACGCTTTAGCCCAAATCTGAACTTCACTTATGAATACGGAGAATTACTAACCATAAACCCTTCGTATAGCTTCACGTATAACGAATATCATTACACCAACTATAATATAAGTTCTTCGTCAAATTATGTGCACAGAGTTAATTTGCAAACCACCAGCTACTGGCCCAAACATGTAGTTTTTGGCAATGACTTTGGTTACACTTACAATTCAAATATTGCTGATGGTTATAAGAAGGATTTCTATTTATGGAACACCAGCATAGGCTATAATTTCCTGAACGACGATTTATTGATTAAAGTAAAGGTATACGACGTTTTGAATCAAAACCTTGCTACCTCGCGCACTATTGGCCCAACAAGCATTGTTGATCAGGAAAACACTGTTCTAAAACGCTATATTATGTTCTCGCTCACTTACAAACTTGAAAAATTTGGAGGTATGAAAAACAAGAACAGGCCCGAGAGAAGATTTGAAGGAATGCGTTTCAATTAAATATAAAATTTTAACATTACTATTCATACTAAAGTGTTTATTTAGCGGTTTATAAGTATAAACCTACCAAACCAGCCTAAATCACTTTACATGCACAAAATTTTTACCCTTTTATTATGCCTGTTTGCTGCTACAGCCTTCGGACAAAATATTATACTCAAAGGAAAAATCACTGATGACCAAAATTTTGCCCTTGAGGCTGCCACAGTTTACATCACTTCGGTAAAAGACTCCTCAATCGTAAATTATACCATAACTGACAAGAACGGAAATTGGGAATTAAAAACACGTAAACTTTTAAACCCCGTGTTATTAAAGGTCTCTTACATAGGCCTTGCTGACCACAGGCAGGAAATCGCAAGCATTGAAGCAGACCGTGATTTTGGCACCATAAAACTCGCAGACAAATCGACTGAACTAAACGAACTTGTAATTGAGAACGAGATACCTCCTATCCGTGTAAAAAAAGACACGCTTGAGTTTAATGCTGCCTCTTTTAAAGTAAGGCCCGATGCCAATGTAAAAACCCTACTGGAACAATTGCCCGGAGTAACCATTGATGACGAAGGCAAAATTAAAGTAAACGGAAAGGAAGTAAACCAGATACTGGTAAATGGCAAGCCGTTCTTTGACAAAGACGGCAAAATTGCCCTCGAAAACCTGCCCGCCGAAATAATCAATAAAGTCCAGGTAACCGATACAAAGACAAAAGAAGAAGAATATACAGGAAAAGATGCTGAGGGCAATAATGCCAGCATAAACCTGACCATTGACGAAGATAAGAACAAAGGCTTCTTTAGCCGTTTCGTTGGCGGCTACGGCAGCGATAAACGCTATGAGGCTAATGCCTTAGTCAATTACTTTAAAGGCAACAGAAAGATAAGCCTGCTGGCTTCATCCAACAATATAAACACTACCGGCTTTAGCATGAATGAAGTTTTTGACAGCATGAGCGGCGGCAGGGGCAACAATATCTACATGAGTGGCGATGGCAGCTTCGGGATTAACGGAATGCAGTTTGGCGGCGGCAATGGTATTACGCGTACCAATATTTTTGGACTTACTTATGGAGACCAGTGGTTTAAAGGCCTTGACCCGAACATCAATTATTTCTACACCAGTGCAGATACTGAAAACAATAACAAAACAAGGTCTGAAACTTTCCTGCCCACAGAGGCTAACCCTACTCCCGGCACTCCTGTAAACAAAAGCCTTATCAGTGAGTCTGTATCAAGAATGAATAGCTTTAAGTATGCACATAACTTAAATACTGAATTTGAGATTAAGGCAGATTCTACAACTACCGTATATTTTGCTCCCAAATTTTCTAAAGCTAAATCAAAAACATCAGGGGAATCGCTAAGCAACACTAAGAACCAGGATGGAAAACTGCTTAATGAAAGTAATGGCTCTAACTATAATGAAACGGATAACGATGCGTTTGAAACGGAACTGACTGCTACAAAAATGCTGAACAAAAAAGGCAGATCCGTAAGTTTTGAATTCAGTTCAGAAAACAAAAAAGAAAATGCTGCCCAGTACACAAATTCTTCTACCTTCTTCTACGAAGACACTAACGGTGACGGCATAGACGAAACACGGGCTGATATAAGGAATCAGTTAGTAACAAATGGTAACACAAGAGATTATTACAGAGGAAACTTTAATTTTTCGGAGCCCATTACAGACTCTTTGCGACTTAAAGTTGGTGCAACCTATAGAACTGAATCTAACATACAGAACCGTAAAGGTTACAATTTTGACAATGCCACAAATGGGTATACAGACATATCTGAAGAGCTGACAAATTATACAAGGAGCAACACTACATATATAACGCCTTTTGCAGGCTTTAACCTGAACAAAAAGAGATATGGCTTTGGGGCATCATTGGGAACCTCAATAATCGACTTTAAAAACTTTGGAGTCTATATGGGCACAGATTATACTGTAAACCGTAACTATTTATTACCCTGGGCAAATGCAAATCTGAATCTAAGGTTTGCCAAGACACAATCATTATATGTCAATTACAACTATAGTGTTAGTATGCCTTCGGCTTCGCAGGTTTTGCCAATAATTGATTTGAGCAGCCCCATGTACACAACCATAGGTAATGAAAACCTTGACCCTAATGAATCGCATTCTTTTTATGTAAGCTTTTATGATTATGATTTTGCGACCAACAGCGGCTATTCATTTTATGGAGGAGGAAGCTATAACGCAAGCAAGGTAATTACAATCACAGATATAGATGACAGTGCCAAACAGACGATACAGTATGGCAACATAAGCGGTACCTATGATGGATGGATGGGAGGAAACTGGAATAAACAGATCAAAACCGAAGGTGCCAGCAAATACAGGATTAATCTAGGAATGTATGGTAATTTCAGTTTTGATAAAGGAATTACCAATCAACAGCTATATGAAGCAAATTCCTACTCTGTAGGCCCTAAAGTTGGGCTTACCTATGATTATGGCGAATTGCTTAACATAAGCCCTATTTACAGCTTTCAGTATAACGAAACGCATTATACTAACTATGCCACCGATTTCCAGTCAAACTTTGTGCACAAAGCCGGATTGCAGACTACAAGCTATTGGCCAAAACATATTGTATTTGGAAACGACTTTACCTATACTTACAACTCAAATTTGGGAGACGGCTTCAAAAAAGACTTCTTTTTATGGAATACCAGCCTTGGGTATAACTTCCTTAACAACAAGCTAATGTTTAAAGTTAAGGTATATGACATGCTGAATCAGAACCAGGGTTCTTCACGCTATATATCGCCTACTTCAGTAACTGACACACAAAATACAGTGCTTAAACGCTACGTGATGTTTTCACTCAGCCTTAAACTGGATAAGTTTGGCACTAAAAAAGACAATAAAGATAATGAAGACCGTTTCTGGTTCTTCTAAAAAAAACGAAAGGCTGCAAATTGAATTTGCAGCCTTTCGTTTTTTACATAGTATTACCAGCTTCCACCGGCACCACCTCCGCTAAATCCGCCTCCACCGAAACCGCCGCCGAAGCCTCCGCCTCCGCCGCCTGATCCACCAAAGCCGCCGAAACCACCAAAGCCGCCGAAACCACCTCGTGAACCTCCGCCGCTTCCCAGGCTGCTTAGGATTAGTATATCGGTAAGGGTAGAGCCAAAGCCGCCACCATTGTTACCGCCACGGCCACCACCTCTTTTCGAAAGGATTACAATGACGATAATGAATATAATGATGAATATAAAAATACCACCACCTCCGCCATCTTTATCTCCTTTCTTTAGATTCTTGCGTTCTTCTTTATATTTGCCTTTCAGCAACTGAAAAATGGCATCTGTACCTGCATTAAGCCCGTTATAATAACTTCCTGCTTTAAATTCAGGAATTATCACATCGCGTGTCATCTGTCCAACTATCCCTGCGGATAATTTGTCTTCAACCCCATAACCCGGAGATATCCAGATTTCACGTTCTTTTGCGGCCAGTAATATCAGTATACCATTGTCCTTATCAGCCTGCCCTATACCCCATTCATGAGCCCATTTTGGTGTTAGTATACCAATACTCTCTCCTTTGATCGTTTCAACTGTTATGACAACGATCTGCGTTGAGGTAGAATCTGAATATCGTACAAGCTTTTCTTCCAGTGCACTCTTTTCAGATGCGCTTAAAAGTTGCGCATAATCATAAACACTGGTTTGTAAATCAGGTTTTTTAGGTATATCAAACTGCGCAAATCCTGCTAAAGGCATTAAAAATGCGATTAGCAGTAATATAAAATTAAATTGATGTGTCTTTTTCATTTATCCTCTGGATATAGTATCAGGCAATTCGTTTTTATCGTCATCGGCATAAGGAAAATATGTCTTTAGCCTTTCACCTGCTTTCAGGATTCCTTCAACAAGGCCATCCCTGAAACGGTTTTCTTTAAAATGACTTATAACAGCATCTTTAGTACAATCCCAAAAATCAGTTTCTACAGCCTTATCAATACCTTCATCACCAATAATGGCAAAAGTATGGTCATCAACTCCAACATAAAACAATACACCATTGCGAACGGTAGTGTTTTGCATTCCCAATTGATGAAAAACCTCCTGAGCTCTTTCGAGAGGAGGTTTTTCACTATGATTTTCGATATGTACCCTTATTTCACCCGAGGTATTTTTTTCGGCCTGCTGTATTGCTGAAACTATAGCTTCTTCGTCAGCAGGGGTTAGGAAATCATTATTTGCAGGCATAGCGCTTTATTTAAAATTTAACCTCTACAGGTTTATCAGCACCTTCTACAGACTTGAAGTATGGTTTCTCTTTATACTCACCTAAAAACATTGAGTTAGGAAATCTCAGTACATAGTTATTATAATCCTGTACGCTCTCGTTGTAACGCGTACGTACAGTTTGTATAGTATTCTCCGTAGAAGCAAGCTCATCCTGTAGTTTAAGGAAGTTTTGATTTGCCTTAAGTTCAGGATATTTCTCAACCGTAACGTTTCCGATAAGTTTATTTACAGACCCCATTAGATTAGCTTGTGCCCTGCTGAATGCCTCAAGTTGTTCAGGTGTTGCATCTGCAGCATTTACCTGTACCGATGTCGCTTTACTTCTTGCTTCGATAACTTCTACAAGCGTGCTTTTTTCAAAGTTCGCAGCTCCTTTAACCGTTTCTACAAGGTTACCTATAAGATCATTACGACGCTGGTAAGCTGTTTCAACATTACCCCATGCGCTTCCTACTGCCTGGCTTTTACCTAAAGCCCCATTCTTAATTCCCATTGCCCAAAAAAAGCCAATTATTACAATCACTGCAATAATAATTACGGGGATAATCCATTTTTTCATGTTCGTTTGTTTTAAAGTTCGTTTTTAAGATTTATCAAATTGGTTTTAATAGCTTCTAATTTACTGATAATTTCGAATTTATCGAGTGTTTTTTTCTGTCCTTCCTTCAGGTGTACTTTAGCACCTTCAAGCGTAAAGCCGCGCTCTTTTACCAAGTGGTAAATAAGCTGCAGGTTCTTTACATCCTCAGGTGTGAACATACGGTTGCCCTTGGCGTTTTTCTTTGGCTTAAGCACGTCAAATTCCTTATCCCAAAAACGGATAAGCGAGGCATTTACATTAAATGCTTTTGCGAGTTCTCCTATACTGTAGTATCTTTTTTCAGGCAGTTCTAAATGCATTAGTCAAGCGATTGGTTTTCCTGGTTAGCTAATTTAGAAATTAAAATGTATTCTTTTGCAGAAATATTTCCATAATAGAAATTCAGAGGGTTAACCACCTCTCCGTTCTTATGCACTTCATAATGAAGGTGGGGCGCTTCGCTTCGGCCTGTACTTCCTACATAACCTATAATATCTCCCCTTTTTACTTTTTGGCCCGCCTTAGCCTTAAATCGGCTCATGTGTCCGTACAGGGTTTCGTAACCAAAACCATGACGTATCACAACGCGGTTCCCATAACCGGAAAGCCTGTTATCTGCAGCAGTCACAACACCATCGCCTGTGGCAAATATTGGTGTGCCTGTACGGGCAGAAAAATCCATTCCTGCATGGAATTTACGAATCTTGGTAAAAGGGTCACTCCTGTATCCGAAACCCGACGCCATCTGGCGAAGGTCTTCGTTCTTTACCGGCTGTATAGCAGGGATAGATGCCAGTAGTTTCTCTTTATCTTTTGCCAGCTTGGCTATCTCATCAAGTGATTTTGACTGTATTACCAGTTCTTTGGATATAACATCAAGACGCTTTGTAGTCCCTATCACGAGTTCTGAATTGTCAAATCCTTCAAGATCCTTATAGCGGTTAACCCCGCCAAAGCCCGCTTTGCGCTGCTCGTCGGATATGGGCGAAGCATTGAAATAAGCGCGGTAAAGGTCATTATCACGGTCTTCGACATCTTCCAGCGCCTCATCGATAAGATCCATCTTGTGGTTTAGTATCTCATAACGAATCTTCATATTCTCAATTTCACGTGCCTGTAATTTGTCCTTTGGCGTTTCAAAAAAAGGTGTGTTAAGAAGTGCCACAAAACAAAGGAACCCAAAAAGCGCCGATGAGAATAAAAACAACAGGAGTACCCCTATTTTTTTACCCCTCATGGGTTTAATGATTCTGTATGCTAAGTTTTCTGCGTCGTAATAATATTTTACCTTCGCCATGTCTTAAATTATTCTATTTTTGCACCTTAGGTAAAATGCCGGAGGAGCTATAGTACATAAACGAACAAATGTAGTAAATGTTACGGTTTTAGCACCACTTTTAAGGCAACGCCTGCGAATAAACACTAAATAAAATTTCTGCCCGCATATGAAATCCCAGGATGTAAGAAAACAATTCTTAGAATTCTTCAAAGAGAAAGGCCATCTTATCGTGCCTTCTGCTCCTATTGTTACTAAAGACGACCCAACGCTTATGTTCAACAACTCGGGTATGGCGCAGTTCAAGGAATATTTCCTTGGCAACGGCACACCTAAGAGCAAGCGTATTGCCGACACCCAGAAATGCCTTCGTGTTTCGGGTAAGCACAACGACCTGGAAGATGTAGGTTTTGACACGTACCACCACACCATGTTCGAGATGCTTGGCAACTGGAGCTTTGGCGATTATTTTAAGAGGGAAGCCATTAACTGGGCATGGGAATTACTGACTGAAGTTTATAAAATACCAAAAGACATTCTTTATGTGAGTGTTTTTGAAGGAAGCCCTGAAGAAAACGTTCCGTTTGACCAGGAGGCTTTCGACATATGGAAAGAACTTATCGACGAAGACCGCATCATTCTTGGTAACAAGAAAGACAACTTTTGGGAGATGGGCGACCAGGGACCATGTGGGCCATGTTCAGAAATTCACGTAGACATCCGTTCTGCTGAAGAGAAAGCGCTGGTATCCGGAAAATCATTGGTAAACAATGACCACCCACAGGTTGTAGAGATATGGAACAACGTATTCATGGAGTTTAACCGTAAGGCTGATGGCTCACTGGAAAAACTTCCTGCACAGCATGTAGATACCGGAATGGGCTTTGAGCGTCTTTGCATGGTACTTCAGAATGTGACTTCTAACTATGATACGGATGTTTTCACTCCGCTAATCGAAAAGATCGAAGCCCTTACAGGAGCTAAATATACTATCAAGGCAGCTAATGATGCCGAAGAGAAAACCAATATCGCTATCCGTGTAATTGCTGACCACGTGCGTGCTGTAGCTTTTGCTATTGCCGACGGACAGCTGCCATCAAACGGTGGTGCCGGATATGTAATCCGCAGGATATTAAGGAGAGCTATCCGTTACGGATTTACCTTCCTGAACAAAAAAGAGCCGTTCATCAATGAGCTTGTAGCTGTACTGGCTGCACAGATGGGTGAATTCTTCCCTGAGATCAAATCACAGCAGTCGCTAGTGACTAATGTTATCCGTGAAGAGGAAGCATCGTTCCTTAGAACATTGGATCAGGGATTACAACTACTTGAAAATGTAGTTTCACAAACTGAAGGTAAAGAAGTATCCGGAGCAAAAGCATTTGAGCTTTATGACACCTTTGGATTCCCTGAAGACTTAACAGCACTTATCCTTAAAGAAAAAGGACTGTCGTATGACAAAGCCGGTTTTGATGCTGAGCTTTTAATCCAGAAAACACGCTCACGTGCAGCTTCTGAAGTAGCTACCGATGACTGGGTTTTATTAGCTGAAGGAAACATCGAAACTTTTGTTGGTTACGACCAAACGGCAAACGAAGTAAAAATTACCCGTTACCGTAAAGTGGACTCTAAAAAAGATGGTATACTTTACCAGATAGTACTTGACAACACACCTTTCTACCCTGAAGGTGGTGGTCAGGTAGGTGACAAAGGTGCGTTAGTTTCGGCTAATGAAACTATCGAGATCCTTGACACTAAAAAAGAGAATAACCTTATACTACATATCGCTAAAAAGCTTCCTGAAAACGTAAACGGTACATTTACCGCCAAAGTGAACGAGAAACTAAGAAGTGATTCTGCAAGCAATCACTCGGCAACACACTTATTGCATCAGGCATTGAGAGCCGTTCTTGGCACTCACGTGGAGCAAAAAGGATCGTTGGTAAGCCCTAATTATCTTCGTTTTGACTTCTCTCACTTCTCTAAAGTTACCGATGAGGAACTTAAGCAGGTGGAAGATTTTGTAAACGCAAGAATCCAGGAACACCTTCCGCTTATTGAACGCAGAAGCATACCTTTCAAACAGGCCGTTGAAGAAGGTGCTATGGCATTGTTTGGCGAGAAATATGGCGATAATGTACGTGCAATCAAATTTGGCGAAAGCATGGAGCTTTGCGGTGGTATCCACGTTAGCAATACTGCCGATATATGGTACTTTAAAATTACCAGCGAAGGCGCAGTTGCAGCGGGTATCCGCAGGATTGAAGCCATTACTAACGAAGCTGTAAAAGCCTACTTTGCAACGCAGGAGAAAGAACTTGAAGAAATCAATGCAGCCCTTAAGAATCCACAGGACACCCTTAAGGCAGTAGCATCACTTCAGGATGAGAATGCAAAACTTAAAAAACAGCTTGAGGCATTGCTTCGCGATAAGGCTAAAAACCTTAAAGGGGAACTTGCTACTGAGCTTAAAGAAATAAATGGCGTTCAGTTCCTTGCCAAACAAGTTGACCTTGACGCTAATGGCGCTAAAGACCTTGCTTATGAGCTTGGAACGCTTGGAACTAATCTTTTCCTTGTATTGGCAACTGCCGAAGAAGGCAAACCGATGCTTACCTGTTACATATCTAAAGAGCTTGTTGCTGAAAAAGGCCTAAATGCCGGTCAGGTAGTGCGTGATCTGGGTAAATTCATCCAGGGCGGCGGCGGCGGACAGCCATTCTTTGCTACCGCAGGTGGTAAGAACGCTGCAGGAATAAATGAGGCATTAAATGCTGCTGAAAGTTTTATAAAATAAATTTTCGACCATAAGTAAAAGGGTTGCAACGCTTTGTAAAAAAAAGCATTGCAACCCTTATTATTTTCTTTGAAGCCGTCGAACTTTTACTACATTTGCCGCCAATTTAAACCAATTATTACAAATGAAAAAAGTTCTTGCAATGGCTGCTATAGCCTTATTTATGATGACTTCGTGTTCTGATGATTCTTCAGATGCTACTAACAACGGTAACGATACTGTTTTAGTAAAAAAAATGATTGAAACTATAAGCGGGGAATCAACTACTTACACCCTAACTTATGACGGAAATAAACTTTTAAGTCTTGTATCTGATAATGATACACATACAGATTTTACTTATGCTAACGACCTTCTTGTAAAAGAAGAATCTTTTAATGGTACTGAAACTTATTACAAGTTACTTTATCAATATGATTCAAACAAAAAACTTACTTCCAGCATAGAATTTTCATTATATATGGATACTATCTACGCAACAAAGAATGTTTATACATATAACAGCAATGGCACTATTACAGTTACAGTATATACTGGTGATGAAAATGCTCAAACCGATTTAGACGGAACAGGTATTGTTACATTAATAAATGGAAATATTACCAAATATATCTTTACACCTACCGAATCATCAGCAGAAATAACAACATCAACTTTTGATACTAAAAATTCACCTTTCAAAAATGTATTTGCAGAAGATGTTATGACTTTAGCGGTGCTTGAGGGAGGAAATAATAATATCCTTACAAATAATAGAGGAGATGGTCAGTCTTTTAGATACGAATATATCTATAATGATGCAGGATACCCAACAAAAGAAACTAGTTTTTGGGATGGCATTTTAGAGTATGAAACACAATACTTCTACGAATAATAGTATTCAGATTACTTAAAAAAGAAAACCCAAACATTTAGTGTTTGGGTTTTCTTTTTTAAGTTTACATTCTAATTTTTCAGTAATGCAGTTCAGTACTCCTATACCCATCGCTAAGAGCAACACCCCTATCGATTATAATTCTAAAATTGTGTCGTTAGGCTCATGTTTTGCAGTTAATATCGGGCAAAAGCTGGACTACTTTAAATTAAGGAATACGACCAATCCGCTTGGGATATTGTTCCATCCTTTGGCATTGGAAAAGCTCATTGAGTTCGCATTACAAAACAAGAAATTTACAGCTTCTGATATCTTTCAGCAAAATGACCTGTGGCATTGTTTCGATGCACACTCCGACCTGAGCCATCCGGATAAAAATGTATTGCTTAAAAATCTTAATGAAGCTTGTTCATTGGCGAATGCCAAATTAAAAGAAGCTACACATCTTATCATAACATTAGGCACAGCCTGGGTTTACAGGAATACAGCATCAGGAAATCTTGTTGCCAATTGCCATAAGGTTCCGCAAAAAGAATTCACTAAAGAATTGCTTTCGCCCGAAGCCATCAAACAAAGCCTTGATAGTATCATTGCGATGGTAACAGAAGCAAATCCTAAACTCAATTTGATATTTACTGTTTCGCCGGTACGCCATATAAAAGACGGCTTTACCGAAAACCAATGGAGCAAAGCCAATCTTATTTCGGCACTACACCAAACCATAAACAACAAACAACAAACGATAAACTACTTTCCCTCCTACGAAATAATGATGGACGAACTTCGCGATTACCGCTTTTATACCGAAGACATGATACATCCGTCGCCCATTGCTGTAGATTATATATGGGAACGCTTTACAGCGGCTTATATCACCCCGGATGCTCAGGAAACAATGAAGTTGACAGATAGTATACAAAAAAGCTTGTCACACCGCCCTTTCAATGCCGATACTGATCAGCACAAACAGTTTTTATCAAAACTGAGCGATAAGATCTTGCTGCTTCAAAAGCAACATTCGCATATTACATTTTAAGTCAACAATAACAGAGTGCTTTACAAATTCTCCTTATATTTAAAATAAAAAATGGTACGCAAAATACTACTTGGCATAATTGCGATAGCACTGACAATGCTGGCTTTCCATTACTGCGAATTTAAAAAGAAAGATACTTCAACCATAGAAGAAACAGCCTTAATACAGGAGCAGTTGCGCAATGTAAGAAAGCTGGTAGTCACCGAAGGGCATTACTCGGAAGTGCTGACCTTTAAAGACCAGCAGAAATATTTCCTGATTCCTTTTGAAAAGAAGGCCTTAGTTATTGTCAATGCCGATGTTACGGTTAGCTACGATTTGAGCAAAGTAGAGTATGATATTGACGAGCCGAATAAAACCATTACCATAAAAAACATTCCGAAAGAAGAGATAAAGATCAGTCCTGACCTAAAATTCTATGATGTTCAGCAAAGCACCTTTAATGAGTTCTCCCATGAAGATTACAATAAAATCAACAAACAGGTAAAAGAAAGCCTGCGCAATAAAATAGAAAAGTCGACACTTAAGTCTAATGCGCAGAACAGGCTCATAAGTGAGCTTTCTAAAATACTGATACTAACCAACACTATGGGATGGAAATTGCAATACAATGGTGAAACGGTAAACAACCAGACTATCGACGTATTGCTTTAAAACAAAAAAAGAGCGCTCACGCGCTCTTTACTAATTAAGAAACTTTCTCTTTTTCAAAGATAAGCTCTAATCCGCCATCAATAAGATGCGCCACTTCAGGGCGTTTTGTCTTAACGGCATCCAGGTGCGGCATAACTTGTTGCAACAGCTCCTGATTATTATTTTTATGTGCCTGCTCAGCAATTTCTACCGAAAGCAGCCAGTCATTTCCATGTTTTTCTTTTACAGAAGCAAACGCATCTGCCAGACTGATTGTTGCCGGTTTACCTTCGCGGATATTTCTAACGTTCAGGTATAAGCCTTCCAGCTCTTCCCTCTCGACAGATTTTACTGCCTTAATGGTTTTACTCGATGGCACATGCGTAACAAGGTCAAAGCTATTTACATCTGCCGGGCCCGAGAACGCCGAAACCACTTTTTTACCTACAGCCATGTCATAGATCCCCCATTCCGGCTGGAACAATACAGTATCTCCATGGGTAACTGTACAGTCTTTAAAACTGATGATAATAATCTTACCCTGTATATTTCTTGTCCCTGTGATGATTTCACCACTTACGGTAATATTACCTTCAAATTCAAGCGTAACACGTTTACCTTCATAAATATCATAAGCCATCAGGTCACGTGGACTCATATCTTCCACCGAAAGGTTAATGCCTTTCAGTTTTCCAACCGGGCTTCCGAAACCTTCAGCATGGTATGATGTACCATGGCCTACAAGCTCTTTTTCCCTATATGACAATGCAGTCTTACCGGTAGTCTGGATATAGATCGGCTTTCCTCCGTTTTCAATCACATTAGTAAATACACCCGAAACCTGTACACCTGTACTAAGTTCAATAGTACCCAGCGCTTTAGATTTTATCAGTTTCAGCACACCGCTAAGGCCACCTGTACGAAGGGCCATTTTATTGGCAAATTCTTCAAGCACAAGGCTTAGGTATGCGAAATCTGGCGTTACAAAAAGCTGCGGTTGGGGCTTGGTGATATCAAATCCCTGACAAGCAGCATCAATAGTATAAGGTACTTTCTTAACGTTATCGGTCATGCACCATGCACTTTCTCCAATAGATGAAAGCAACCCAGCGCCATATATTTTAGGATCTTCTACTGTTCCTATAAGGCCATACTCAACCGTCCACCAGTGCAGGTTACGGATAAGTGCCATTTCAGATGGCTCTACAACCTCATTCTGAAGTTCGTCAACACGTTTTTCAATCGCATCGATTTCGCTTTGAGGTGTACCTTCTGCTTCTTTTAATATAGACAGAAGCCTGATAGCTTCATATATTTCGTAATCTCTTGCTGAAGAAATCGCTTTACAACCTATCTCCCCGAAACGCCTTAAGTATTCGGCATACTCCGGGTTAGCAATAATTGGTGCATGCCCTGCTCCTTCGTGAATGATATCCGGAGCGGGAGTATATTCAATATGCTCTAACTGGCGTATATCTGAAGCTATAACCAGTACGTTATACGCCTGGAATTCCATGAATGCATTTGGCGGAATAAAACCATCTACCGCTACGGCAGCCCAGCCTATTTCCTGCAATATCCTGTTCATGCCATACATGCTTGGGATATTATCTACCTCAATACCCGTTTTTTTAAGCCCGTCAAGATATGAGCTATGTGCTACCCTGCTCAGGTAATCAACATTTTTGCGCATAACATAGCGCCATACTGCCTGATTTATAGGCGTATAATCGTTATAATCCTGTGGCTTGATAAATTGCTTTAAGTGCTTTGGCAATCTGTCTATCAGCGGGTTTGTTTCAATAGGTGTATTCATAGTGTAGAGAACAATATTTACAAGGTAAAATTACGAATTTCTCATATAATATTATTAAAACGTAAAATATATATTTTTATCACTCCTGTTTTTAGCCGCATGTTAAAAATAAGTCATCCCTTATAAAAAGCAAAGCCACGGCTTTTGGCCGTGGCTAACAGAAACAAAGTAATAATTGAAATAACAATTGATTAAAACAGTATTTATACAACGCAGCTTAACATTCTTTTATTATATATTTTCTTAAAAAAATAAAAAAGCCTGTTACTACTAACAGGCTTCATTAAGCATTAAAAATTTATTTTTTCTTCTTCTCTTTCTTTTCCTTTTGTTGCTGCGGAGGGAACTGCTTCAGTATTTCTGAAACAAATTCCTTGATACGTGCCTGTTTCTCATTTCGATCAAGTGTAAGCACTCCAGTACCAACACCCTGCCATACAAGCTCTTTTTTAGTGGCATCTATAACATCAATAAAAAGTGTCCCTTCTGTAGAGGTACTTACCGTAGTATAACCTCCGCCCCAGTAAGGTCCCCAGCCATATCCATACCCGTAGCCCCAATAGCCTCCGTATCCCCATTGGTTTACGTCGACTTCTTTACTTGCACGGGTAAAAAAGTTTATAAGGAAAGCGGGATTATCACTTTTTGTAAACCCTTTATTCTGCATTTCTGCTTCTATAGCATTCAGTATCCTTTTTTTATCAAGGTCTGATATCTCTGCTTTTTCAATTCCCTGTCCAAAAAAACCATAGGTAGTATACTTGTTGAAATCGGTTGAGTCATCATAATCCGAGTTCACCTGTATAGCATCACAGGAAACAGCCAAAATAGCCGTGACAAACAATAACGATAGCAATTTTACGGTCTTCATAATTTTAAAAGTTAAGGGTTCATAGCAATGTGAACTGCGCTGATAATTAACTTTCGCAATTATCTAACCCAGCAACGCGTCGTCAACGATATTAGGCAGCGTAACTTTTAATAAAGGCTGAACTTCCATGGCTCTTTTTATTGCAAAAACAGCCTCTTCATTCCTTGCCCAGCTACGTCTTGCGATTCCGTTATTAACATCCCAGAAAAGCATTGATTCTAAACGTCTTGACGCCTCCTGAGAACCATCAAGAACCATACCAAATCCGCCGTTAATAACTTCACCCCAGCCTACACCTCCACCGTTATGAATGCTTACCCAGGTTGCCCCACGGAAGCTGTCTCCAATAACGTTATGAATGGCCATATCAGCTGTAAAGCGTGAGCCATCATAAATATTTGATGTTTCACGGTACGGAGAATCAGTACCCGACACATCGTGATGGTCACGTCCAAGCACCACTGTACCTATCTCGCCTTTAGCGATTGCCTTATTGAATGCTTCAGCAATGTTTATCCTTCCCTGAGCATCGGCATATAATATACGTGCCTGAGAACCCACAACAAGTTTATTCTCCTGTGCACCCTGTATCCATTTAATATTATCCTGCATCTGCTGTTTTATTTCAGCAGGTGCTGTTTTTGCCATTTCTTCCAATATTGACGCAGCAATTGCGTCGGTCTTGGCCAAATCTTCCGGCTTGCCTGAAGCACATACCCAACGGAACGGCCCAAATCCATAATCAAAACACATTGGCCCCATGATATCCTGTACATAACTAGGATATTTAAAATCAATACCGTTCGCCGCCATAATATCCGCTCCTGCACGTGATGCTTCTAAAAGGAATGCATTGCCGTAATCAAAGAAATAAGTTCCTTTAGCAGTGTGTTTATTGATAGCCGCAGCCTGTCTGCGTAATGATTCCTGTACTTTTTCTTTGAAAAGCTCAGGATTTTCAGCCATCATTGTATTAGATTCTTCTAATGACAGCCCTACCGGATAGTAACCTCCTGCCCACGGATTGTGAAGCGATGTCTGGTCACTGCCCAGGTCTACATATATATTTTGCTTATCGAATGCTTCCCATACCTCTACCACGTTACCCTGGTAAGCTATAGAAACCACTTCTTTATTGGCTTTTGCCAATTCAACTCTTTTAACAAGCGCATCAATATCTGTGATCACTTCATCAACCCATCCCTGAGAATGGCGTGTATGTACCGCTTTAGGATTAACCTCGGCACATACCGTGATACAGCCTGCGATATTTCCTGCTTTTGGCTGAGCACCACTCATACCACCAAGACCTGAAGTAATAAACACCTTACCTTCAAGGCCTTCTCCATTCTTAGCTATTTTTCTTCCACCGTTCAGTACAGTTATCGTGGTACCATGTACAATTCCCTGCGGACCTATATACATATAACTACCAGCAGTCATTTGCCCGTATTGCGATACACCAAGCGCATTGAATTTCTCCCAATCGTCCGGTTTAGAATAATTAGGAATCATCATACCATTGGTAACTACAACCCTTGGTGCTTCTTGATGTGAAGGGAATAATCCCATAGGGTGGCCTGAATACATAACCAATGTTTGCTCATCGGTCATTTCGCTCAGGTATTTCATGGTAAGCCTGTACTGAGCCCAGTTAGAGAACACGGCACCGTTACCTCCATAAGTAATCAGTTCGTGTGGATGTTGCGCAACCGCATAATCCAGGTTATTCTGGATCATCAGCATGATGGCTTTAGCCTGGGTCGATTTACCCGGGTACTCATCAATAGGCCTTGCATACATTTTATAATCAGGACGAAGGCGGTACATATAAATACGCCCGTATTTTTCAAGTTCCTTGGTAAATTCTTTAACCAGCTCAGCATGATCCTTAGCTTCAAAATAGCGAAGCGCATTGCGCAACGCCAACTTTTTCTCATCGGCAGTTAAAATTTCTTTACGTTTTGGAGCATGGTTTATATCCGTTTCATACGGCTTAACCGCTGGTAAAACCGAAGGAATCCCTTCCTGAATCTGTTCCTGAAATGTCATATATTTAGTTTTCAGTCGCAGTCGCAGTTTTCAGTTTTATACAGCACTTATTGCTGAGACTGTAAACTGAGACTGTAAACTATTTTTTAAATGTTCCTGTTTTCTTGTCGTATCCGTACGGGCAATGACGGCATCCGCTTTTACAGCAGTGTCCGCGTTTTAAATGAAATTTTTCGGTAAAGACCTTGTAACCTTCCGGCGAAAGATAATAATCTTCGCCTTCGATTAATTTATTTTCAGAATTTTGCCCCGTCATACGCGCAAATTTATGAACTTTACATTTAATGATACTAATTGCATCTAAATATTTAATCCCTAAAGGGTATACCGCCATGGCGCTTTTACCTTTTATCCTGCTACGTGATAAAAGAATGAAAGATAACCATACGCTCATCAATCACGAACGCATTCACCTTCGCCAACAGGCGGAAATGCTCATTCTGCCCTTCTATTTGTGGTATATAACCGAATATTTTATCCTTCTGATTATGTATCGCAACAAAAAAGAGGCCTATTACAATATAAGCTTCGAACGTGAGGCGTATAGCAATGACCGAAACCTTAATTACCTAAATGACAGAGGTTTTTGGAATTTCATAAAATACCTGCATCAAAAAAAGTAATTATTCAATTCTAAGATATCATTTCACAAAAAAATATACATTTGTTACACCAAACACTATAACAAAACAATTATGCAAATCAACTTCCTGGCTATACTTGTAGCCGCATTATCGACATTGCCTGTCGGGTTCATCTGGTATAACCCCAAGGTATTCGGAACTATCTGGATGAACGAAACCGGAATGACCGAAGAGAAGGCTAAAGGTGCTAATATGTTCAAAGTATTTGGACTTACTATCCTTTTCTCTTTCATGATTGCTTTTATACTTGAATTTCTGGTTATTCACCAGTTTGGTGCATCAGGAATGGTTGGCGGGCCGGGAGCTGCTAATATCAAGCCATCTTATGCTGCATTCATGGCCGATTACGGAACCGCTTACAGAACATTTAAGCATGGTGCGCTTCACGGATTTATGACCGGACTGTTTCTGGCATTACCTCTAGTTGGTATCAATTCACTTTTCGAAAGAAAAAGCTGGAAATACATCCTGATCAATGGTGGCTACTTCATTGTTTGCTTTACTATTATGGGTGGTATTATTTGCGCCTGGGAAAACTAAATACTATCATGATAAATCTCCTTCGGGAGATTTATTGTTTTATAATACTATTTAACCGGACGTTACAACAAAATAATCTGGACTTCGTAACAAAACTGCATAACGCTCGTCCTTCATAAATTTGCAGCATCGCTCACTATTGCAGCCAATACTATCTCATTGAAACCTGATTTATCATTTCGTATCTATACCTCTTCGGCATCATTGCCTGAAGGCTGGAATACTATTGCCCAAAAGAAT
The DNA here is from genome assembly GCF_054457175.1 of Flavobacterium hauense. Classification (NCBI taxonomy): domain Bacteria; kingdom Pseudomonadati; phylum Bacteroidota; class Flavobacteriia; order Flavobacteriales; family Flavobacteriaceae; genus Flavobacterium; species Flavobacterium hauense. The sequence continues at coordinate 69,337 of NZ_JBTKVX010000006.1, forward strand.
ATTTTCCTTTCAGCTGATTACCTTGCCATTCTTGAAAAAGCCGCTCCCGAGAATATGGAATGTCATTTTGTTGGCCTGTTTAAAGCTGAGAAACTTTGCGGTATCGCATTGGCACAGTATATTAACCTTTGGGACATAAATACGTTTGCAGAAGAAAAGAAAAACTTTTGCCTGAAGGATTACGTTTTCAGGAAATTCTCATCGCATATATTGGTAATTGGCAATAATACGCTTACGGGTCAAAACGCGTATATTTTAGACGAAACTATTCGTGAAGCTGAAGCGCTGCAACTGCTGCAAGAAGCATTGCAACAGTTAAAGCGCGAATACAGGAAAAAGTGCATATATATTAATCTGCTGGCTATGAAAGACTTTAACAGCAGTGAGCTTCCTGACTTTAAAGCTTCAGGTTATAAAGGATATTATGAGTTCTGTACCCAGCCCAACATGATTTTTGATATTAAGAAAGAATGGCTATCGATTGATGATTATCTGGTCGACCTTACTACCAAATACCGCACTCAATATAATCGTGCACGTAAAAAAGCGGAAGGAGTTGCGAAAAGAAAGCTTACGCTTAAAGAAATAAACCTTCATCAAAAAAGGATACACGAACTGTATATGACGGTTGCCAAAAATGCGTCTTTTAATACCTTTCATTTACCCGAAGATCATTTTGAGGTTTTCAAGCAGCAATTACAAGACAACTTTTTCTTTTACGGTTATTTCCTGAATGATGAACTTGTTGGTTTTAATACTCTTATCCGTAATGGCAGTGATATGGACACTTATTTTTTGGGTTATGATGACACTATCCAAAAGGAGAAAATGCTATACCTTAACATGCTCTATGATATGATAGGATACGCAATCAAAAAACAGTTTAAGCATGTAATTTTCGCGCGATCAGCAATGGAAATAAAAAGCTCAGTAGGCGCCAAAGCCGAAAAGGTTTATGGGATTATTAAGCACACAAATCCTCTGATAAACCTATTCATGGCAAAGCTATTCCCATATTTCGATCCAAAAATTGAATGGAAAGAGCGAAATCCGTTTAAATAATTACGGAACTGCTACACGCATCTGGCGGTGCAGTATCTTGATTTCAAGACGTTCTTCCTCTCCGCAATATTCACCATCTATCTGGAAACTGACAGGTTTATTGGTAGTTATCAGGGCTTCTTCAGCTGAGATGATTTCGACATCTTCTACACTGTCTACAGGCATGTTACCCGCAAGTATTTTTCCGATAAGAAAAATATTAAGACTTTTTAATATTACGATCTCAAATTTGCCATCATCCATTACACCTACAGGATTTATAGTAACTCCGGTGCCGTATTTTTGGGTATTGGCTATCACTACCATTCTCGCTTCAGTAGTAAGAGTAATGCCATTTGCCCTGATAGTTACTTCAAAAGGATCGTCGAGGTCGGTAAGTGTATTAATTGCCTGTAGCCCGTACCCTAATTTCCCTCTAATTGTACTGCCTTCATAATTACGGATAAGTTCTGCATTGACACCTATATCACTTAAATGCAGGCTTTTGTTTCCATTTATTGACACCATATCCATTTCCATGACAGAATCGCCAAAGGCAATATCAAGATTCTCCTTAAGGTCGACAGATAGTTTTAGGTCTACCGAAAGACCATTTGCCGATCCGGCAGGAAGAACGCCAATAATAACATCATTCTGTTCTACGGCTTCTGCTACCATTTTTATAGTACCATCGCCTCCGGCTACAAGTATGCGTTCCGGCTTATGTTCTTCATATAATTTGTGAATTGCTGTTTCGTCATCCTCTCCGGTGGTCTCAAACACTATAAGCTCAACACCTTTTCCCTGCGCATACTGTGTGGAAATATCAACCAGTTCGGTCTTATCATTTCCTCCGGCGATAGGATTAACAACCAATAAACATTTCTTTAAGGAATCCATCTTACTTTTTTTACTAAATTTAGATAAATTGAAATACGAAACTCTTATCAAATTTATAAAATTTCATGAAGCCCATCTTAAAACTATACCGCGGATATGCCAATGAAGAAGAACTTATTGTTTTTGGCCATGTCTTTAAGCCAAATACTGCAGGCAGTTATGAATTTGAAAAAAGACGTTTCAAAAATGCGAAGTCAATCATAAAAATGTTCCGCATCAAGACCATTCCAAATGCCGACGTTTATCTTGAGCACGATGGTATCAAAATACACACTAAAACACTAAATGACGGTTATTTCAAATTCTGCATACCTTTAAAAGAAAAAGAAAGAGCCGGACATGGATGGATGGACTATTATGTAAGCACTTTTCATGAGGGGGAGGAAATTCAGGAAAAAGGAACCTTTATACGTCCGTATGAAGGGACTTTGGGTTTCATATCAGATATTGATGATACTTTTCTGGTTTCGCATACACGAAATGCATTCAAAAAACTATACATACTCCTTTTCAGGAATATCAACGACCGGAAAATATTTCAGGATGTCGTACCTCATTACCAGGCACTCAGTACCGCGGGCAGAAATAAAAAAGATGAGATGAATGCGTTCTTTTACGTTTCAAGCAGCGAATGGAACCTTTATAAATTCATTGTAAAGTTTACTGAAAAGCATGAACTCCCACGTGCTGTATTACTACTCAAAGATATCAAGACCAGCCTTATGGATTTTTTTGTGACAGGGAGGGGCAATCACGGGCATAAATTTGACAAGATTAAACACATACTGGAGTTTTATCCTCACCTACAGTATACACTATTAGGCGACGATTCACAGCATGATCCCTTTTTATATGAAGACGTATGCAAGATATTCCCTGTCACCGTTAAGGCCGTTTACATTCGCCAGACAGGCAGCCATAAAAAAGAAAAAGCACTCACAGCTATCGAAAACATGAAGGCAATGGGGGTAGCGACCTGCTATTTTAAAGACAGTAGCGAAGCAATTGCACACTCAAAGCATATTGGATTAATATCTTAAAATTAAGTTATTTATAAACCTGAACATTTTAAAAGCTGTAATTTTAACATATAAACAAGATAACATATACCCTATGAAAAAACTAATTGTAATGTCAGGCTTAGCTGTATTGCTTATGGCTTCCTGCAAAAAGAAAGAAGATCCGGTTCCGCAACCTACGCCACCTCCGGTTGAAGACCCGGCACCACCGCCTGCACCGCAACCGCAGACAAAAACTACAACAACCACTACTAATGTAACTGTTGAAAAACCTGAAGAAGATCCTGATGGAACATCAGTAAGCGTAAGTAGTGACGGAGTGAGTGTAAAGAACAAAAAAGGTGAATCTAAAAACAATGTCACCATTTCAAAGAAAAAAACCGAAGTAGAATTCAAAACTCAATAAAAAAAGCTCCCCGAATATCGGGGAGCTTTTTTTATGCATTCTCTATTTCTTCCTGAACAGTTTCCCATTCTTGCATCAACTTATCAAGTTCTTTTTTCTTGTTCTCGTAAGCCGTAAAGAAAGCGGCATCTGCCATCAGCTTATCATAGTTACCTGCTAAAAGCTTATCATCATGTTGAATTTGTTTTTCAACCTCTTTAATCTGGCTTTCAACTTTACTTAGCTTGTTTTGTAGTGTCTTATTTTTTTTCTGGTCCTGATATGATACCTGTTTGTTCTCTTTAGGAGTTTCTTTTGCAATCACATCTCTTTTCTCTACCTCACGCATATTCTGCATATTGCGCTGTTCAAGATAGAAATTGATGTCTCCTAAATATTCCCTTATCTTTTGATCCTTGAATTCGTAAACAATATTACTCATTCCCTGAAGAAAATCCCTGTCGTGAGATACAAGCAGTAATGTACCCTCAAACTTTTGTAGCGCCGCCTTTAGAACATTCTTAGACTTAATATCAAGGTGGTTGGTAGGCTCATCCATCACAAGTACATTGATTGGCTGTAATAACAGCTTACAAAGTGCCAGACGGTTTCTTTCACCTCCAGAAAGCACTTTTACTTTCTTCTCTACATCATCCCCTCTGAAAAGGAATGAACCAAGCATATCACGCACTTTAGACCGATTCGTATCTGTCGCCGCATCTTCCATTGTTTGAAGAAGTGTGATCTCACCATCAAGATATTCTGCCTGATTCTGTGCAAAATAACCTAACTGCACATTATGTCCCAGTTTAATTTCTCCCTGATAGTCGATGTCTTTGGTAATTGCTTTTATAAGCGTCGATTTTCCCTGCCCATTTTGACCTACGAAAGCAATTTTGCTCCCGCGCTCCACAAGCAGGTCAATATCCTTAAGTATAGTTTTCTCACCATACTTTTTGGTTACATGTTCCGCCTCGACCACTACACGGCCGGGAGTAATTGAAACGGGGAACGAGATATTCATAACAGAATTATCATCTTCGTCCACTTCAATACGTTCAACTTTGTCAAGCTTTTTGATAAGCGACTGTGCCATCGATGCTTTAGAAGCCTTAGCCCTGAACTTTTCGATAAGTTTTTCTGTCTGCTCGATCTTCTTTTCCTGATTCTTTTGAGTAGCCAATTGCTTTTCCCTCAGCTCTTGCCTTAGTTCCAGATATTGTGAGTACGGTTTGTTGAAATCGTAAGCCTTGCCTAAAGATATTTCTATGGTTCTGTTAGTAACATTATCAAGGAACATCTTATCGTGTGATACAATAACCACAACCCCGGGATAATTTCTTAAGAATTGCTCCAGCCAGATGATACTCTCGATATCAAGATGATTGGTCGGCTCATCGAGAAGTAATACGTCATTGTATTGAAGCAGCAGTTTTGCCAGTTCAATACGCATACGCCATCCACCCGAAAAAGTATCAGTAGCCTTATCAAAGTCTTCACGTTTAAAACCAAGTCCAAGTAATATTTTTTCTGTATCACCTACATAATTATATCCTCCAAGAATTTCATAATGATGTGTAACATCACTAAGGTCCTCGATAAGTTGCGAATAGGATTCACTTTCATAATCCGTACGTGTAACCAACTGATGATTGATCTTATCAATTTTTGCTTCAGCTTTCTTAATCTCTTCAAAAGCCTGATAAGCCTCTTCAAGCACTGTTCTCCCTTTTATGAAATCAATGTCCTGCTTAAGAAAACCTAACCTGATTTCTTTTTCAGTGGCAATAACACCCGAATCATATTGCTGTTCTCCTGAGAGTATTTTAAGCATGGTCGACTTTCCCGCTCCATTTTTGCCCACAAGGCCAACCCTGTCACCGGCACCAAGTCTGAATGTAACTTCCTCAAACAAATATGTTCCTCCGAAAGAAACCGATAAATTATGTATATTAAGCATTATTCTTATGTCTTATTTAATCGTAAATTTGTGTAACAACAAATTTTTTGCAAATGTTAAAAAAAGGATCCAAACTATATAGCATTTTAACAGGAACCTGTCCCCGATGCCACGAGGAAAGCATGTATTTAGATAAAAACCCGTTCAATTTGGGTAAAATATACAAAATGCACCAAAGATGCAGCCACTGCGGACAGCCTTATAAAATTGAACCTTCATTTTACTTCGGTGCTATGTATGTTAGTTATGGCCTGGGCGTAGCCATTAGTGTAGCAGCTTTTGTAATAACGTTTTCAATATTTAAAACAAGCCTCAAAACAGCTTTTATTTCTATCGTAGCAGCGCTGATTATTCTAATGCCGTATATTATGCGCATTTCCAGAAACATCTGGATAAACTTTTTTGTTAGTTATGACGAAAACTGGAGAGAACTTAAAAAGCCTTAAATCGCTGTAAACCAACTTCCTTCCTTACCGGGTTTCCTGACATGATCGATTCATATAATTCTTTGGCCATAGGTGGTCCAAGCATAACGCCACGTGTCCCCAAACCATTCAGCAAATGTACTCTTTTAAATTGGGGATGTGTGCCTATCAAAGGCTTTCTATCCTTTACAGTCGGGCGAATGCCTGCCAAATGCCCTATAATCTCATAGTCACAGGTTATCAGCTCATTTAGTTTTTCAACAAGCTCATTCCTGCCTGCTTCGGTAGGCTCTGCTGTTTTATCATACCATTCGTATGTGGCTCCCACTTTAAAAAGGTCATTACCCATTGGTAATATAAAGATACTCGCATTTACAGCCACATCGAGATGCAAGCCGGGTGCTTTAATAAGCAACAGCTCGCCCTTAGTCCCATCTAGCGGTAAATGTTTAAAATATGGATTTGCATGAATACCAAAGCCTTCAGCAAATATGATATTACGTGCCTCGCTGCCATGATAAGACACAAATTCATCATTGATCATTAATTGTGAATAATCAAACGTTTCCTCAACTAGCCATCCATTATTATTGAGATAATTATGGTATGCTTCAAGCAGTACTGTTGTATCTACATAGCCAGTATGCATTACTTTACCAAAGCCAAACGGAGCCGGCAAACCGGCATAATCGGTATGCAAAATTTCAGGTGAAAGGAATGGTTCTAAAGCAGGCTTGTCAGCAGCCTCAAACCAATTATTTTGTTCCTCTATTGAGGCAAACTTCCTCAACACAGGTAAATTAATATCAACCTTTACCCCTAATCTTTGTTCTATCATCTCATAGAAGGGCTCCATATATTCGCGATGTATTGCAGCGTCCTGAGGAAGACTAAACCTTTTAAGTATAACCGGATTGTATAATCCGGCCGCAACATAGGACGAATTTTGGGAACGGTCACTGATAACCGTAAATGTCTTATTGTTCTGTAAAGCCGTTTCAGCAAAACTTATACCCGCCAAACCCGCACCAACAATGATAAAATCTTTCATAGTGTAAAAATAAAAAAACTCTTACCACAAGGGTAAGAGTTTCTAATATTTTGAAGAATATACTTCTTAGTAGTTCCACATGTCCTGCTCAAAGTTACGTATCTTATCTTTGATACGTTCAGCTTCAAGAAGCTGCATCTGAGAGTTATCTTTCATGTAGTCTTCGATAAGTCTGTCTCCATAAACGTTCTCTTCTTTAACAATTACAGCAGTGAAACGTCTTGAGTTAAGCAAGTGGTCAAAAGTGATAGGCATTGCAGAGTTTTTCTCATTGAATGCTTTCGCTTTATGTAAAATATCTCTTGCTCCAGGATAGAATACCCAAAAAAGCTCGATTGGCTCAGCAGCTTCTCCTTGTCTTAATTTACTCATGGCATCAACTGCCATAGGGCAAATTCCAAGAATTCTGTATTTCATTTCACCTTGTCTCTTATCAAAGTACCATGTCCCAACAATTTTATATTTGGAAACATCGGCAGCGGTAAGTTCAGATGTAGTATAATGCTCATCCGTCAACAAACCTTTAGCTTTCAAATCTGCTTCAGTTTTACCCGGATTTTGATTCAATACATCAGTACCGTAGTCATTAAGCTCTTTGAAGTAGAAAACCGACTGAATATCTTCCCCTGTCTTTTTCAGTGAAAAGTAAGAGTCATCATATACTTCAGTCAATTGGCCATCTTTGATAGCAGTAATTAAAACACTGAATAGCGACCTTCTATCATCACCTATATTATCATCAATAGGAAAATACATAGGGAAATTGATTCTTTGATCAAGATCTATCACTTCCCAAACTTTTCTGGCAAGCAAAACATCCCTGTCTCCCACATAACCGTAAGGTAGGGGCTTATCATTATCTAATGAGTCCTGCTCTGCGGTTTTTTTACCTATTTCATCCGGCGTTTTTGCGTTCAGCAAGTTAGACTGTCCAAAAGACGTTGCCATACCTGCAAAAAATAAAGCCGCTAATAAAAAATTTTTACTATTCATTATTTTAATTTTATACTGTAAAAGAAAAACGTTCTTTTAAATCAAATTATTGTATTTCCCAAGCGAAAGTTGAAGATCCTCTAGGAGTGTATCCGTCAGCTCCAACAATTTTTGTCTTGATGTTCATAATTGTAACAACATCACCACGCTTACATTTAGCGATAGCAGCCTGAGCTTTTGCATCAAATCTGTTACCCTGGATAATCATACCTGCATTACCCGGAACGTAAAGTTCAAAAGAAAGTACAGTTGTTTTAACATCAAATACGAAATCAGGGAACGCAACATTAACAGTTGAAGACGCAAGGTCATTTTTGTTACCTTTAGAAGAACCTTGTTTACCTCTTAATTCCGGTACCGGAGCAGGAATAGGACGCACAATGAATTCTTTCATATCTGTAACTGTTTTACCATCTGATAATTTAGCAGTAACCTGAATTTTAGCAGTATTACCAGAAACACCAGTAACATTCCAGTTGTATTTACCTTTAGAACCTCCAGATCTCCATGCTCCAGGAGCAGAAGCCTTAACGTCTGTATCAGGAACACCTGCAAATGAAACTGTCATTGGATTTTCAACTCCACGGTAAACCGTGTTCATCTTATCCGCAGAGATAGTAGCAGAGTTAGGACGAGGTACAACTACATATTTACCTTCGAATTTCAATGGCACTTTTTTGCCATCCTCAAGGAATACGAATTCACCACCAATTTTTTGCTCTCCAACGCTACCAGCAGTCATGTTAATAACAGCCTGACCATTTTCGATTTTACCAGGACCGTTGAATGAAATAGGTTTAGTATTTTCATCATACCTACCCAATACAACTTTACCTGTAACTTTTTCACCCTGGAAGTAAGCATTTTTATCAAGAACTACTAAAGCAGTATAGTTCTTCATCGAAATTGATTCGATAGCCGCTTTTCCAAGAGCGATATTGTAAACGTTAGCCTCAATAGTCTTAACATTATTCTGTAGAGCAGAAAGTTTTGTTAGAGAAGCGATTGAAGGGAAACCTTTATAATGATAATCAAGGTATTTTTTAGTTACACCTTCACCATCTTTGATGTCAGCAGTACTGAATTTGCTTTCAAGCTCTTTTGCGATAGGTGAATATTTAACATCATTACCTATAGCCGCTTTCATATCAGACTTGTACTTCTCGATTCTAGCAACGATTTCTTTTCCTTTTGGAGAATAACCATCGCCTTCAAACCACTGCTCATCGATTTTATCACCTTTATCCATAGCTTCATAAGGAAGTTTTCCTGTAGCCTCATCTTTATGGATATCTTTAGTAATGTCACCTTTAAGGCTTTCCAGATAATCACTGAATTCAGCAGATATACCTTTAATTTTTTCAGAAAGCGCTTTAGCAGCGTTAAATGTAGGGTTCTCTGCAGCTTTAGCAGCTAGAGCACCATACAATGATTCATTACTTTTAGTAGCTTCTACGTTAGAAGACTCAAATTGTTCGTTCATCAAGCCAAAAGCAGATAATACTTCTTTTGACATGTTCAGTGCCAACATCGCGATGAAAACCAGATACATCAGGTTAATCATCTTTTGTCTAGGGGTTAATTTTCCTCCTGCCATTTCTAATTAGTTGTCTTTGTTTTTTTGTGTTAAAATGTATAGTAACTAATTATTAAGCTCTGTTACCCATAGCAGAAAGCATACCACCGTAAACATTGTTTAGAGAAGCAATGTTCTGAGTCATATTAGCCATCTCTTGTTTAAGCTTAGAAGCATTGTCAGCGATTTCTTTATTAGCTTCAGCGTTACGAGAAGCACTCTCTAACTGAACTTTGTAAAGGCTGTTTAGAGACTCCATCTGAGCTGCAGCCATAGACATTTCTTCGCTGTATTTTTTCTGTGAAGCGATTGAATCAACTGTTGGAGAAATTCCTTTAGCAGCAGATTCAAAGTTTTTGATGCTGTTTCCAAGGCTTTCCATAAGAGCACCATCAATTTTAGCTTCTTTTAATAGGTTGTCAAGTTTTTGAGAAAGCAGACCTTGTGCCTCAGCCGGGTTTTCTTTCTTAGCTTCTTTTTTCTTAGCATCACCACCAGCAAGCTCAGGGTAAACTAAAGACCAGTCAAGTTCTTTTTCAACAGGATCAAATGCAGAAAGACCAAAGATCAAAGCTTCAACACCAAGACCAATAATAAGCATCGCGCTTGCTCCTGGCCAGTGCATCAATTTGAAAAGAGCTCCGATGATTACAACTGCCGCACCCATACCATAGGCGAAATTCATAACTTTTTTAGGTAGTGCCATAATAAAATAATTTTTAGTTTTTAGTTAAGTTAATTAATTTAAATATTCAAAAAATTCGAGTTGGTTAAAAATCTTATTCGTTTGAGGTATTTTGTGTACCCATGTAATCCTGCACAGTCCTGAAACCTATATAGCTTCTTGCAGAGTCAGCATATTCCCAATCCCTGCTGCTCACCTGAAGGAAGTAAGCCACATCTTTCCAAGAACCACCACGAACAACTTTACGTTTGTTAGCAAGATCCGGAACGTTAGGGTTCATAGTAGAAACATACTCGTAAGAAGACGCATCGTAAGAAGAATCCGTCCACTCAGAAACGTTACCTGCCATATTGTATAGGTTATGATCATTCGGATCGAAAGATCTTGCCTCTACAGTATAAAGAGCACCATCAGCAGCATAATCACCTCTGTTAGGCTTAAAGTTAGCAAGGAAACAACCTCTGTCATTTTTAGCATAAGGACCACCCCAAGGGAAAGTAGCCGATTGAAGACCACCTCTTGCAGCAAATTCCCACTCTGCCTCAGTTGGTAAACGGAATGAGTTTACAAACTGTCTCTTTTTATCTTTTTGGAAAGCATTTTTATAAAGAGTTCTCCATGCACAGAACGCTTTAGCCTTCTGCCAGGTAACACCCACTACAGGATACTCACCATAAGCTTCGTGCCAAAAATAGTCATTATGCATTGGCTCATTATATGAGTAAGCAAAGTCTTTGATCCACACAGTCGTATCAGGATATACCTGAACCTGCTCATGTATCATGTACTTACTTCTCTTAGCCCTTGTGTTTTTAGTAGACTTGTCTTTTGCAGCTGCTTGGATATCCATCCAAGAGTAACGGAATACAAGCTTAGAAACATCAACAGTCCTTAAACCATTGTATGATTCAGATTCCGGCAGATACATAGAATCCATAACCTCTACATAGTACTCATCAGGATACTTTTGCGGATCCGTAATAAGCTTAGCCTTATGATTAAGCTTTCTACCTGCATAAATATCATCATCAGTACCTATACTGTAATAATTTTCATACATGTATTTATCATAAGCAGACTGATCTTCGGTAGCTTCCTGGTCTTTGAATGCAAATTCTCCGATACCACCAGCACCCGGCTTCTGTCCTTGCTCATCCGCAAGAATAGCCAATCTGGTCCTGACTGTAGAATCTTTAACCCACTGAACAAACTGACGGTACTCGCTATTGGTAATTTCCGTCTCGTCCATGTAAAACGAACGAACAGTTACCGTTTTTGTAGGAGCATCCTGTACATTCGCTAAGTCGTCATCCGACTTACCCATAATGTAAGCACCACCCGGAATTAAGGCCATACCATAAGGCTTTTCAGGCCTCCACTTTCTGCCTTTAACTCCTACCAGTTCCCCTCGGTCACTGGAACCACAGCTGATTAAAAATGATAAAGTTGCTGTTAATGCAATGAACTTCTTCATAAAATTGGGTTATTAATGTAATTCTATTTTTAAGGGCGTAAACCTATTTATTTATTTTTAAAAAAACAATTTTTTTATTAAAAAAACCTAAACAAAAAGCAAACTATTCAACACTTCTGCCAAAACGTGCCGTTTTTATAACAATACTGTTAAATTATGTTTTTTCTTTGCGCTTTCCATAATCTTTCAGGATACTCATTATTACAAGCACTAATATAATCCTGATGATTACATGGTAATAACGTATTCCTTTTTAATTTATTGCTGAGATTTGAGACAAACGGAACCTCAATCCACCATCTTTCCGTCTTATCGCTTTTGTAAAAAACAAGCTCCTCATCTTCTGTTGGCACAATATATTTAATATAATGCTCTTTACTTCCAAACGGATACTCATTTGAGCGATAGTGCACGCCTTCGATAAAATACCATATTACCTGCGCAGCAAGTGCGGCTTCCTGACGGCTGTCTTCATGATTAAAAATCCCAAAGACCGATACCTTATCGCTTATCCCCGCATAGCGTGCTAATGTACAAATTTCTTTGCCATCAAAACCATTTGGTATAAATTTAACAATATTTCCTGAATCACTCGACTTAACTGCCGTCATATCAACACTTACAATGTCCGCATCCCTAAATACAGGCTCGGCAATCGTGGGGTTTCCACTTACTTCACCCAGGCGATAAGCGTCAAAATATAACTTTTCAATAAGATCAATCTCTTCCTGCGAGTTATAATAAGTCTGGTAGCCCAGGTTTGAATAATTGAAAAGATTATTAGGCTCATCGACTATCATCCTTGTAAGATAAGACGCCGCTGAAAGCTCTCCATCCTGCTTACCAAAATCAAATTTACTGTCAATAGATACAAAGTTCACCATTTGTTCCAGTTTATCATACGCACGATAAAGCGCATAAGACAAATCCTGTGAACCTCCTATTACCACAGGCAATATACCACTTTTTATAAGCTCTTCTACAATACTTCTGAGCGCAAAGTAAGTATCCTGCTGCGAATCTCCCGCAGGTATATTACCCAAATCTACAACTGGTTTATCCCAGTTACCCGGAAAAAGACTATAAAGCTCTTTCCTTATATAATTAAGATGAATGTGATGCTCCCGCTTATTATCGCCCCCCCTGTCATCCAGCACGCCAATGATAGCAATTTTTGCGGTTTCAAGATTGGGAAATCGTCCATCGGCATGAAAATCGGTTTTATGACCTAATGCCTGAGCCGAACCTTCAGAAATGAATTCTAAAAGTGTAGCATCTAAGGGTTGTAAAAAATCGAATACCATTTATTATTTCTTTTTAGCCGCAGGTTTTTTTGCAGGTGCCTTTTTCGCCGCAGTCTTTTTAGCTGGAGCCTTTTCCTCTATCATGGCCTTAACCTGATCGAGTGTAAGCTTAGCAGCATCAATATCTTTATTCAGCTCTATCTTGGTTTTTCCTTTAAGGATAACAGAACGCCCCCAACGCGCTTTTTCTACGCGGATACCTTCTTCTTCCCAGTTATGAACCACTTTATCAATATCTTTTTTCAGTTTGTCTTCAATCAGTTCTGTAATATCTGACTGTGTAAGTTTGTCAAAATTATATTTCTTGTTTACATTGATAAATGTACCATTCCATTTAATGAACGGCCCAAAACGCCCTACACCTTTTTGTACCGGTTCGTTTTTATATGTACCAATTGGCGCATCAGCCTGTTGTTTCTCAAGAATGAGCTCTTTTGCCCTTTCAAGAGTAACATCAAGCGGGTCCTCCCCTTTTGGAAGCGAAATAAATACTTTACCAAAACGTACATAAGGCCCAAAACGCCCATTATTCACTTCTACCTCTTCACCATCATGTGTCCCAAGATTTTTAGGAAGCATGAATAAACCCAAAACTTCATCAAGGGTAATAGTACCTATATTTTGTTCCGGAAGAAGGCTTGCAAACTGTTTATTTTCATCTTCGGCATCGCCAATCTGTGCCATAGGGCCAAATTTACCCAAACGTACACTTACCGGCTTGCCTGTTTTCGGATCAGTTCCCAGAATACGTTCTCCTGATTCCCTTTCAGCATTCTTCTCAACATTTTTTACTGTAGGATGGAAATGCTTATAGAAATCGTCCATCATTTTTCTCCAGTCTTCGTTACCGGAAGCGATCTCATCAAAATCCTGCTCTACTTTTGCAGTAAAGTTATAATCAAGGATGGTCTCAAAATGATTCACAAGGAAGTCATTCACAATGATACCAATATCTGTAGGTACCAGTTTTCCTTTATCAGAACCAACATTTTCATGAAGTTCCTGCTCAGATACTGCTCCACCTTTTAACATAATCTGGCTATACCTTCTCTCCTGCCCTTCAAAACTTCCTTTTTCAACATAATTCCTGCTGATGATGGTAGAAATTGTTGGTGCATAAGTAGACGGACGCCCGATTCCAAGCTCTTCAAGCTTCTTAACCAGCGCAGCCTCAGTGTAACGGGCCGGCGGTCTTGAAAAGCGTTCGGTAGCCGTAATATAATTGTTCAGTAATTTTTCATTCACTCTTAATGCAGGCAGCATACCTTCCTGTTCGATATCCTCATCATCATTACCCTCAAGATATACTTTAAGAAATCCTTCAAACATAAGCACTTCTCCCGATGCCGTGAATAATTCTTTATGATTGTTCGTTTCTATCTTAACATTTGTACGCTCCAGTTCTGCATCACTCATCTGTGAAGCCACAGTTCTTTTCCAGATAAGATCATAAAGCCTTGCCTGGTCACGGTCTATATTAACACCGTGGCGTGACATATCCGTAGGACGGATAGCTTCGTGAGCTTCCTGTGCTCCTTTACTCTTTGTTGAATAGTTTCTTGGCCTGCTGAATTCCTTACCATACGACCTGATGATCTCAGCTTCGGCAGCACCCATGGCTTCCTGCGAAAGGTTAACACTATCCGTTCTCATATATGTGATAAGCCCGGCTTCATATAATCGCTGTGCCAGCATCATTGTAACACCTACCGGAAAATATAATTTCCTTGCCGCTTCCTGCTGTAATGTAGAAGTAGTAAATGGTGCTGCAGGTGATTTTTTTGCCGGCTTGGTCTCAAGATCTGACACCTTATATATAGAACCAATATTTTTATTCAGGAAATCCTGTGCTTCCTGTTTTGTTGCGAAGTTTTTAGGAAGCTTTGCTTTAAAATTTTTCCCTGCCTCGTTTACAAATTCTGCAGTTACACTGTAAGACCCTTCAGCTTTAAAATTCTGGATTTCACGTTCGCGCTCAACAATAAGACGTACAGAAACTGACTGTACCCTACCTGCCGAAAGCCCGCTCTTTACTTTTTTCCAAAGTACGGGAGACAACTCATACCCCACCAGCCTGTCAAGCACACGTCGTGCCTGTTGTGCATTTACCAGATTGTAATTGATATCCCTTGGATTCTCAATTGCTTTTAGGATAGCGGTTTTTGTGATCTCATGAAAAACAATCCTTTTGGTCTTTGCTTTATCCAGTTTCAGTTCTTCCGCCAGATGCCATGCAATGGCCTCACCCTCGCGGTCCTCATCGGAAGCCAGCCAAACCATATCGGCTGATTTAGAAAGATCCTTAAGTTTTTTTACCAGTGCTTTTTTATCAGGAGACACTTCATATTTTGGCTTGAAGCCATTTTCTACATCTACACCGATTTCTTTTGAAGGAAGGTCGGCAATGTGCCCATAACTGGACTCTACCTGATACCCTGCCCCCAAAAATTTCTCAATGGTTTTTGCCTTCGCAGGCGACTCAACGATCACTAAATTCTTTGCCATATTGCTTTTCTTTGTGTCGCAAAAGTATATGATTTTTTTAAATATTAGTTTTTTGTAGATTTTTTTAAAATCATTTTTATGAAATCAACATATATATTAAGGTATAAAACCAAAAAAATCAGCTATTACTAAATCTGGATATCTCAGGCTGTCAACTTGTCATAATATTGAAATTAATGCTATCTTTGCGACCTGATTAAGCACTACAGAAGTGAATTATGGAAAAGATTATTGAAGAAAACAAACAGGGACAAAGCCTTGTTTTAGAGCAGAAAGAAGGAAATACAAAAAAGCTTTTTATAGAGAGCTATGGCTGCCAGATGAATTTTTCGGACAGCGAGATCGTAGCATCGATACTTGCCAACGAAGGATTTAATACCACCCAGAACATTGAGGAGGCTGATCTTGTATTGGTAAACACTTGTTCTATCCGTGATAAAGCGGAACAAACGGTGCGTAAAAGACTTGAAACATATAATGCCGTTAAAAAGATAAATCCCGGAATGAAGGTAGGCGTTTTAGGCTGTATGGCCGAACGTCTTAAAAGCCAGTTCCTGGAAGAAGAAAAGATAGTAGACATGGTTATAGGCCCGGATGCCTATAAAGACCTTCCTAATCTTCTAAAAGAAGTTGACGAAGGCCGCGATGCTATTAATGTTATCCTTTCAAAAGATGAAACCTATGGCGACATTTCTCCGGTACGCCTTAACAGCAATGGAGTTACCGCATTTGTATCGATAACGCGTGGATGCGACAATATGTGTACCTTCTGCGTAGTACCATTTACCCGTGGCCGTGAGCGTAGCCGTGAACCGCAAAGTATTATGGAAGAAATCGCCGATCTTCACAGTCGTGGATTTAAAGAAATTACGCTTTTAGGTCAAAATGTTGATAGCTACCTTTGGTACGGAGGTGGACTTAAAAAAGATTTTGTAAAGGCTTCTGAAATGCAAAAAGCTACTGCCGTTGACTTTGCACAATTGCTGGACATGGCTGCGAAAGCTTACCCAAAAATGCGTTTCCGTTTCTCTACTTCAAATCCGCAGGATATGCACATGGAGGTAATCGAGATAATGGCGAAACACCATAATATATGCAAATACATTCACCTTCCTGTACAATCAGGAAGCACGCGCATACTTAAAGAAATGAACCGTCAGCATACCCGTGAGGAATATATGGCGCTTGTTGACAATATTTACCGAATCATCCCTGAAATGTCACTTTCTCAGGATATGATTGCAGGTTTCCCTACAGAAACAGAAGAAGATCATCAGGATACGCTGTCACTTATGGAGCATTGCCAATATGACTTCGGATTCATGTTTGCCTATTCAGAGCGTCCCGGAACACTGGCTGCAAGAAAAATGGAAGACGATATTCCTGCCGATGTAAAAAACCGCAGGCTTACAGAAATTATCAATCTTCAGCAAAAAATGGCTTTAGAGCGCACACAGCGTTTCATTGGCCAGGTAGTGGAAGTACTGGTAGAAAAAGAATCAAAACGTTCTGACGCCCACTGGAGCGGAAGAAACTCTCAAAATACGGTTGTTGTATTCCCTAAAGGCGACTACAAACCGGGCGATTTTGTAAATGTTCTTATAAGCGAATGTACTTCTGCAACACTTATTGGTGAAGCGGTTGGATATAGTGAAAAAATGCAGGGTTAAGCCAAAGAAAACATATGGAAAGTGTACAAGCCATAAAGCAGCGATTCGAGATTATAGGGAACGACCCTAAGCTTAATCGTGCCATAGAAAAAGCGATCCAGGTTGCTCCAACCGACATTTCGGTACTGGTAACGGGAGAAAGCGGTGTAGGTAAAGAAAATATTCCTAGGATTATACATGCCTTATCACACAGAAAGCATGGTAAATATATTGCAGTAAACTGTGGTGCTATACCCGAAGGAACTATTGACAGCGAACTATTTGGACACGAAAAAGGTGCTTTTACCGGTGCCACTGGAACCCGCGAAGGCTATTTTGAGGTTGCCGATGGCGGTACAATATTCCTGGACGAAGTGGGCGAACTGCCACTTACCACACAGGTAAGACTGCTTCGTGTACTTGAAAATGGTGAATTCATAAAAGTAGGTTCGTCGCAGGTACAAAAAACCAATGTGCGCATTGTAGCAGCTACAAACGTGAATATGTTCGACGCTATTGAAAAAGGAAGATTCAGGGAAGACCTCTACTATCGTTTAAGCACGGTTGACATTTCACTTCCGCCGCTACGTGACAGGAAAGATGATATTCATCTGCTGTTCAGAAAATTTTCTTCTGACTTTGCCCATAAATATAAAATGCCCCCTATTAAGCTGGAAGATGATGCAGTACAATTACTGCAAAAATTCCGTTGGGGAGGAAATATACGTCAGTTACGAAATGTAGCCGAACAGATCAGTGTTCTGGAAGCCAACAGAAACATTACCGGCAACACACTGCGCTCATACCTGCCAGAAGAAGGAAACAATCTGCCTGCCATAGTAAGGGACAAAAAACCGGAAAGTGATTTCAGCACAGAAAGGGAAATATTATATAAAGTGTTGTTTGACATGAAAAGCGACCTTAACGACCTGAAAAAACTTACCATGGACCTAATGCAAAATGGTAATACTTCTAAGGTTCAGGAATCCAATAAAGGTCTGATCCAGAAAATATACGGCACGCAAAACGGTGACACCCTTGAAGATTTTGAAGACCTGCCACGCACGGAGGTTTTTCCAGCTCAAAAAGCAACACGCCCCGAGCCACCTGTTATTGACCAGGAAGACGACGACGACGATGACAACTACCTTTTTGCAGAAACTGTTGAAGAAGAGGAAACACTTCGTTTAGATGAAAAAGAGATAGAGCTGATAAAAAAAGCGCTTGAGCGTAATAAAGGAAAACGAAAAGCAGCAGCTGATGAGCTTGGGATTTCTGAAAGGACTTTGTACCGAAAAATTAAACAATACGACTTATAGCCTTATGGCACATATTATGAGATATTTTAAATTTATAATGGCTTTTGCCTTACTTTTAACCTTAAGTGCCTGTAACGTTAGCTATAACTTTTCGGGTTCGGGTAAAATTGACGCCAAAACCTTTCAGGTAAATTATTTCCAGAACAATGCCGACATCATTGAGCCCGGTATTGAACGTACCTTTACACAAAGACTGCAGGATCTAATACAAAACCAGACTAATCTGAGTATTACCAATTCAGGAGGAGATTTAGTATATGAGGGAGAAATAACACAATATCGTATCTCTCCTATGACTGCCACAGCAGACCAAAGGGCATCACAAAACAGGCTAAGCATTACCGTAAACGTAAGGTTTACTAATAAAAAGAATGAAAAAGATGATTTTGAAAAGCCTTTCAGCTTTTACTATGATTTCTCAGGAGATGCTTTACCAACGGGCTCAGTACTAAATACCGCGCTTGATGCAATTTTTGAAAGGATTACACAGGATATTTTTAACGAGTCACTGGCTAAATGGTAAACCAAGTATTCAGTATACTGTCGCAGTTGGCAGTCTTTCCGTACACTGAACACTGAACAAACTGAACAAACTGAACAAACTGAACACAAAAGACTATACATCCCTGCTCAATAAGCCTTACTCATTAAATGAAAGGCAGACGGCCGAACTGGAAACCCTCCTTTCGGAATTCCCGTTCCTGCAAAGCGCGCGCGCTATTTACTTAAAAGGACTTTATAATCAGGATAGTTTCAGGTATAATACTGAACTAAAAAAAACAGCAGCTTACACAACAGACCGTTCTGTTTTATTTGACTTCATTACGTCGGAACAGTTCCAAACCATCGAAAAAGAGGTTTTTGTGCAACAGGAAATAGCTGTACAAGCCATCGATGTTAACGATAGTGAAACACTGGAAACAGTAAGTATCACTGAAATCACTCAACCCGTCGAATTCACCAAGTCTGAAACACCAGTCGATAAGATAGAAGAATCTATTAAACGTTCTATTCAGTCCATCGAAGAAACACAGACTTCGTATTCACCAACTATAAAACAACCTGAAGTTTCAGATAAACTTACAAATTCGGTCAGGGATTCTATACAGTCTGCAGAAGAACAGGCAACTGTAAAACCTGAAACAGAGACTCCTCAAAAAACAGAAACTAATGTTGAGGCAACCGAAGAGAAACTCAGCATCGGTAAACCATTAGATTTTAACAGCAACGAAACTCACTCCTTTGCTGAATGGCTTCAATTATCAAGACTGGCACCTATAATAAGAGATGAGGAAGCAACAGAAATAATTTCAGACAATGAAAATGACGACCCTATCGCTAAAAAAATGGAGCTGATAGACAAATTCATAGAAACGAATCCTAAGATCGCACCTGCCAAAAACAGTACGTCACCCGTAGTAAACGTTGAGCGAAGTACACAAGACAGCTCTATGCTGATGACTGAAACTCTGGCAAGGGTTTACCTCGAGCAAAAAAAATACAGCAAAGCAATTCAGGCATATGAAATTTTAATTTTGAAATATCCGGAAAAAAGTGTTTTCTTTGCAGACCGTATTTTAGATATAAAGATAATTCAACAAAATAACAACTTAAAGAACGATGCTTAACTTTTCAATTTTTCTGGTACTAATAACAATAGTAAGCTTTTTGCTTGTAGTGGTAATCATGGTGCAAAACCCTAAAGGCGGAGGCCTGTCTTCTTCTATTGGAGGTTCTCAGATGATGGGTGGCGTTCAAAAAACAACTGACTTCCTTGACAAGAGTACATGGACACTTGCCGCTATATTAGTTGCTCTTATCCTTTTCTCAAGCTTAAGCTTTTCTTCAATGGGTGATAATGATTCATTCATCGATGAATCTGCAGTACCGGCAGCACAAACTCCGGCGGTTCCTGCTAATGGAGAAGCTAAACCTGCAACCCCAGCTGCACAGCCTGCAACAACACCGGCTCCTGCGGCACAACCACAACAGTAATTTCTTCGTAAATAAACGATATAAAAATGCCAGCCTTATTAAGCTGGCATTTTTTCTGAAAATATGTCATACTTCAACCAACTGGCATAATTTCTGAAAAAAAAGAAATATCAATTAATAACAATCAAAATTAAATTAATATAAATATGGCTTTAAACATTAAACCCCTTTCAGACCGCGTACTTATTGAGCCGGTAGCTGCAGAAACACAGACTGCATCAGGGATATTCATTCCTGACACCGCTAAAGAAAAACCACAAAAAGGTATAGTAGTAGCCGTTGGTAATGGCACTAAAGACCATGACATGACTGTAAAAGTTGGTGACACTGTTCTATACGGAAAATATGCCGGAACTGAATTGAAATTTGATGGCAAGGATTACCTTATCATGAAAGAAGAAGAAATTTTTGCTGTAATCTAATTGAGGTTAATTATTTTAAAAAACATATACAGAAAACACAATGGCTAAAGAAATAAAATTTGACATAGAAGCACGCGATGGCTTAAAGCGAGGTGTGGATGCATTGGCAAATGCAGTAAAAGTAACTCTAGGCCCTAAAGGCCGTAACGTTATCATCAGCAAATCATTTGGCGGACCTACAGTAACTAAAGATGGTGTATCTGTAGCCAAAGAAATTGAACTTGCTGACACCCTTGAAAACATGGGTGCACAAATGGTTAAAGAAGTAGCTTCTAAAACCAATGACCTTGCCGGTGACGGTACAACTACTGCAACAGTTCTGGCTCAGGCTATCGTTAAAGAAGGCCTTAAGAACGTAGCTGCAGGTGCCAACCCAATGGATCTTAAACGCGGTATTGACAAAGCGGTTGAGGCTATTGTAGCTGATCTTTCTAAACAAGCGAAAGTTGTAGGTTCTGACAGCGAAAAAATCAAACAGATCGCTTCTATTTCTGCTAACAACGATGAAACTATAGGCGAACTTATCGCTACTGCTTTTGGTAAAGTAGGTAAAGAAGGTGTTATCACTGTTGAAGAAGCTAAAGGAACTGATACTTATGTGGATGTTGTAGAAGGCATGCAGTTTGACAGAGGTTACCTTTCTGCTTACTTCGTTACCAACTCAGAAAAAATGGAGGCCGAACTTGACAGGCCATACATTTTACTATATGACAAAAAAGTATCTTCAATGAAAGACCTGCTTCCGGTACTTGAACCGGTTGCACAATCAGGAAGACCATTATTAATTATCGCTGAAGATGTAGACGGAGAAGCTCTTGCTACACTGGTAGTAAACAAACTAAGGGGTGCACTTAAAATCGCTGCTGTAAAGGCTCCGGGCTTTGGCGACAGAAGAAAAGCTCTTCTTGAGGATATCGCAATCCTTACAGGTGGTACAGTAATCGCTGAAGAAAGAGGTTATACTCTTGAAAATGCTACGCTTGAAATGCTGGGTACTTGTGAAAAAGTGACTATCGATAAAGACAACACTACTATTGTAAATGGTGCAGGTAACCAGGATGACATTAAAGGACGTGTTAACCAGATCAAAGCACAGATGGAAACTACAACATCTGATTATGACAGGGAAAAACTTCAGGAAAGGCTTGCCAAACTTGCAGGTGGTGTAGCTGTACTATATGTAGGTGCTGCATCTGAAGTAGAAATGAAAGAGAAAAAAGACCGCGTAGATGATGCGCTTCACGCTACAAGAGCAGCTGTTGAAGAAGGTATTGTTGCCGGTGGTGGTGTTGCCTTGTTAAGAGCTAAGACTGTTCTATCATCGATTAATGCTGAGAACGCTGATGAAGCTACAGGTATCCAAATCGTATCGCGTGCTGTTGAGGCTCCACTAAGGACTATTGTTGAGAATGCAGGCCTTGAAGGATCTGTAGTTGTTGCAAAAGTTGCTGAAGGCTCAGGGGATTTTGGTTACAATGCAAAAACTGATGAGTATGTAGACATGCTTGCTGCAGGTATCATTGACCCTAAAAAAGTTACACGTGTTGCTCTTGAAAACGCAGCATCAGTAGCCGGTATGATACTTACAACTGAGTGTGCCCTTATTGATATTAAAGAAGAAGGTGCCGGAGGCGGAATGCCAATGGGCGGCGGAATGCCTGGAATGATGTAATAAACAATATTTCAACAACTTATACAAAGGAGCGTTTTTCGAACGCTCCTTTTTTGTTTATTTTAACACGAAAACATCTATTTTGTTAAATTATAACACCAAAAAATATATTTTTGCAGTATCCAACTATCCATTCAGCCAACCAATGAAAAATTTAATTTATGCCTTTTTAGCAATAGGCGTGTTGCTATTTACTACTACACAAAAAACGTATTCCCAACAAGCAAAGAGTGAAGAGATCATGAAGTCTGTAGTCGACTATTTCGCTATGGAACGTGAAAACATTCACGTACAACTAGACAAAAAAGTTTTTATGACTAATGAAAGCGTTTGGTTTAAGGGCTATGTATTTCATCGCAAGAAAAATATTCCTTTTTTCAACACGGTAAACATATATGGTTCTCTTATAGATTCTGAAGGAAAAATTATTGAAACCAAGCTTATTTACGGTAATATTGGAAGCTTCACAGGATCTTTTAAGCTTGGAAATAAATTTAAATCCGGAAAATATTACCTTCAGTTTTATACCAACTGGATGAATAATTTCATAGAAGATGAATCCGCCGTTTACGAAATTTCGGTAGTGAATCCCGAAACAGGCGTAGGCAACGCAATAGCTAAAGCAGATCCTTCTAAAATCATAATTGATTTGAGGCCTGAAGGAGGCACACTGCTAAGCACTTCCGCAAACACTATCGGTGTACACGTGGCCGACTGCAACAATAATCCTTTACCGGTTACTACAGTCGATATTGTTGACGCTTCCGGAAAACTCTTCAGAAAAGTACAGTTAAACAGGCTTGGTTTTGGGAAGTTTGAACTACCTGCCAAAACTCCTGACGGGTATAAAGCCATAGTAACGCTTGAAGACACAAAACACGAAAAACCTCTGCCTGTAGCTGAACTGAAAGGCATTTCGCTGGAAGTAAACAATTTTACCATTGCCGATAAAACAATAATAAAAGTTCGCACGAACAAAATAACATGTGATTCTTTTAATGGTCAAGCATTATATATGCTCATCCACCAGGATGATAAAGTACTTGTATATGAACTAAAACTGAATCCGGGTACTTCTAGTTTTGAGCAATCTATTGTAATTCCAAATGCTGATCTGGCCGAAGGGCTAAACACTATAAGAATAATCGACAGCAATCTGATCCAATTATCGGAAAGGATGTTCTTTAATTATCCAAAGAGCGGGCTTAGTATAAATATTGCAAAAGCCGGACAAGCTAATGAAAAATTAAAATACTCAGGTAAAGTAAATTACCCCAACATGAACCTAAGCTTAACCGTACTACCGGAAACAACCATAAGCTTTGACGACACAAACGATATATATGGTTCATTCCTTTTATTACCTTACATAGAAAACCAACATAAAGTATCTGGCAGGCATTATTTCACAACACTTTCTAAAAACAAATTATATGAGCTGGATATGTTTTTGATCAGCCAGAAAAGCAAATACAACTGGATCAACATCAGACAAAATCCACCCAAAAGCAACTACCTTTTTGACATGGGAGTTACTCTTAAAGGCACGATTCCCGGCACCATCGACACTCGTTTTGCAAAGTTGAGATTGTATTCGGTCACATCGGGAATTGATGAAATCACCACTGTAAATGAAAATAAAGAGTTTACTTTCGACCATCTTATCATAACCGACTCATCTTACGTAAATTTCACACTAATCAAAAAGGGAAACGAGCCGAAAGAATTAACCCTAGCACCACAGGTACTTAACGGAAATGCTAAGTTTAATAAATCGTACAAGCCTGAACCTCAATTTTACACCACATTAACTAATTC
Organism: Flavobacterium hauense; assembly: GCF_054457175.1. Taxonomy (NCBI): domain Bacteria; kingdom Pseudomonadati; phylum Bacteroidota; class Flavobacteriia; order Flavobacteriales; family Flavobacteriaceae; genus Flavobacterium; species Flavobacterium hauense. Next base: position 93,530 of record NZ_JBTKVX010000006.1, read on the forward strand.
TGATGGATTTAAAAGCCCGAATATTCTTAGTGATGCATCTTCTACCGAACTCGATGAAGTACAAATAGAAGGCAACGCTTTAAAATTTGCCAATAGCTTTGGTAACGGAAACTTACATGGCTATAAAATCACTGAAGATAAAGCATCGAAGTATCAAAACGTTGTTCAGTTCATAAAAACATACGGAGGTTTTAGGGTCGAAAATAATTACCAGACAGGGCAACTAATGATCTATAGCCGTACAGTGAATACTATAAATGCTTCACAGTCCGTTCCTATTATTTATATAGATAACGCACAGCTATTAGATATTTCATTGCTTTCACAAATTTATCTGGACGATGTGGATGAAATATACATGAGCTCGACCATGATAGTACCTTCGATGCGCAATTATGCTGGTATGATAAAAATATATCTGAAAAAAGGGGCAGGCCCTAGTAAAAAGGGACTGACACCTACAATAATTGTTAAAAACAGTTTTGAAAAACCTATTAGATTTGAAAATGTTACGTATAACAGTGTTGATGATAAAGGCTTTGAAAACTTCGGCATTATAGACTGGCAGCCAACTATAATGACCAATGAGAATGGTGAGTTCAACATTTCAATCCCTAAAATGTCATCAAAACCTTTAAAAGTATTAATAGAAGGCTTTAGTGCAGACGGCAAACTGATCTCAGAAATAAAAACTATTGACCCTAAAAGCTAATAAAAAGAAAACCCAACATAAGTTGGGTTTTTTCTTTTAAAAATTACAGCCTTTCATACTGGCAGCATCCGTGAAGCTTATCATACACTTCATCTTTGGCTTTTACTTTATCGGTGTCATGTCCGGCTTTAGCAACCGCAGCATGTACATCATCGATACTGCATTTATTCTCATCAATAATAAGATGCATATCATGATGGTCCTGATGCCATTGTGCCGACTTAACACCTTTAACGCTGTAGGCAGCAGCTTCGATTCTTTTCTTACAGATACCACAATTACCATTAACAGCAATCTCATAGGTTGCATTCTTTTTCTTTTCCTGTTTTTTGTCCTGTGCCTGTACTGATAGACCTACCAGGGTTACAAGCATGATCATAATTAGTTTTTTCATTATTTTCGATTAGTTTATATTAACTCCTGAACCCACCCCTCCTCTCCCAAAGGAGAAGGGATTGAGCATTTTATTTTATTTTAAAACGTATACCTGCATAATACATCTGCCCAAAAATTGGAGCATATACTATTGAAGTATCAAATTCGTTGCCAAAAGGGTCGTTAGCACCCAGAACAGCTTTCTTTTGCTGATAGTTACCTAAATTCTCGGCACCCACATAAGCTTCAAAAACACCTGAGAACGTACGCGTTACCTGTGCATTCATTAACGAGAAAGATGGCGAATAATTGCCCATTTGATTCTCCGGGCTGTTAGTCCCGGTATAAGGAAGGCGTTGCTTGCCCATCCAGTTATAGGTAAAGTCAAACTTCCATTGTCTTCCTCCATCAACAATATGCGTTTCATAGGCCAGATTAGTAAAGAAACGGTGTTTTGCCTGAAGTGCCCTATCCTGCATACCGGTAGTATATTGCGTTTGTATATCGTAATACTTGTAGGCTGTACGTACATTGAAATGGTGTGTTATCTCATAATTTAACTCCAACTGTAGGCTGTTAGCATACGATTTGCCATCTAAGTTATAGAATAATGCCTGTTGCGGCGATGCATAAAGGTCTACAACCGCCTGATTTTGGAAATCGGTCCTGTAGAAATCTACCACAAATTCTGTGTTTTTGCCAAACAAAGTAAAGCCCTGCACAAAGCTCACACCATAGTTCCACGCAATTTCAGGGTCAAGCCCGTATACTTTCCCTCCACCATTGATAACATCTAACGAACGTGAACTACCGAACAATGATTGATTTTCTGCAAAAATATTCGCTGCCCTCTTCCCTCTTCCGGCGGAAGCCCTTAATGTACCTTTTTCCCATGGATTGTATCGAAGGTGCATCCTAGGCGTTGCAAAAGCTCCAAGTCGGTTGTGTACATCAAAACGGCCGCCCAGCGCAATGGTGAAATCGTTAGCATTATCATAGGTATATTCAAAAAATGCACCTACTGAATTATCTATCCTGCTGTAATCAGTAGTGTTTACAAATTCACCATATTTATCATAGGTAAAGTTTAAACCTGTAGCAAACTTGTTCAGTGTATTGGTTATAATAGAATTGAAAATAAGGTTAGAGTAAAAGCTCTTCTGGTCTATATCATAGGTTCTGAACCCAAAGTAAGACTCCTGCCTGTGCCAGTTAAATGCCGACTGCAATCCTATACTCTGATAGGGCATATCAGGGAATACATAACCAAGTTTTCCTGAGATGTCAGCCTTATCTGTATTTATTTCAGAGCCCCAGTGATTAGTAGTAAACTTATCGGTATCCGGATCAAAATCGACCTGACCGGTTTGTTTTTCATCACGCATATAACGTGCATTGATAAAACCTACCCAGCCTTTCTCAGTATCGGTATACTGCCAGCGATTCATTACGTTAATCTGCTTCCCTAAAGGATTATCCAGAAAACCATCATCATTCATGTCATTTTTACTCACCCTTGCATTACCGTGAACGAAAAGGCTGCTGCTCCATTTCTCTGAGAATTTCTTGTTGAAATGGGTATTCAGTTCGAAACGACTGTCGGTAGACCCATAAGCATTTAAAAAGAACGGAATATCGTTTACAGGCTTTAATAGCTCGTAGTTGATTTGTCCGGAAATACTTTCGTAGCCATTAATTACCGGCCCTGCTCCTTTAGTGATCTGGATACTCTCTACCCAGGTGCCCGGGACAAATGATAGGCCATAAGCTTGAGACGCTCCTCTCACAGCCGGAATATTCTCTTCGGCGATAAGCAGATACGGGCTTGTAAGACCAAGCATTTTAATTTGGCGTGTACCAGTAAGGGCATCTGAGAAGCTAACATCAATAGATGGATTTGTTTCGAAGGCTTCAGCGATATTACAACAAGCAGCTTTTAGCAGCTCTTTACTTCCCATGGTAGTTACGTTAGCCGCTTTAACCTGGCTGCGTTCAAGGCTTTTTCGGGTTTTATCTACCACAACCTCATTAAGATCTTTGCCTTTGGCAGGTTTCATCTTATGTTCGATATATTTTGGAGAATCTACCTCAATCGTATCAGTGGGATACCCCAGATAGCTGATAAGGAGTTTTTTGTTTTCGGATGAATATGGTATTGAAAAAGTACCGTCTTCTGCGGTCGAAGCCGCTATTGTAGTATTAAGCCAGTTGATACCGGCACCCGGAAGCGGATTATTTTGCTCGTCGAGAACCTTACCGCTTACATTTTCCTGTGCCTGTGCATAAGTAACACATAGCAACAGCAATATAAATATTTTGCGCATAAAAAAAGTTATATCATTAATAATTAGTCTATTCCCGGATTTCGGGAATCAATTATAATGTATAACTCAGGCGTAGAAAATGTATTGGCAATATAGTTTAAAGAGCGGTGGCGCATGGGCCTCGCAATAAAACGAAGGTGTTTCTTTAGCAATAGCCTGCGTGTAAGTCGCAAATTGTACAGGTTTCCACTCCTCTACTGCATAAAATGCGCTAAGGTCAAGCTGTAGCGATTTTACAATGATATTATCCTGACTGTCGTCCTGTAGCTTTACGAGGTCATTCTTGCAGCATTTCTTGTGGCTTTCAGAAGCCTTTGCACAACACCCCTTAGCCTCAGGCTTATGAGTATCGTTGCAAGGCTCATCTATCTTATAAGCCAGAGTAACTGATGATACTTCGTTATGGCAATAATGCACATTGACAGCAAACCCCATATTGGATGCCAATATCAGGAGAGTTAAAAGGATGCTTATGTGCTTATTGAACTTCATATCGTGACAAATGTATATATTTTCTTCTAAATGCAAATAACCTGAAACCTGTTAAAATGCAAAATGTGGGAATTTCATAGTTTTTTGCCGGTAAAAACATAAGTGGAACAACGTTTGTAGTAAATTTGTATAAAATTTATTTACAATGACATTTGAAGAATTAAAACCAAAAGTTACCGATATACTTCACCATGACAATGCTTTAAGAGAAGAAAAGCTGTTACAGCTTTGCCACTTGTTGCGTGACAATATTGACTATTATGACTGGGTAGGCTTCTACTTTGCTAATGGAGACAAACCTGAACTATTGCTTGGCCCTTATGCCGGCGAAGCTACTGACCACACTGTTATCCCATTTGGTAAAGGTATTTGTGGACAGGTGGCAGTATCGAACCAAAACTTTGTTGTGCCCGATGTAAAAGCACAGGATAATTATATCGCCTGCAGCTTTACAGTAAAATCAGAAATTGTAATACCATTGTTTGTAAACGGAAAAAACATTGGTCAGATTGATATCGACTCACATGTGCTTGATCCGTTTACCGAAAGAGATGAGCGTTTCCTAGAGTTCGTGAATGAAGAGGTAGCGAAACTTTTTTAAAAAGTTGCTAAGTAACTAACTTGCACAGTCACAAAGTTTTTTAGCTGAAACTTTGCTACTCAGCTACTTTGAAACTTTGGAACTAATAAAAGCCTTGCGCATAAAAAAATATTGTTTACCTTTGCACCCGTTAGGATAAACCTAACATACATAATAATCATTTAAATAATATTAGCATGTACTTAACTAAAGAAGTTAAAGCGGAAATCTTCGCAAAACACGGAAAATCAGCTACGAACACTGGTTCAGCTGAAGGTCAGATTGCTCTTTTCACATTCAGGATTAACCACCTTACTGAGCACCTTAAGAAAAATCGTCATGATTTTAACACTGAGCGTTCACTAGTAATGTTGGTAGGTAAAAGAAGAAGTCTTCTTGATTACCTGAAGAAAAAAGAGATCAACAGATACCGTGAGATTATCAAAGAATTAAACATCAGAAAATAATCGAGATGAGAAGAGGTGCCCGCGCGCCTCTTTTTATTTTATATAATGCAGAAAAAGTTTTGGTTTTTCATTGGGTGCTAAATAACTACACGACAACAACACACTAAACAACCCATTGTTTAATCAAAAGAATTAATTTATGATTCCTAACGTAATTAAAGAAATTATCGATCTGGGAGATGGACGAAGCATCTCGATCGAAACAGGAAAACTTGCGAAACAGGCCGACGGTTCTGTAGTAGTAAGAATGGGAGACACCATGCTTCTTGCTACAGTAGTGTGCGCAAGAACGGCTAACCCGGGTATTGACTTTTTACCACTAACCGTAGACTACCGTGAGAAATTTGCGGCTGCAGGGCGTTTCCCTGGAGGTTTCTTCAAACGCGAGGCCAGGCCAAGCGACAGCGAAGTACTTACAATGCGTCTAGTAGACCGTGTATTACGTCCGCTATTCCCGGATGATTTTCATGCTGAAACGCAGGTAATGATCCAGCTTATGTCTCACGACGAGAATGTAATGCCGGACTCTCTTGCAGGTCTTGCAGCATCTGCTGCACTTGCAGTGTCTGATGCTCCATTCCCTACACTTATTTCTGAAGTACGTGTTGCACGTATCAACGGAGAGTTTGTAATCAACCCAAGCAGAGTACAGCTTGCAGAATCTGACATCGACATGATGATCGGAGCTTCTGCGGACTCTATCTCAATGGTTGAAGGTGAGATGAAAGAGATATCTGAGAAAGAAATGGTTGAAGCAATTAAATTTGCACACGAAGCCATCAAAATCCAGATTGCTGCTCAGGAAAAACTTAGAGCTGCTGTAGGCAAAACCATGAGAACGTATGAACAAGAGCGCAATGACGATGCAGTATATGCTAAAGTTAAAGAGCTTTCTTACGACAAATATTTTGCTATTGCGAACGAAGGTTCAGCTAAACATGAGCGTTCTGAGAAATTTGCAGCAGTAAAAGAAGAAGTAAAAGCGTTATTTACTGACGAGGAGCTGCTAGAAAACGGTGACCTGATTAGCAAATACCTTTATAAAACAAACAAAGAAGCCGTAAGAAACGTAATCCTTGAAAATGGGACACGTCTTGACGGAAGGAAAACTGACGAGATCCGCCCTATATGGTGTGAGGTTGACTACCTTCCTTCAACGCACGGATCTTCATTATTTACAAGGGGTGAAACTCAGGCGCTTGCTACAGTAACGCTTGGTACATCACGTGAGGCTAACATCATCGACATCCCAACGGATCAGGGTGAAGAGCGTTTTTACCTTCACTACAATTTCCCTCCATTCTCTACAGGTGAGGCTAAGCCACTAAGAGGTACTTCACGTAGGGAAGTTGGTCACGGTAACCTAGCACAGCGTGCACTTAAAAACATGATCCCTGCTGATGTTCCTTACACAGTACGTGTAGTTTCTGAAGTATTGGAATCTAATGGTTCATCTTCAATGGCTACTGTATGTGCAGGTACTCTTGCACTTATGGATGCTGGTATCCAGATGATCAAACCGGTATCCGGAATCGCAATGGGTCTTATCTCTGACGATGCTACAGGTCGTTGGGCTGTACTTTCGGATATCCTTGGTGATGAAGATCACTTAGGAGATATGGACTTTAAAGTTACAGGTACTGCTGATGGTATCACTGCTTGCCAGATGGACATCAAAATCGATGGACTGAAATACGAAATCATGGAGAAAGCTCTTGAGCAGGCTCGTGCAGGACGTCTTCACATCCTTGGAAAACTAGTAGAAGTTATTGATACTCCAAGAGCTGACGTTAAACGTCACGCTCCTAAGATCATTAAAGTTACTATTCCGGGTGCATTCATCGGAGCCCTTATTGGCCCTGGTGGAAAAGTTATCCAGGAACTTCAGAAACTTTCTGGTACAACTATCGTTATCAATGAGGTTGACGAGCAGGGAGAAGTTGAGATCCTTGGTACAAGCCCAGAAGGTATCGATATGGTACTACGTAAAATTGATTCTATCATATTCAAACCACAAGTTGGCGAAACATATAGCGTAAAAGTTATAAAAATGCTTGACTTTGGTGCAGTGGTAGAATATCTTGACGCTCCGGGTAATGAAGTTCTTCTTCACGTATCTGAGCTTGCATGGGAACGTACTGAAAACGTTACTGACGTAGTAAACATGGGTGACGTATTTGATGTAAAATACATTGGTATCGATCCTAAAACAAGAAAAGAAAAAGTTTCAAGGAAAGCACTTTTACCTCGCCCTCCAAGGGATGAGAACGCTCCTCAGCGCGAAGATAGAGGACCAAGGGAAGACCGTGGGCCACGTGATTTTAACAGAGGTGGCGGAAGAGACAACAACCGTGGAAACTCAAGAGACGACAGAAATTCACGCGATCGTGCCCCTAGGGAAGAGCGTAGGAATGATGATGCTCCTAAAAATGAAAATAATGGTGAAGCTCCTCAGGAGTCTTAATCACTCTTATAAGGTTAATTACAAAAAACCCTGTTACTGCAAAGTGACAGGGTTTTTACTTTATGCCTTATGGCTAACCCAATAAAAGACCCTTGCGGCAAAATAACAGGCATCAAAATAAAAGACTGAATTTTGCCAGAACCAGCTTACCATTGATAGCATACTGTTAGTCGTTAAACAGTTTATTCTTTTTAAAGCTTTTCCCTTTCCTGATAAGCCAGGCATGATAGCAGCTGGGAACATCGTGTGTCCATTTAGGCAGGAAAAGAATAATAAGATAGACATCTATATGTGAAATCAGGGCAAATACAATCACCAGCGTAAAAGCCCAACCCGCCTGACCAAAGCCTATGATAGAAACAAATGCCATAAATAAGGTTATGCCCCATAGCTTTGATAGAAAGGCATGTGTACAGGTTTCTTTCCCGAACTTGAGTATACTGAACACATACGTAAGGCCTTCCATAACAAAGATCAAGATGATAGCATATTTATTATGGATAACAATCTCAGGATTCAGCAGCCAGGCACACCAGCCTGCGCTAACCCAAAAAACAAGATCGGTCTGGCTGTCCATCCTCCGTAATTTTTCGGAAGAAACACCAGTGTGACGTGCAATGATACCGTCAAAGATATCTGACAGTATTCCCAGTAGCAACAGGATTACAAGCAGTAAACGCACTTCTGCACCAAAAAAATAAGTAAGCAGTATCATTACAGGTGCCAGCAAAAAGCGGAAGCCTATCAATAAAAGTGGTAGATTTTTCATGGTTTAGTTTTTAAAATTCCAGTTAATAAAAGGCAGTGAACGCTTATTGTTTGTATTCCAAAGTCCTATTTGTAACCCTTTAGCATTCTTTGTCCTGTTGTACAGCCCAATTTGCAAACCCGCCATATCATTGGATTTATTATAAATCCCTAATTGAAACCCCCTGAATACATCTGCACTATTAACCGGTGCTATCAATAAGCCGGCTGCTTTATCTGTAGAATTCGTAATCCCGGCTATATACAACCCGTTTAGGTTTTTAGATATATTATAAAAACCTGTTATACTTAACCCGTTTGAAGAATAGGTATGACTTAGAACAGAAATTCCAACTCCGTTGTGCGCAACTCCACCCATAAAACCCATGGTAGAAAGATGCAATCCATTGTAACGCTGGTTAATGCTGTTATTAGGCACTTTATCCGGATCTAAGAAACCTATCGCCAGGATGATTAATGGATTTACTTCGATATTAAGTCCGTTGATTGTAGCTGATTTATCCTCATCAAACATCTGCCCGATTCCTAGAGCCAGTCCGTTTACTTTATTTACTTTTTTAGGCAGCGGCGTAAAGCTGAATATTTGCGAATGCAGGCTATCTGCATTTTGCTGCGAGAGGCAAGCTGTAGCCATAAGCAGCATCAAAATTGAAATTAGTGTCCTCATAATAAAAGTGATTGATTAATATTTAAACCAAATCTATTGCGAATACAACAATTCAATTTGTGTTTATGAATTAATAAAAATCTTACATTTGTGAAAATCGCAAATATGAATAATCAGAATATATTGCTGAAAGCCTTACGGCAGAAGTTGGAAAAGTCGGCTTCATTGATAGAAGAGATTGCTACTGTGCTGAACATAAGCTATGACGCCGCACACCGAAGGGTCTCGCAAAAAAGCAAATTTTCCATTGAGGAAACCATATTACTTTGCAGGCATTATTCATTGTCAATGGATATGCTTTTTACTGACAACCATAAAGTAATTGTAGAAAAAACAGCAGAAATTAATACTATGGCCGACATGGGAGCCTATTTTCGCCATTCTGCAGAAAACATAAGCAGTTTCCTTAATTATCCGGGTGCTAAGATGTATTATTCAGCCAAAGACATTCCGCTTTTCTACACCATTGGTGGTACACTGCTATCAAAATTCAAGCTATATGTATGGCTCAACCTGCTTTCGGGCACACAGAATCAGGATCCTTTTGAAAATTTCACAGTCGATCAGTCATTGTTGGAACATAGCCAAAAGCTTAAGGAGGTTTATGAGAATGTCGAAGTAAACGAAATATGGAATGACACCACTATAAATAGTAACCTGCAACAGATATATTACTTTTTTCAGTCTGGATTAGTTTCGTTAGCCAACGCCCAATTGTTATGTGCCGACCTTACAACAATATTACGATCGGCCGAAAATCGCTGTTCTAATGAGCATTCAAACTTTAACCTCTATTACAACGAACTGCTGATACTTAATAATAATGTATTGCTCTCGGCTCCCGAAAAGCAATCGCTGTTTGTACCTTATACCATGCTGGGCTATTTTATAACAAGCGACGCTGATACCTGCAATAATGCACTAGCCTTTTTTAAACGACAGGTAAAGAGTTCTAAATCGCTGAACCAGTCAGGTACGCGCGATCGTAAACTATTCTTTAACAGGGCACACCAAAAAATCGATTTCTATCTACAAAAAATGCAGAATGAAGTAGAGATAAGCTTTTAAATTTTACACCAAAATAAAGCAGCATAAAAAATTTATCCCGAAATTAGGGTCATCAAACAAACCATATAATGGCAGATACATCACGCTTTTTAGAAACCATCACTAACGGTTACCAGCCTAAAGGCTCTTCGATCACGCTGGGCACCGCAATGCTCGACGGACAGCCCGTTGAAGGCGCATTCGTAAAAATCCCACTGAAGACCATGAACCGCCACGGACTTATCGCCGGGGCAACAGGTACCGGAAAGACCAAAACCCTTCAGGTACTGGCGGAGCAGCTTTCTGAAAATGGAGTACCCGTTTTGATGATGGACATTAAAGGCGATTTGAGCGGTATTGCCAAAGCTGCCGAAGTACAGCCTTTCATTACCGAGAGGCATGCAAAAATTGGTTTACCTTATGAAGCTAAGGCTTTTCCGGTTGAGCTGATGTCATTATCCCATCAGGATGGTGTAAGGCTGCGCTCTACGGTTTCAGAATTTGGCCCAGTACTATTCTCGCGTGTATTGGGATTAAACGACACACAGACGGGTGTGGTGAATGTCATCTTTAAATATTGCGATGATAACAACATGCCATTGCTTGACCTAAAAGACATTAAAAAGGTACTGCAATACATTACCGATGAAGGCAAAGCCGAAATTGAGAAAGAATATGGCATGATCTCTACTTCCACATCTGGAGCTATACTTCGCAAAATAATAGAATTGGAACAGCAGGATGCCGACCTGTTTTTTGGCGAACTGTCATTCGATATACAAGACCTCATGCGAATTGACGATCAAGGGCGCGGATATGTGAACATCATCCGCCTTACTGATATTCAGGACAAGCCAAAACTGTTCTCTACATTTATGCTTTCGCTATTGGCTGAGATTTACAATACCATGCCCGAAAAAGGCGATGCAGACCAGCCGGAACTGGTAATATTTATTGATGAAGCCCATCTTATATTTGATGAGGCTACAAAAACGCTCTTGGACCAGATTGAGACCATAGTAAAGCTGATACGCTCTAAGGGAGTTGGTATTTTCTTTGTAACCCAAAACCCAACCGATGTTCCGAACGGAGTACTGAGTCAGTTAGGCTTAAAAGTTCAGCATGCGTTGCGTGCTTTTACAGCAACCGACCGAAAAGCCATTAAGCTTACTGCCGAAAACTACCCACTATCTGATTTTTACAATACCGATGAAATAATTACGCAATTAGGAACAGGGGAAGCACTTGTAACCGCATTGAGCGAAAAGGGTAACCCTACCCCACTCGCTGCTACCATGCTGCGTGCACCTATGAGCCGTATGGATATTTTGGCTGCGGACGAAATTTCTTCGGTAAATGCTAATTCAAAACTAGTAAAAAAATACAGCGAAGTACTGGATCGCGACAGTGCCTGTGAAATATTGACCCGAAAAATGGAAGCTGCTTCACAACAACAGGCTCAGACGCAACAGCAACAAGTTGAGGAGAAAGCAGCCAAATCTGCTCCTAAACAATCGACATCAACTATAGGAGGTACTATCGAAAAACAGATTATTAAAACAGTGACTAGTGCGACTTTTATTAGAGGTGTATTTGGGGTATTGAATAAGATGTTTGGGAAGTAAAAAAAAAACGAAGCTCCTTATTCAGGGGCTTTTCTTTTTTTTAAATATTTTTCATCTTCTACGCAACCTTTTTCATTTTCAATTACTAAAGAGTAAATCAAAAAAGTAATTATTATGAAAAAACATTTCCTTTTGGCATTCGCTGCCATATCAGTTTTAGCATCGTGTTCTGATAATGATACCGAGAACACTAATCCGAACGAAACCTCAATGGCACTTAACAAGACCATTACTTATTTTCCAACAGTAGAAAATTTCCAGACACGTAACGTTAAATATTTTGACAACGACATGCATATTGTTGCCGACAGTACGTATGGTGCCACCGGTAATTTTATTTCGCGTAGCATTCACACCTACAATACCAGTAACTATACCATTGACGTAAAAAATGCTGCAGATGTTACAATATCCTCTATAGCCGAAGAATATGACACTCAGGGCAGGCTTATCGCTTTCTTTGGTCCTGAAGGACATTATGAGTACACTTATTCAGGCAATACCGTTTCGGTAGATTATCTTGACCCGGCTGGGGCATTCATAACAATTGGGCTATTTACCTATAATGGTGACAACTATATTGTATCGCATACCAAACTTTCGGCTGACATTATCACAGAGGCTACTTCACTTCAATTTAGCGGCAACACTAAGCCTGCTGCATTAATGGCACAGGGAGTTACCGGGGCAATGGAACAACTGGGTACCTTTTCCTATTATACTAACAGCATGCCGGAAAACCTTCAAAGATCGACAGTCAAGATAAATAACGAAGTGCTTAAAGCCCTAAAACTGGAAGCCGCTGCATTGTTTAGCAATTATCATTTGCAGGATTTCACATTAGCTAATAACACTCAGTACCATTCAGAAACCGTATTCAATCCGGTATCAGGGCTTGAAGGCTACCCTCAGCACCAGACTATCTCGATTGCCGGACAGCCATTTTGCTATATCGATTATTTTTTCCAGAATTAGATCAATTATAATTAGCTTTAACTCCTTAATCAACAGACTTGAATCTTGAGCAAATCATAAAAGGCTGCCGCAGCAACAACCGCGGTTCGCAGGAAGAATTGTACCACCTTTATAAGGGGGTACTTTTCTCTCTGTGCCTTAAGTATTGCCCTAACGAAGCCGAAGCTGAAGACAATCTGCACAATGCCTTTATTGAGATTTTTACCACTATTGATAAGTTTAAGGGAACAGGTTCGTTTGAAGGCTGGATAAAAAGGATAACCATAAACAAAGCCATAAATAGCTTTAAACAAACAAAACAACTAACTCCTTTAAAGGATAACTTTACAGGCGATACCGATGTAGGTGAAGAAGAGATGAGTGTCCCGGCAGATAGTATACTGGAATTAATACAGCAGCTGCCCGACCAGTACCGGCTTATATTCTGCCTTTATGAACTGGACGATTACCCGCATAAAGAAATTGCAGCAATGCTTTCGATATCTGAAAGCACCTCGAAATCAAACCTGCACAGGGCGAAAGCCATATTAAAAGAAAAAATAACAGCACTAAGAAACGCTGAGCATACCCAAAGCCATGGAAGCTAAAAAAGACATAGGAAAAGCAATTCGAGAAAAACTGGACAGCCTTGAGAGGCAGCCCGGCGATGCGCTATGGAATGCTATAAGCAAGGATTTGGACAATGAAGATAAGAAGAAAAGTAAATTCCCTTTCTTCTGGTTTTATGTTGTAAGCTGTACCTTAATAGGTATAGTAGTAACAGCATTTGTATTCTCTAATTTAACAAGGATAGATACCGATTCAGCTGTAAGACCTGATGCACCTGCCATTAACTCTGCTCCGCAATCTGCTGTAACAGAAGGAATCCCTGCGCCGGAAAAAAACGATCAGACAGACACTTCCGTAAGTAATAAACCGACTGAAAGTAAAAACGTTGCTAATACATCTGCTTCTGCATTAAAAAACACCGATAATAAAAATAGCAGCGGGGTTTCTGTTGTGCCTGTAACTCAAAAAAATAAAGCATCACAAAACAGGAAACTTCCAAACAATCACCTTATTGAAAAAGAAGGTTTTACTACCAACAATACAACAAGCAACAACAGCGGCAAAAAATCTGCTAAACACAATACAGCTACAACCGCTAACATAACGAAGACAAAAAAGACCTCAAAAAATAAAGTGCCCCAATCGTATGCCCAGACTGATATTAAATCGGCTTCACAGTCCGGAAACAGTCGCCAGCATAATGATTCCGGCAGCACTACAGACAACAGTAAAAATACCAAATCACAAACTGCTGACAGAACAACTTCTGCTAATAACCTAACTTCAAACACCAAGGTTATAGCTAAAGCAGGCGAAAACAATGATTCATCTTCAGGCAAAGACAACACATCTTCTTCAATTGATACTAAAAACATCGGGGCAGTAAATACTTCACCAATTAACGACTCCACTAAAAATGTTGTTGACAGCCTTAAAACTGTCATTGCCGAGACTAAGGAAGAAGAAAAAAAGGACGACAAAAAAGACAGCATTCCACCTGTACCCTATAAAAAATTATCCGTATATGCCTATGGAGGCCCATCTTATTTTAGCTTTCCTGGCAGGAAAATAGTGACTGATTCTACAACATCTGACATAAAAACCAAATCGACAATCCGTTTTGGAGTGCTTTTTGGCTATAGCCTAAATCATAAATTGAGTATCCGCGCTGGTCTTTCGATATACAAATTAAAGCAATCGGCTAATGGTATTAAACTAAATTACACTATGGAATCGACAGGTACAGAAATTGGACTTGTTCCGACTCCCGATTTTACCTGGATTGATTATAAGCAGCTATTTGGAACGAATAACGGTGTAATAATGGGCCAACTTGGTGATAATCATCAGGCCGTCATCAATATTGACCGGGAACTTAGCTACGTTGAAATTCCGCTTGAAGTAAACTACAATCTCTTTGACCGCCGTTTCGGATTCAATATATTTGGTGGAGGGAGCATGTTATTACTGAATAAAAACGAAGTCACTGCCTATAACGAAAAAGGAAAAATGCATTTAGGCGAATGGAATGCGGCCGCAAAGACAAGTTTTACAGGAACTCTCGGTCTTGGACTCTATTACAAGTTCACTCCATCCCTGCAACTTAATGCTGAGCCTGTGTTCAATTACTATTTCGACACGTATAAAGACAGTAAGCCATACTCGTTTACTTTAAGACTGGGACTACAGTATAATTTTGATTTTTAAAGAATTAGCAATACACCTACTTCACAATCAACCCTAAATGTCATTAAGAAAAGTTAAAATAAAAAATAATTACACTATAGTGTAACTTTTTTCCTGTTCGGTACGTATAACTACTACATACATAAAACTCAGGAAACGTTACATGAGACAATTAAAAATTACCAAGCAGGTAACCAACAGGGAAACTGCTTCATTAGACAAGTACCTTCAGGAAATTGGAAAAGTAGATTTGATCACTGCAGATGAGGAGGTAGAGTTAGCACAACGTATAAAAGCCGGAGACCAGAGAGCACTTGAGAAACTGACAAAAGCTAACTTACGTTTTGTTGTATCGGTAGCTAAACAATATCAAAATCAGGGATTAACACTTCCCGATCTTATTAACGAAGGAAATTTAGGACTTATAAAAGCTGCGCAGCGTTTTGACGAAACACGTGGTTTTAAATTTATTTCCTATGCAGTATGGTGGATTCGCCAGTCTATACTTCAGGCTCTTGCAGAGCAATCACGTATAGTACGTTTGCCACTAAATAAAATTGGATCAATAAACAAGATCAATAAAATGTATGCCCTGCTTGAGCAGAGCAACGAGCGTGCTCCATCAGCTGAAGAGATCGCTAAAGAGCTTGACATGACAGTAAATGACGTTAAGGAGAGTATGAAAAACTCAGGACGTCACCTATCAATGGATGCTCCTCTTGTAGAAGGTGAAGATTCTAACCTATATGATGTACTTCGTTCAGGTGAGTCTCCAAACCCGGATCGTGAGCTTATCCATGAGTCACTTCGCACAGAAATTGAGCGTGCTCTTGAAACATTGACGCCTCGTGAGGCCGATGTTGTTAGATTATACTTCGGTTTAGGTGACCAACACCCTATGACACTTGAAGAAATTGGAGAAACTTTTGATTTAACACGTGAGCGTGTACGCCAGATTAAAGAGAAGGCTATCAGAAGGTTAAAACATACTTCACGAAGCAAAATCCTTAAAACCTATTTAGGTTAAGATATATTACTACAAAAAAGACTGCCCGAATTTCATATTTTAAATAAAATTTGTATTTTGGCAGTCTGATTTTGTATGTAACACCTGAAAATATTTAAGATTACAAACAGTTCAATAACTGTTCGTTTTTTGATTGATGATTGAACTCCGGCTGATTACCGGAGTTTTTTTTTATACAAACCTTCCGATTTAGTAACGACTCAAATTAATTAAATACGGAAAATCTTACATTGAAAACGCAAAAGTATCAGCCGGAATTGTGTTCAATCAAAAATATTTTTTCTTTCAAAACAGTTATCCCTTTCTTTTCCCTACCTAAAACTTTATGACATTGCGGTTTGGCTACTTTATGAGTTAAAGTTTATCTTTGCCTAAACATACAAATTCACAATGAAAAATACTTTAATTGCACCTTCAGTGCTTTCGGCAGATTTTGCCAACCTGCAACGCGATATCGAAATGATAAACAACAGTGAGGCTGACTGGTTTCACATTGACATTATGGACGGCGTTTTTGTACCGAACATCTCTTTCGGAATGCCGGTGCTTGAAGCTATCACACGCCATGCTAAAAAAACGATCGATGTTCACCTTATGATCGTTAACCCTGACCAGTATATTAAAACATTTGCACAGCTTGGCGCAACAAACCTTACAGTACACATTGAGGCTTGTACACACCTTCACCGTACACTTCAGGCTATCAAAGCTGAAGGCATGAAAGCCGGTATCGCTGTTAACCCACACACTAACGTATCGCTTCTTGAAGACGTTATCAAAGACGTTGATGTAGTTTGCCTAATGAGCGTTAACCCGGGCTTTGGCGGACAGTCATTCATTGAAAGGACATACGACAAAATAAAACAACTAAAAGAAATTATCACCCGTAACGGCGCCTCTACCCTTATCGAAATTGACGGTGGTGTGAGCGACAAAAATGCAGTACAATTAGTTCAGGCAGGTGCCGATGTGCTTGTTGCCGGAAACTATGTGTTCAGGGCCGAAGACCCGGTTGCAACCATTGCCGGACTTAAGAAGTTGACTACTTTTTAATTTTCCAAAAACCCAAACAACCATCCAAACCGGCTGCAAGGCCAAACATCTATTCTAACGTTCTATGAAAAAATTACCATTATTAATCCTTTTGGCTTCTGGCGGTATGCTTTGGGGCCAGAACAAAAAGCCTTTTGCTACGGATAGCAAACAGGTAACAGTGTACACCACTGCCGAAAAAACAGGCCAGCGATTAAGCCCTGAAAAAGGTACGCTTACGTTCACCGAACTTAAGCAGCCTTTGGAAACGCAAATCTCGGTTTTTGTTGACCCAAACAAGACTTTCCAGACGGTTATGGGTATAGGCGGGGCGATTACTGATGCTTCGGCAGAAACTTTTGCTAAAATTCCAAAAGACAAGCAGAAGGAAATCATCGAGGCGTATTATGATGCAAACAAAGGCATAGGCTACACGCTGGCAAGGACTACCATCCACAGCAGTGACTTTGCAAGCGGAAGCTACACCTACATCAAAGAAGGCGACAAAGAACTGAAAACCTTTAGTGTAGACCACGACAAGAAGTACCGCATCCCGATGATCAAGCAGGCTATCGCTACTGCGGGAGGTAAGCTTACGCTGTATGCTTCTCCATGGAGTCCACCTGCTTTCATGAAAGACAATAAAAGCATGCTGAAAGGTGGTAAGCTGCTGCCGGAATTCTTCCAGCCGTGGGCAAACTATTACACTAAGTTCGTTAAGGCCTATGAGAAAGAAGGTATTCCAATATGGGGTATCTCAATCCAGAATGAACCTATGGCAACCCAAACCTGGGAATCTTGTATTTTTACAGGTGAGGAAGAGCGTGATTTCCTTAAGAATTTCTTAGGGCCAACAATGAAAAAAGAAGGCCTTGGCAGCAAAAAGATCATTGCATGGGATCACAACCGTGACATGCTGTACCAAAGGGCAAGCACTATGCTTAACGACCCTGAGGCGGCGAAATACGTTTGGGGTATCGGGTACCACTGGTATGAGAACTGGAGCGGTGGCGAACAGATGTTCAACAACCTGAAACTCGTTCACGAGGCTTATCCTGAAACCAACCTGATTTTTACCGAAGGCTGCAAAGAGAAGTTTGACATCAATAAGGTATACGACTGGAAACTGGGTGAACTTTATGGTACGAACATGATTAACGATTTCAACAGCGGCATCGTTGCCTGGACGGACTGGAACATACTCCTTGACCAGACAGGCGGACCTAACCACGTTATGAATCTTTGCTTCGCACCAATACACGCTAATACTGAGACAGGCGAAATAATGTACACTAATGAGTACTACTACATAGGCCACTTCTCTAAATTCGTACGCCCGGGAGCCAAGCGTATTGCCTGCTCTCCAAGCCGCAGTGCAATCAGTGCAACAGGGTTCATCAATACAGATGGTAAAGTTGCTGTTATTGTAATGAATAAAGGTGACCGGAAAGTAAACTACAACCTTTGGATAGAAGGCAAAGCCGTAGCAGTTGACAGTGAACCACACTCTATACAGACACTGGTTTTCTAAACCAATTCTTTTATAAAAATAAAACCTCCAAAGCTGCCTTTGGAGGTTTTATTTTTATAAACAATTAGCTATTTCTGAGAATAAGGTACATCCTTCAAACTATTTGCTCTTAAGTAAATGAACCCTCCTTTGATATCCATAATCATATTGAAACGTTTGAGTATGTCTCCTCCCAAAATACTCGTTTTTTGATTTCCAATTGCTCCTGTAAAAAACCCGACAGGGACATTAGCTAATTTCTGGTTACCTATACTAAGTAAAGGCAGTATTGCTTTTTTAGTTTTTAAAACGTTACCAAAAGAATCTTTTAGCTCCTTTTCGGCGATAACTTCAAGTTTTTTATCAAGGTCGTTTTTAATCGAAAAGGCATCATCAAATAAGACCGAACCATAATATCCGGAATGAATCAGGAACTGATTCTTATGAACCACACCATCGACAAATACTAATGCTTCTAAAAACAGCATATCATTGCCGGAAGTGAGTTTAAGCTTTTGATAGTTTTTAGCTTTTTTAGGAAGTTCTGAATAAAGAACTATCACTTTCTTCTCAAAATCAATTTCAATAATCTTATTCTCAAAGAAGTCTATCCCAAACTTACCATCGGTCTGTTGCCCTGAATTTTCATCTTCCCAAATGGAGATCTTATCCCATTTCAGTTCACCTATCTGTATCGAATTGCTCTCACTGAACCTCGATTCATTTTCGCCTCCCCAGCTTTTAACGCTATGACTGCCTTCAAAATTTATGGTTGCAAGTCTTTTTACGGCATCTCCGGTTAATGCAACAGCACTGGCAGCTGTATGAAACATCAGCCTTACCGTATCTTTTTCATTCAGTACAGCCTTAACAGAGATATTATTGTATTCTGTCAGCTCAAAGGGAATGGTGTTTTTTTCTCTTGATTTTTTCTGTGCAGATGATATGTGACAAAAAATAAGCAATACAATCAGGACGGAATTCCTCATGAGTTTACGATTAAAAAGTAACATTCCCTGCCAACTGCTTCAATGTGATCTCAGAATTTTTTGCTTGGAACTGTGCTGTACTGCTCCTTACACGGGCATTGACGTAGTTTAGCTGTGCTGCACGCACTTCAAGCTGGGTAATAGTCCCAATGCGGTATTTTTCAAGGGTAATATCAAGGTTTTGCCTTGCGATGTCTTCATTAGTCCCTTCCAGTTTTACAAGTTCTATGTTCGTAAGGTACGTCTGGAAAGCCGATATCAATTGTGAGTTGATAGTTTGCGTTTGCTGGTCAACAAATATCTTGCTGTTATCAATCTGTATTTTGGCAATCTTCTCATTACGGTTCTGCACAAAGCCATTAAAAACATTTATCGATGCCGATATACCGTAATTAAGTCCGCGGCTGTTGCTTTCCTGCGTAAATCCAAGACTTGATTCGCTGTTATTAAATACATATCCCGTATTAATGGCTACCTGCGGATATCGTGCTCCTTTTACCTGCTTGAGGTTGAGCTCTGCCACCCGTTTATTGATGAGCGCCAATTGTATCTGAGGGTTTTGCTGGGTTGCGATATTCATCAGATCGGCAAGCTTAAGTTTGTCATCTATATTAACCGAATCGATCACTTTAAACGAAGTGGTAAGATCACGCGCCAAAAGCTCATTCAGGAACGTTTTGGTATTCTCATATAATTCTTTCTGACGTAACAGATTCGTTTGGTCTGTATTCAGGTCAACCTGCGCATTCAACACCTCCAGTTTAGCTGCCTTTCCTATTTTGAAACGATTATCAGCCGTTGTTACCCTCTGTTTTGAAATAACGATGGCAGTATCTAATACGGTAAGGTTTTCCTGTTGCTGTACAAGGTCAAAATAAGTAGTCATTACATCGCCTACACGGGTAAGGATCATAAGTTTCAGCTCGGTCTCCCCTTGTTTTTGCAATTCCTGCAACTGATCATAACGGGCAAACATCCTGAAACCGTCAAAGATGGTCCAGCCAAGGTTCACGCCATAGTTCATACTGTTATTATGAGCATTGTCCTGCTCCTGCACAGTACCATCGCTACGTGTTTGCTTCAAATGCTGTATGTTGTTATTCTGGGCAAATGTCCCAGATACATTAGGCAGCAAACCTGCATTGCCCAGACTTACATTCTGTTCATCTATTTTCAGGTCATTTTTAGAAAGTTTGATGTCATAATTATTCTCAAGCGCAATAGCTATGGCTTGCTGGGGCGTAAGCAGCTCCTGCGCATTGGCAGAAACAGAGATAAGTATAAATGCTATATATAAACAAAACCTCATAGGTACAATGCTTTAGTCTTCAAGATTATCAAATTCAGGACGGTGCTTTTTAGGGCGTGACCACATAAAGTAAATAGCCGGGATAATAAAAAGCGTCAATACCAACGAGAATACTGTACCGCCGACGATCACAACACCCATACCGATACGGCTTGTAGAAGCAGCGCCTAATGACATGGCAATAGGCAATGCACCTAATGCAATAGCCAAACTGGTCATTAATATCGGGCGAAGGCGCGACTCGGCAGCTTCCATGATGGCTTCATATTTTTCTTTGCCTTCCTCACGCAGTTGGTTGGCAAATTCGACTATCAGGATACCATTCTTCGTCACAAGTCCGATAAGCATAATCGTACCTATCTGGCTGAATATATTCCACGTCTGCCCGAATAGCCATAGTGACAACAACGCTCCCGCAACGGCCATTGGAACCGTAAGAATAATGATGAACGGATCTATGAAACTTTCAAACTGTCCAGCAAGGATCAGGTAGATAAGCAATAGTGCCAATCCAAAAGCGAATAATGTATTAGAGCTACTCTCCACAAAATCACGTGACTCACCCCCAAGATCGGTTGTAAAGGTGTCGTCAAGTACTTTTTCTTTGGCTCTTTCCATGGCATCGATACCATCGCTGATACTCATTCCCGGTGCAAGACCTGCAGACACGGTAGCCGACATATATCTGTTATTATGGTATAATTGCGGCGGGCTGCTTTGCTCGTCAACTGAAACCAGGTTGTCCAGCTGTATCAACTGGCCTGTATTGCTTTTCACAAATGTAGATGTAAGGTCGATAGGCGCAGCACGGTCTTTCAGTTCAAACTGCCCCATTACCTGGTATTGCTTGCCATTCATCATAAAGTAACCAAAACGCTGTCCACTTAATGAAAGTTGCAGTGTCTGTGCTACATCAAGCAATGACACTCCAAGGCTTTCGGCCTTTTCACGGTCTATGGTAACATTAATTTCCGGCTTGTTGAATTTCAGGTTTACATCGGTCATAGAGAAGGTTGGATCCTTACCCACTTCATCCATAAATTCCGGGATCTTTTCCTGTAGTTTTTCAAAGTTTTGTGCCTGTATGATATACTGGATAGGTGGCCCTCCCCTGCGGTTTACTGCAATGGTAGGCTGTTCTGAAACTGATGTTTTCGCTTCGCTGTAACGCTTAGTCCATTTAGTCAGGTCGGCAGCAATTTCTTTCTGTGAACGTTTTCTTTCATCCGGTTCTTTAAGTGCAATCCTAACACGCCCACTATTTACTGATGCCGAACCAAATCCGGGTGAGGTTATTACCAAACTGGCCTTTTTCTCAGGAATGGAATCGTTGATCAGCTGTTCCATTTCACGCATGAAACGATCCATATATTCATACGAAGCACCTTCCGGAGCCGTAATATTCATCCCGATAAAGCTCCTGTCGTCATAAGGTGCGGTTTCCTTTTGGATAGTACTATAAAACAATGCTATTAGCCCGATACATACAACAAGTATAGGGAAGCTAACCCACTTTCTCTTCATGAAATTGGCAAGCATTCCGGCATAGCCTTTATTCAGCTTTTCAAAATAGGGTTCGGTAAATTCATAGAACCTTGATTTTTTGTGTACGCCTTTTATCAGATAGGCATTTAGCATTGGCGTAAGCGTAAGCGATACAAAAGCCGATACCAGTACCGCCGCCGCGATGACGACTCCAAACTCCCGGAAGAGTCGGCCCACAAAACCTTCAAGAAAAATTACCGGAAGAAATACAGCTGCCAGCGTTATTGAAATGGAAATAACGGCAAAGAAAATCTCGTTAGCTCCCTTCATAGCTGCTTCAATTGGTGTCATGCCTTCTTCTACCTTCTTGAAGATATTTTCGGTAACAACAATACCATCATCTACCACAAGGCCGGTTGCAAGTACAATAGCAAGCAACGTTAATACATTTATCGAAAAGCCGAAAATATACATGATAAAAAAGGTTGCGATAAGCGATACCGGAATATCCAGTAATGGCCTTAACGCAATAGCCCAGTCCCTGAAGAAAAGATAAATAATTAATGTAACCAGTATTATCGAAATGGCTAATGTCTCAGCCACTTCCAATACCGATTTTTTAATGAATACCGTATTATCGATAACTATATTGGTGACCAGATCGCCCGGAAGTTCCTTTTTCATCTGGTCATACTGAGCGTAGAAAGCATCGGCAATCTCAACATAGTTGGTTCCCGGCTGCGGAATGATTGCAAGGCCAACAAGCTGCTGCCCATCATTCGTCATTTTGGTTTCCATATTCTCAGGGCCAAGTTCTGCCCTGCCCACATCACTGAAACGCACTATTTTCTCGCCTTCAGACTTAATGATGATGTTATTGAACTGCTCTGGAGTCGCAAGGTTACCCAGTGTTTTTATGGTCAGTTCTGTATTGGCTCCTGTAAGTTTACCTGTTGGCAGTTCCACGTTCTGGCTGTTAAGTGCAGTACGCACATCGCCTACTGTAACGCCATAAGCGTTAAGTTTTACAGGGTCAAGCCACATTCTCATGGCATAACGTTTCTGCCCCCAAATTTGCACACTACTTACTCCGGGAATTGTCTGTAATCTTTCGGCGATAACATTCTCTGCATAATCGCTCAGTTCAAGAGGATCACGTGTAGCACTCTGAACCGTCATGGTTATAATAGGCTCGGAGTCGGCATCGGCTTTAGACACAACCGGAGGGGCATCTATATCCTGCGGGAGGCTACGTACCGCCTGCGATACTTTATCACGAACGTCGTTAGCAGCTTCCTCAAGGTTTTTTTCAAGTTCAAATTCTATGGTAATGTTACTTGACCCCTGGTTACTTGAAGACGTTATATTACGGATACCATCAATAGAGTTGATGGCTTTTTCAAGCGGTTCGGTTATCTGGGACTCGATGATGTCGGCATTTGCTCCGGCATAACTGGTGCGCACCGATATTTGTGCCGGGTCTATCGAAGGGAATTCCCTGACTCCAAGAAATGTATAGCCAATGATCCCGAAAAGGATAATTGCAACATTCATCACTATGGTAAGTACGGGACGTTTTATGCTTATGGTTGATAAACTCATCGCTAATTAGCTTTTTTGGTTAGCGATACTTTTACCGGGGTTTCTTTTTTAAGAGACAGTACGCCTGTGGTCAATACAGTATCTCCGGCTTTCAGGCCTGACAATACTACAATATCTTTATCTGTACGGGTACCGGTCTCAACCATGGCTTCCTGTGCCTGACCATTTTTTACAACAAATACTTTTTTACCGCCCTGCACCGGAACGATAGCTTCAGTAGGAATTACAAAAGCTCCCTGAACCTCATCAAGCGGCAGGGTTACATTGGCAAACGTTCCCGGCAACAATTTCCCTTGTGCATTTTCAGCGATAGCCCTTACTTTTAAAGTACGTGTAGTAACCTCAACCGAAGGTTCTAACGCATATACCATCGCCTGAAATTTATCAGTGCTTCCCGCCACGGTAAAGGTAACAGGAGTATTGACCTTCATCTGCGAAGCATATTTTTCAGGTATCGAAAATGTTATCTTGATCTGGCTGCTGTTCACCAGGCTGGTGATTAATGTTGTAGGTGTAACATAAGTACCCGGCGATATATTTCGCAACCCTATTGTTCCCGAAAATGGCGCTCTGATAGATGTTTTGCCTATTTGGGCATTTATAAGTTGAGTTTGCGCCTGGGCAGTTTTATAATCAGCGCTTGCTATATCATATTCCTCCTGACTGATTGCTTCTTTTTGAAGCAACAACCTTGCACGTCTTTCATTCTCGGCTGCAAGTGTCTGCCTTGTTTTTGCCTGCCTGGCCTGTGCACGAAGCTCTATATCATTTATCTTTACCAATACCTGCCCTTTACTCACTTTAGCACCTTCGGCAAAGAATATCTTTTCTGCTATACCCGAAACTTCCGAACGAACCTCAATCTGCTCATTGGCTTCGATAGATCCTGAAAGTGAAAGTGTATTAGCAAAATCCTGAGGAGCAACAACTACTCCATTTACAGCCATTGGCGGTTTTTTTCCGTCTTTGCCTCCGCCTCCACCGGAGGCCTCCATCTTTTGCTTTTTGTTTTCAGAAATCCTGTAGAACACTAAGGCGCCTACGCCCACAATCAATAGTGAGTATACAATGTATTTAATCTTCATAATATGATATAGTATAGCAATCGCAAATCTACACGAATAGCATGCCAATGTCTTTACGAAATCGTAATAAATGACCAATTCAATTCGTCATAGGCAGTATTCCGGATATGCAACACAAAGCTAAGGGAATATATCGTGAGATGAAAAAAACGGATAAATACTTTAACATAAATATCAATACAGTTTTCTTACACAAAATAATGAGTATCAAAACTTTCTGAATTTAAGTTAAGAATGATATTTACAGGCATTAAAAAAAATGCTAACAAAAAAAACGACAACAGGACAGTTTCAAAGGATAAAAGGTAAAAATTAAAGTCGTTTTACAAGCGGATATAATTTTTACCTAGATTCGCTCATTGTTAGTTAGTTAATGCTACACAAACAGTACTTGTTGTCCCAAACAATTACTTAAAGATAATGTGTGTGCTTATTTCGTTAATGGCTTCCTGTTTTAAAGCAGGAAGCTTTTTTCATTAATACAGCAAGCTGATAATCAGCAACTGTAAAAATTCAATGATCATGATTATCAACTGTATCATAATTTATTGTTTTTTTATTTTTGCACGGTAAGCATTATATCCCATTAGGGTTGAAAACACAGCCGCCATTAAGCATTCCTTATACAAATTCATATCTAAAAACCGATCGGCAATGAATCCCATAGAAAGGCATGTCAGTAAAGTGAAAAGAAATACTAAAGCAAATTTAAAATAAAGAGGCATCTCAGGAAAAACTTCAAGCTTTTTCTGAACCCGAAAAGTATATATCACAAAGCTTAATGTCATACCCAAAAAGATATAACCGTACCACTGCTTATTGAATAGATCATCTATAAGATAGCCCATAACAATTGTGAAAAATAAAGCACACAGAAGCATTAGAAGAGAACGAAACGCCATTTTACTATTAATTTATTAGTACAAATTTGAGAAAAGCTTTCAGAATAGAATTGTAAAATTGGGACAATAATATCCTGCTTCTAATTTTTTATGCTTGCGGAAGTTGTTTTTTTCTTAAAATATACTGTACTGCTGTACTCGCTGCTGCCGCACCTGCCAAAGGGCCTAAAATTTGAGGTCCGTCATAATACCAAAGCACTGCCCCGATAAGAGAAAAAACAAGCACATTTATCAATATAAGCGTAATAAGTAGTTGTTTGGCTGTCTTGATTTTCATGATAATGAATGTTTATTGGTTATTATATATTCAAAGATAATTATCATTCAAAACTAAAAATTGTAAAATTGGGACATTCTCTATTAATCCTCAAAATGCCAATAGGTTTCCTGGCTGCCTAATTTGGTAAGTTTAGAAAGAAGTGTCTTGGGTGATTGATGAGTAACTGACTTAAAATGTTTTATATAATGCGCCTGGTCGTAATAAAGGCTATAAAGAGCAACATCAGTAAGGGTGGCATCATCTCCAAGCTGCTGCGAATAATTGAGCGCGTTGCGAAACATCACCATTTTTTTATACTCCTCAACACTACAGCAAAGGTGTTTTTTAAACAGGCGCAGCAATGTTTTACGATTGACTCCCAAAGCCTCTGAAAGCTCTTCAACTTTTACCGATCCGTTAGAATTGAGTATTTCCAGAATCGCTTTTTTCACTATCGGCTCATCAAAACCTATGAAATTTGCCGAAAAAAAAGTGTCAAGTAAAGCAGCTTTGGTTTCGATAGTACTTTCAGAATAAATCTCCTCTAAAGCATTCGTGAAAGATGCCCCAAAACAATCGAGCTTGTTTATCGATCTGTCAAAAAAAGTACCGAGAGGCTCTTTTATAAAATGGTTCAGACCCAACGGATTGAACACGATGCCAATCTTATCAAAAATACCATGAAGCTCTACTTTAAAATTCGCATCAGTATTGATCGAGTAAAATGAAAGAATCTTATGGTCAGTTGAAGGCACTACAAGCGAACCTTCATCAGTAAGACTTACATCAGACCCTTTGTAAATTGTAACTGCGTGTTTGTAATTTGGATAAAAAAAGAACTTTTTGCTAAAATCAGCATCATCAGACACATGAAAATAGTAGTAGTCAACATATTTGGCTACCAATTCATTTTTTGGTTTTATCGTTATGAAATTACCTTTTGAATCCAAATCTAAATTTCTTTTCTCTCTTGTAAAAATAAGGAATTCCCAGAAACCATAACAGAAAAACAACACAAGATATTATCTCCCTTACAGATAAAAACCAAGTGGTTTAATTAGATGTTTCGAATAATATTTTAAAATAAAATAAAAAATAATTTTTAGATTAGACTAAATTTATACTTTTGTAGAGCTAATTATAAATTTAGATGATGAAAATTTACTTTCAGTTCTTACTGATATTCGCCACGTTACCCCTGTTTGCCCAAAACGGCAGCATAAAAGGAAAGATTACCCAAAATAACGAACCTGTGCCTGCCGTCAGCATTATTGTGGTTCCATCCGGTATTTCGACTGCTTCAGATAATGACGGTAATTATGAAATAAAAAATATACCGTTCGGTACATACGAAATTATATTCAGTTCAGTAGGGTTACTTAACGAACGAAAAAAAGTTAACATCAACAGTACTGATCCCATACTTCTGAATATCGCAATGCAGGATGAAAACAAATCACTGGAAGAGGTCGTTATCACCGGCACCATGAAAGAAGTAAGCAGGAGCGACAGCCCTATCCCCGTAGAGATAATTACTCCGAAACTTTTTAAGAAGAACCCAACTGCCAGCCTGTTTGAAGCCGTCGGAATGATAAATGGCGTACAACCTCAGCTAAACTGTAATGTATGCAACACTGGCGATATTCATATTAACGGGATGGAAGGGCCCTATACCATGATACTGATCGACGGAATGCCGATTGTAAGTGCCCTTTCTACTGTATACGGACTTAGCGGAATCCCTAACAGCATTGTAGAGCGCATCGAAGTTGTAAAAGGCCCTGCGTCGTCGCTATACGGATCTGAAGCTATGGGCGGTATCATTAATGTAATTACCAAAAGCCCTGTAAAAGCCCCGGTAGTGAGCGCCGACTATTTTGTTACAAGTTGGGGCGAGCAGAGCTTTGATGCAGCTGTGAAGCTTAAAGCCGGAACAGCCACTTCGCTGCTTGGTGTAAACTATTTTAATTATAGCGTACTTGCCGATAAGAATGGCGACAACTTTACCGATGTTACCCAGCAGAACCGTATATCGGTATTTAATAAATGGAATTTTGAGCGTAAAGAAAACCGCACTTTCAGCCTGGCGGGACGTTATGTGTATGAAGACCGTTGGGGCGGAGAAATGAACTGGACCAAACAATGGCGTGGTAGTGACAGTATTTATGGCGAAAGCATTTATACCAAGCGTGCCGAACTTATCGGATTATACCAGCTGCCGGTAAGCGAGAGGATATTTACGCAATTCTCCTACAACTGGCACGACCAGAATTCTTATTATGGATTTACACCCTACATGGCAAACCAACAGGTTGCTTTTATACAAACCTACTGGGACAAGCAGTTTGGCGCAAATCATACTTTTCTGTTAGGCGGAGCAATGCGTTACACTTACTATGACGACAACACTCCTGCGACAGCAAGCCTTGACGGAACTACTAACAGGCCGCAGGAAACACCGCTCCCCGGCTTATTTGTACAGGATGAATGGACGCTGAATGAAAGACATAAGCTATTGGGCGGTTATCGTTTCGATTATGATAAGAACCACGGTGGAGTGCATTCGCCAAGGGTAGCCTATAAATTTGCACCAAACCATAATAACATCATCAGGGCAAGTTTTGGAACGGGCTTCAGGGTGGTTAATCTTTTTACAGAAGACCATGCCGCACTTACGGGGGCACGAGATGTAATAATTGCAGAAGAACTTAAACCGGAACGTTCTTACAACGGTAACCTGAATTATATCCTTAAGGTACCCGCAAGTTTTGCTTTCATTAATTTTGATATTACCGGCTTCTATTCTTATTTTACCAATAAGATAGTAGGTGATTTTGACACCGACCCTACCAAGATTATCTATGACAACCTCAACGGTCATGCCATATCGCAAGGTGTTTCACTGAATACTGATGTAACTTTCAACTTCCCGCTAAAGATGATGTTGGGAGTATCATATATGGATGTTTTCCAGATCGAGAATAATGGATCAGGCGAAATGAGGTCACAGCAGCTGCATGCACCAAAATGGACAGGGAATTTTATTGCTACTTATAGCTTCCGCAACAACTACAGCATCGATCTTACCGGCAACTGGTACGGACCAATGCGCCTCCCAATACTGCCTAACGATTACAGGCCTGAATATTCGCCGTGGTTTTGCATCGCAAATATCCAGTTCACTAAAAAATTCAGTTATGGCCTGGAGCTGTATACAGGAATGAAAAACATCATCGATTTTGTACCAAAAGACCCGTTAATGCGTCCGTTCGACCCATTCAACAAAACAGCAGATGATCCGGTAACAAATCCTAACGGTTATACCTTCGACACAACCTATAATTATGGTTCAATGCAGGGAAGAAGAGTATATATTGGTATGAGATATAATTTGTTTTAGAATTTGAGTACTAACCTGCACGGTTTTGGAAACCTTGCAGGTTTTTTATCGCAAACCAAATACTTACAAGCTCTTGAAGACCTTGCAGGAAATTATAAAATACTACTTATTAATAGGCACCGGCTCCTTGTTCTCATTAATGGCTACAAAAGTAAAGTTACCCGTTATCGCTTTCTCTCTTGTAGTTGAGTACATGTCTTCGACAAATATCTCTACATGCACCTGAAGGCTGGTATTACCAATATGGGTTACCTTGCCTATAAGTTCGGCAAAAGTACCCGCAGGAATGGGCTTCTTAAAGTCAATACGGTCACTGCTCACGGTTACTACCCTCTGTCTACTGAAACGAGTAGCAGTAATAAAGGCCACCTCATCCATAAGATGCATGGCCATACCTCCAAAAAGGGTATCGTAATGATTGGTTGTATTAGGAAATATTGCTTTAAATATATGTGTTTGTGCTGCGTCTATTTTTTCTTGTAATGTCATTTCTTGTTTTATTTATTTTTAAGTTTTCCCCACACGATGCAGGTACTTCCCCACGTGAATCCGGCACCAAACGCGGTTAGCAATATCTTATCGCCGGGTTTAAAATCGTTATGAAAATCCCAAAGGCAAAGCGGTAAGGTTGCTGCCGTGGTGTTACCGTAACGCTCAATATTTACTTTGATCTTTTCTTTAGGAATACCAAGGTTATGCCCTACCGAATCTATAATGCGCAGGTTGGCCTGATGTGGCACAACCCAGTTGATATCATCTGTCGTCAGATTCAGTTTTTGAAGCAGCTCTTTACTTGCTGAAGTCATTCCGTTTATGGCATTCTTAAAAACGGTACGCCCATCCTGCTGTACATAATGCCTTTTATCATCCAGTGTTTGCTGAGATGTCCCTTCAGCCGACCCTCCTGCCGGAACCGAAAGAAATTGTACCCCGCCTCCATCAGAATGATAGATGTTATCCAAAATCCCTGAATCATCATCAGATGGTTCGAGCAGTACGACTCCGGCTCCATCTCCAAAAAGCACACAGGTATTGCGGTCTTCATAGTTTACAATTGTGCTCATCTTATCAGCACCTACTAAAAGTACTTTTTTATGCCTGCCGCTTTCTATCAGCGATGCCGCGACCGAAAGCGCATATAAAAAGCCGCTACAGGCCGCATTAAGGTCAAAACCCCATGCATTTACAAGCCCTGCTTTGTGGCAGACTAGTGGTGCTGCAGGCGATAGCACATTATCGGGTGTAGAGGTAGCGAGTATCAAAACTTCTATCTCTTCAGGCTTTACACCTGAATTTTCAAGCAAGTCCTTAATCGCAAGGGCAGCCATATCTGATGTGGCTTTTCCTTCTTCAAGTATTCTGCGTTCTTTTATCCCTGTACGGGTAACGATCCATTCGTCAGATGTATCCACCATTTTTTCAAGGGTGGCATTATCAAGTATTCTTTGGGGCACATAACCACCCACAGCAGTAATTGCTGCGTTTATTTTGGTATTCATATAATGGTATTTTATTCAAAATTATCCCTGCCATCAAAAATGACAGGGATAAGGGTCAGTCTATAAGCTGACAGTATGTGCTACACGCAATTCGTGTGCAGCATTTACCATCTCTGCCAGCGCTTTTCGGGTTTCCTCCCAATGGCGGGTCTTAAGCCCACAATCAGGATTAATCCATAATTGTTTTGCAGGGATAACCCTTTGTGCTTTATCCATAAGGGCAACCATCTCATCTTTTGATGGTACACGCGGAGAATGTATATCATATACTCCCGGCCCAATCTGGTTCGGGTATTTAAAATCGGCAAAGGCATCAAGCAATTCCATTTGCGAACGTGAGCATTCTATGGTAATCACATCGGCATCCATGTCGGCAATGTTCTTAATGATATCGTTAAATTCAGAATAGCACATGTGGGTATGTATCTGGGTTGTGTCTTCAACCCCCGATGCAGATACTCTGAAAGCCTTAACAGCCCATTCAAGGTACTCCTGCCATTCGCTTTTTCGCAACGGAAGGCCTTCCCTGATAGCAGGCTCATCGATCTGTATCACTTTAATCCCTGAACGTTCAAGGTCGTTTACCTCATCCCTGATGGCAAGGGCAATCTGCATACAGGTATCGCGGCGCGGCTGATCGTCACGCACAAAAGACCATTGCAGTATTGTAACAGGTCCGGTAAGCATTCCTTTCACCAGTTTATCGGTAAGTGATTGTGCATACGCCGACCATTTTACCGTCATTGGCTCCGGCCTGGAAACATCCCCATAAATTACAGGTGGTTTTACGCAACGGCTGCCATAGCTTTGCACCCAGCCATTTTGGGTAAAAGCAAAACCGGCCAGCTGTTCGCCAAAATATTCCACCATGTCATTGCGCTCAAATTCGCCATGAACCAGTACATCAATTCCGGTCTCTTCCTGAAAACGTATGGTTTCTTCGGTCTCTTTTTTCACAAGCTCTTCATAGCGTTTCTCCGTAATATCACCTTTTTTCAGGCTGTTTCTCCAACTGCGTACTTCGGCAGTCTGCGGAAACGACCCTATTGTTGTGGTAGGGAATAATGGCAGATTTAATGATGCTGCCTGTAACTGCTCTCTTATGCTGAACGGGTTATTACGCTGTGCCTGTTCATCAGTAATTCCGGCCACACGCTGTTGTACTAAGCCATTATGTATTAGTGGCGATGTCTTTCTTGTAGTTATAGCATCAATATTTTCTTTTAATGCATTTGCCGCAAAGGTGATGTTTTCACTATTTGCCAATTGCTTCAGTACAACAACCTCCTGTATCTTTTGTTTGGCAAATGCCATCCATTGTTTTACTTCAGCAGATAATGCCACTTCATTGCTCTCATTATCGAGATCATAAGGCGAATGCAGCAATGAACATGAGGCCGCAATAAGGATGCGATCTCTGCTTATCTTTTTAGATGCTTTGTCTATTATCTTAAGTGATGACTGAAAATCGTTCTTCCAGATGTTTCGCCCATCTACAATTCCCAATGAGAGGCTCATTTCTGAAGGAATCAGATTTAGCAATATATCAAGCTGTTCAGGTGCACGAACAAGGTCGATATGCAATGCGCATACCGGTAACGATGCTGCAAGCCAGGCGTTATCGTCAAGTCCTTCAAAATATGTGGTAAGCAGTACCTTTAGCTTAGGAAATGTATTTTTAATTTCTTTGTATACATAAGCGAAAGCATCTTTTTCCTGTTTGGAAAGGTCGAGCGACAGGAATGGCTCATCAAACTGTATCCATTCGGCGCCATTTTCCGTAAGCTCATTAATAATCTCAAGATAAACAGGCAACAGGTTTTTTATCAGGCTTATTTTTTCGAAGCCTTCTTCTTTTTCTTTACCCAAAAGCAGGTAAGAAACAGGACCTATCAGTACGGGCTTGGTAAGTATTCCCGCTTCTTTGGCCTCTATAAACTCTTCGATAACTTTTTTTGAGGAAAACGAGAATTGCTGATCTTTATAAAATTCGGGGACTATATAATGGTAATTGGTATCGAACCATTTTGTCATTTCCATAGCGGTGATATCGTGGCCATCTTTCTGGTAACCGCGAGCCATGGCAAAGTATAGATCGGTATCGTTTTGTCCTTTAAGGCTTTCATAACGGGGAGGAATCGCTCCCAGTGCAAACGAAAGATCGAGTACCTGATCGTAAAATGAAAAATCGTTGGAAGGGATAAGGTCTATCCCTGCTTGTTTTTGAAGCTGCCAGTTTTGTAGCCTCAACTCTTTAGCGATTGCTGCCAGTTCCTGACCGGAAATTTTGCCGGACCAATAATTTTCGCAGGCTTTTTTTAATTCCCTGCCGCTACCGATGCGTGGGTAGCCAAGATTGTTTGTGAACATTTTTTTGCTTTTAATAAATTAATAAATTCGTTAAAAGCCCTTTTGCTCTATTTCACAATGCCTTAAGAAGTAATAGGGTACGGACACGGGAATCCCATGCGAAAAACCGAAACCAATTGCTTCAAACCGCGAAAGCATTGTCAAGTAAGTAATGGCAGGTCTCCTGACTTGTGCCGTTTTTATCGTCCTTCCCATTCGCCGGAGCAAACAGTGAACATTATTGATAAAAACCTTGGTATGGCACTTACAGTTGCGCGACAGTTCGTGATTTACACACGATTCCCTTTTAATCCCGGCTTTCGCCGAAAACCATTTCCGTTTGAAAGAAATTAAGTAAAGAACTTATGGTGGCAAATATACCAACTATATTTCTAAAAAAAGCCCTGTCCCGCCAGTATTGGCGGGACAGGGCAACTAACTCAAACGTTATTGTTTATAAACGGTTCTGTTCTTCGGTGGTCTGACGGGTCCTTCCGTCTTCCAGTTTCTGGTTACCAAAACGGTACCTGAACTGTATCCTGAAGCTTTGCGAATCGCCATACATACTGTAACGACTGTATTGGTTGGCATAACTGGTAGTCGTGGTTTGCCTCTCCCCTTTATAAATATCAGAGAATATAAGCGACAGTTCTCCGTTTCCTTCCCAAAAGCGTTTCCTGAAACTTACCGAAAGACTTGAAATGTCTCCCAGTTTATAAGCGCCCTGCACCGTCGGCGATGAATAAAAGAAACTTACTTCGCTAAAAAAGTCCTTCTTTTTATTCAGTGTAAATCGGTTATTGGTATTGCCATAAAATGTCCAGCGGTCTATTTCCTGAATATGGCCGTCTGCCCCCTGAAAACTGTTTTGCTGATAGCCAGCTGTCATAAAAGTTCCGGCTTCCCACCACGGGAATAATTCTAAATTGGTATTGAACTCAGCTCCGGCTGATGTATTGCTGCTTATATTGGTATATTCTGTTATAATAGTATTGGTGGCATAATCCTGATAGGTAATCATATTAAACGGGTCTTTTTCATAACGGTAAAAAAGGCCGAACATATATTTACTCTTGAGTGTATACTGCAATCCCAGATTATGGGCTAAAGCCGGATTTAGTTGCGGGTTTCCTGTAGTATATGAAAAAGGCGTACTATATGACCTGAACGGATTAAGCATGCCATACTGCGGCCTGATGATGCGCTTACCATACGAGAATCCTATCTGGTGATTGTCCGATGCCTTGTACAAAGCATAAGCCGAAGGGAAAAGCTTAAAGTAGTTTTGTGCGTTTACCTCTCCGGTTGTTTCAAGGTCACCTTCAAGCTTAGTGTGTTCACCACGAAGCCCTGCTTTAAAACCCCATTTCCCGAACTCGCGGTCGGCACCTATATACCCTGCCATTATTGTTTCATCATATAAGAAACGATTAGACAGATCGCCAGTTATAGGAACTCCATCAATTTCGCTGTAATAGTCAAAATTGTTTTCGGCATCTACATTACCATAGCGCACTCCTCCTTCAATTTTAGTTTGCCCAATTTCGCCGTTATAATCAGCCTGCAATGATAGCAGGTTGATGCGGCGGGTATCGTTACTCTGAATATCCTGCTGACTGTGAGGCGGTGCCTCCGGCAGTGAAAAAGCCGTATTGATTCCCTGATCCTGATTCGTATAATATTTGGTATAATCTGACGAGAGTACAAACTTATGCTTTGCATTGAACTTATGCTCAAAAGATGCCGTAAGCGTACTGTTCTTATCGGGATAGTCCCTGTGGGTATGGCTGGTAAACAGCGAATCCAGCTGACCTGTAGGTCCATAAATATAAGTTGGCGTATCCACCAATGCCGTACTCTTAAGACTTTGAAATCCGTTGAAACCAGCCGTAAATGTATTGAGTGAATCTATGGCATATTCTGCCGTGATGTTATAACTGTTTTGTTGCAATGCCCTGTAATTTGTCTTCTCTACGCTTTTCCAGGTTGAAGCTACATCGCCATTGGGATCAAAATATTTTACCTCACCTTTGTTTTCAGTATAATAGTGTCCTGAACCAAACATATATCCGCCAAAGAGCGTCAGCTTCTTATTCTTGTAATATTGATTGGTAGCCACGACTCCTTTAGGATACATCGACTGTACATAAGCACCTGTCACCATGCCTTTATAGCCGCCTCCAATATTCTTTTTCATTTTGATATTAAGCACTGCACTTCCCTGGGCTTCATATTTTGCCGGAGGCGTAGTGATGACTTCTATGGATTTTATATTACTCCCGTCAGTATTTTCTAAAAGGTTTTTAAGTTCAGTACCGCTCAGGTATACCTTCTTATCGTTAATGGTTACCAGTATACCGCTACTTCCGCGGATGGAAAGCCCGTCGCCCGAGGCAGTGACACCCGGAGTTTTCTTTACGATCTCCCAGGCATTGTCTGAAGATAGTATCGAGTTCTCAACGTCAAATTCAAGGCGGTCTATCTTGCGACGCACTACTGGTCTTTTTTGGTCTATAACAACCCCTTCCAATTCTTTCGCTGATGTTTTCAGGACAATATCAGGTACCGTAACATTACCCTTAACCTCAAGTACTGTAGTGTAACTTTCAAAACCAACAGTACTTATTGTCAGTGTATAATTACCATGCATTGTACTGGCTGCAATTTCAAAACGGCCATCTTCTCCTGTAAAAGATGTTCTCATATAGGTACTATCCTTCAGCGCTAACTTCAGGGTTACATTGGCGAATGCCACCGGCTGCTTACCGGCATCAAGTACCTTGCCGGATACGGCGGGGTTCTGCGCCGCACAGGCAAGAGAAATGAAAGTGATAAAAAATGAAAACAAACGTTTATTGATGATGATTGAACCCATGATGATTGATTGATGATTACTGCAAATCTCTGCAAATGTTTTGGTCTGCACGGTTAATGCTAGGTTAATGACAGGTTAATGGCTAGCCGGGCTATGTTTGTGATGGCAGAAACCCTTAGTTTTGTATCTTGCATATAGTAACCCTGAACATGAAGCGTAAAATACTTTTCCTTATTGTTGGATGCATAATTACGGTTACGGCACTTGCCGTGATACAGGGCTATTTTATATATAACACCTATAAGCTGAAAGCCAAAGAGGCAAATGCTGAAATTACCCAACAGTTCCTTGAGCTGGAAACTTCCGGAAAGCTTGATTCCATAAACGGAGCATGGATGCTTCAAACCAGTAAATTCATACGAAATTATTACGACCATAAAGCCAAAAAAGAAGATTATAAAAAACTGATAACAAAAGTTTCCGACTCCTTATCAGAGGTTATGGATGAGTACATCAATAAGAACCAAATCTTTGAACAATATGAGGTAAATTATATCAATTACCTGAAAACAATTGTACTCCTGAGAGACGGAAGTAAAATTCCTGACACATTGTTTAAAGGTAAACTAATGCTTTATGGCAACAATACAGCAGGCACACCCGAAACACCGGCATCACGATCTACCTGGCGGGACGGGAAATACAGCGACGATCATAAAACAACTACCGAATATACTTTTGAAGTCGTGTCCCAACGTTATTACAGCATTGCCAACTGGGAAAGGCGTGTATATATAAAAATGGCGGGGCTACTTATCTTTTCGGTAATGCTGCTTAGTTTTGTGGTAATACTGTTTTACCTCTCCATTAAGAATCTTATTACTCAGAAAAAAATCGCCGAGATAAAGACCGACTTTATCAATAACATAACCCACGAATTTCAGACACCCCTCGCCGCGCTTGATATTGCCGTAAAAACGCTTCACCGGAAAGAAGGCCAGCTTACCGAAGAGCATTTTAAGCATTCGCTCGAAATTATTGACAGACAAAATGTGCGTATGCAAAAGCTGTTTGGACAGGTAACCGAAGCTTCTCTGACCGAAGGCAACATCACCGCTGCTCAGGAGCAGATAATCGACAATACCTCCATTAAAGAAATACTGGACGATTTTATGCTTTCGCATCCAGGCATTACAACACACGTTGAGACATTAGGTGCTGTCCTGTATATGGACAGGTTTCATTTTGCTACCCTGCTCATCAATCTTCTGGATAATGCTGTAAAATATGGTGCAGACACCATTAGTATAAGCCTACAGAAAACAGACGCGAATGCCACCTTACGCATAAAAGACAACGGTATTGGCATTGCCAGAAAAGAACAAAAAGCAATATTCGAAAAATTCTATCGTGTACAAAAAGGCAACATACATACTACTAAAGGCCTTGGCCTCGGGTTGTTTTATGTACATCAATTGGTTAAAGCGTATAATGGCAGTATCACTGTAAACAGCGAAGAAGGCAATGGTGCCCAATTTATAATTTCAATCCCACAGCCGTGAAGCATATATTATTAGCCGAAGACGATTTTGATTATGCCAGCATTTTAAGACAGTATCTTGAGATATCCGGATTCACCGTTACCTGGGCCAAAGACGGTGCCGAAGCATTGGCTTTATTCCCCGAAGCCAATCCCGACATCTGTGTATTTGATGTAATGATGCCAAAAATGGATGGCTTTACGCTGGCTGAAAAAGTTATTGCAGCAAATCCTGAAACACCAATAGTTTTCCTGACAGCAAAAGGCATGAAAGAAGACAAGATCCGCGGACTGAAGCTGGGCGCCGATGATTATGTTGTAAAGCCATTTGAAGCTGATGAGCTGATACTTCGCATTACTAATATACTGAAGCGTTCCCAACGTGGTTTCTCCGTAACAGCTTCAGACAACAATACAATGAAAATTGGAAATTATACGTTTGACGGGACTAATTATACCCTGGCATTGAACGAGACCCTGCATCGGCTTACCGAAAAGGAAGCCCATCTTATTGGCTACCTGTTTACGAACAAGAACCGCATGATTAAACGTGATGATATATTAAAAGAGGTATGGGGCAGTGACGATTTTTTTTCAGGCCGCAGCATGGATGTCTTCATAAGCAGGTTGAGGAAATATTTTAGCGAAGATGCATCGATTGCCATAAACAGTTACAGAGGATTAGGGCTTGAATTTAAAATTAATTCCTGATAATCAATTTTTTAATTACATTTACATAACCAACAAATAGTAAACAATGGCACGATCAATACTCTTATTATTTCTTCTCTTATTTTGCATATCGGATATTTCGGTGCAAAATCAGCATGAAGCTTCAATTTCAGAAGATATAAGTATAAATCTGCCTTTTAATACTTTCGCTGTTGTAGATGCCAGCGAAATGTGTAAGCCAACCGGTGTAGAAACAGTAACCTTTACCGAAGGCAGGACTGAACCTGCTCCGGAGAAAAAGAAACCTGTGACTAAAGCCTCAAAGAAAAAAACGACTAAAAAAGTACGTCAAAAAAGCGTTTAGGCTTATACTAATTGTCCGCTAAATTTCTCCCTATACATTTTTGGGGTCATTCCCACATTCTTTTTGAACAGCGTACGGAAAGTCTTCAGATCATTATATCCTGACTCCAGCATTACTTCAAGTATACTGTGACGCGACTGCTCAAGCATTTGCTTGGCGGCTTCAATGCGTGTCTTTTGCAAATATTCTATTGGTGTAATTCCCGTAACCTGCTTAAAGCGTCGCACAAGATTGCGTCGACTGGCCGGCACATCAATAATAAGCTCTTCTATGGTGTTGGCTGTACTGAAATTTTTACGAATCTCTTCCTGTGCTCTTTTTACCAAATCGTCGCCGTGGTCTTCGGCAGGGGTGAATGTCCCAAAATAGGTTTGCCTGTTTCGGTCAAGGTCAATCGAAAATACTTTAGCAGCTTTAACAGCTACCTTTTTACTGCAATATATCTCAAGCAGCAACATCAATAAATGAAAAGTATTGGTAGCTCCCCCACTGGTATAAATCCTGTCTTTCTCTGTCACCACAGCTTCGGCCTGTAACTGTACTAAAGGAAATAATTTAGCGAATGTCGATTCTGCATTAATATGTGTCGTCGCCGGTTTGTTGTCAAGCAATCCGGACGCACCAAGCAAAAATGCACCTGTACAGAAACTCGCAATAGCCGCCCCTTCCTTGTACTGATCCTGAAGCCACGGTATCCACGCCATATTAGCTTTTAGCGATTCGGCGAGCCACTCTCCTGTAAATGATGGTACAAGGAGAAGGTCATAATAATTGTCTTTTGATGGGTTTTTAGAGGTATAGCCGGGATACGACATACTTTCGTGAGCAGGCATATGCAGCAGGTCAATAACAAAAGGTTCCTGTTCGCCCTCATTACGGTAAAAGCGGTTTGCAGTTTCAAGTACATCAATTATCGCGGCCACACTCAGTAAACGGTGGTCTTTGGTCAGTAAGATTCCTAATTGCATAGCGGTATGATTAGAGGGGGAATAACAAATATAATATTTTTGTCTTAAACACCCCCTTATCTTGACTTTTATAACACCATAACTATAAATTGTTTAGCTTAACTTTGCTTAAGAGATTCAGTAACAGTTGTATTTCTAAATAAACTGTTAATTTTTTACACAAAAACAAAAAGCCAATTATCATTCATAAACAAAAACTGAAAGCCATGAGTACTAAAATCATTAATAAAACAATTGCAATAAACGCCTCTCCAATGAGAGTTTGGGAAGTGCTTCTCAACAGCCCTTACGTAGAAGAATGGTATGCTGAATTTGGCGAAGGCCTTAAAGCAGAAACCGACTGGTCGCCCGGAAGCAAATACAGGGTTGTTGACAACAATGGTTTCGGTATGATTGGTAAGATTGCTGAGAATGTACCCGAAAAGACGCTATCAATCAAAGCCGAAGGGCTTGTAAAAGACAACAAAGATGATTTTGAAAGCGACGATGCTAAAAAAGTAATAGGAAACCATGAAACCTACTGGCTATCTGAAACTAAAGAAGGCACAAAACTCGATATAGAGTCGGCTTGTGATGAGGAATACTCTGATATGATGGCAGACATGTGGGACAAGGCCCTTGATAAAATTAAAAAGCTTTCTGAAAAATAAACTTTACAACAAACAAACAAACAAACAAACAAACAAACAGAACCAGACAATGAAAATCTTAAAAACAGTCCTTATTATAATAGTCGTTCTTATTGCGCTTCCGTTTGTCATTGCCATATTCGTTAGCAAAGAATATAATGTAACCCGTGACATCGTTATCAATAAACCGAAAGCTGAAGTGTTTGACTATGTGAAACACATTAAAAACCAGGACCATTACAGCGTTTGGAACATGGCCGATCCGGGAATGAAAAAAAATCATACCGGGACTGACGGTACAGTAGGTTTTATATACCATTGGGACGGTAATGACGAAGTTGGTGAAGGCAAACAGGAAATTACCGCCATTAAAGAAGGTGAACGCGTAGATATGGATCTGCAATTCATTCGCCCTTTTGAAGGAGATGCACATACTTACATGACGACTAAAGATACACTTGGAGGCACCAAAGTAAGCTGGAATATGACAGGCTACAGCAACTACCCTATGAATATCATGAACCTGATGATGAACAAACAGCTGGGCGGTGCATTTGAAAAAGGACTTATCAACATGAAAAATAATCTCGAAAAATAATATAACATGATGACCATAATCTGGATAATACTGATCATTATCGCTGTACCCGCTGTTATAGCCCTGTTCCTTCCTAAAGAATATACAGTAGAAACTTTTACCATAATCAACAGGCCAAAGCATATGGTATTTGATTATATAAAATATGTAAACAACCAAGAAGAGTATAGCAAATGGGTAAAGACCGATCCTAATATCAAAAAGACCCTGACAGGAGTTGATGGTACCGTAGGCTACATTTATGCCTGGGACGGCAATAGCAAAGCAGGTGCCGGCGAACAAGAGATTACTGCCATAGTGGATGGCGAACGTATCTCAACCGAAGTACATTTTACAAGGCCTTTTAAAAGTATTGCGCATTTCTATATCGCAACAGAGGCTGATAGCGAGCACGGCACAAAGGTGACATGGCACATGACCGGAAAAAGCCCTTACCCCGTAAACCTGATGACTGCCCTCATGAAAAACACATTACGCAATGATATGTCCGTCAGCCTTAATGACCTGAAAAAAATCCTGGAGAGCAGGTAAACAACAGCAAACAAACAAACAAACAAACAAACAAACAATTAATCTAAATAATTATGAATTCTTTGAATCCTTATCTGAACTTCAACGGCAATACCGAGGAAGTATTCAATTTCTACAGAAGCGTTTTTGGCGGCGAATTTGCCATGCTTATGCGCTTTGGCGATACACCGGGCTGTGAAGACATGCCCGAGACAGAGAAAAATGGCATTATGCATGTGGCACTACCCATAGGCTCCAGTGTGATAATGGGTACTGATGTACCTAAGTCAATGGAACAGGTTTCTGTCGGTACTAACATGTCAATAAGTATGAATGCGAACAGCCGTGAAGAAGCTGACCGTATTTATAATGGACTAAGCGCTGGAGGTAAAGCTACCATGCCTATGAATGATATGTTTTGGGGAGATTACTACGGTATGCTAACTGACAAGTTTGAAATACAGTGGATGATAAGCTATAACGAGAAGTATCTTCAAAAATAGTAATCGGAAGATTCATCTAAAAAATTCAAAGCTATGTTTAAAGACACTAAAGCATTCAGCGGCTATTCGGTAAACGATACCGCCAAAGCAAAAGCTTTTTACAGCGGACTACTTGGGATCGATGTAAAGAATGGAGAAATGGGTATTTTAGAGCTGCACATCAATGGCGGAATCCCTATTATACTTTATCCAAAACCCAATCATCAACCAGCAACCTTTACGGTTCTTAACTTCCCGGTTCCCAATGTAGAAAAAGCCGTAAAGCAGCTCAAAGATAAGGGGATAGTTTTTGAAAGCTACGAGTTCGACAATATGAAAACTGACCCCGACAACATCTTTCGGGGAGGCGGACCGCTAATCGCCTGGTTTAAAGATCCGGCAGGGAATATACTTTCGGTACTGGAAGAATAAATTCAGTGGTCAAAATTACTAAATTGAGATTTGCTTCGCCAGTCGGCTAAAGCCTCGTGTCTCCACTCCACTGCGTTTTGGTCGAAATGACAAAAAATTCAATCATCAACCTGCCCCAATTGTGGCAGATAAAAATGACTGTTATGTCAAAAGAAATTATCAACCAGTTAGAGGCTGCGCTGAGTGAAACCCTGCAGCTTCTTTCTTCTTTTAATGAGAAAGAAATGAACACCGTTCCCTTTGAAGGAAGCTGGACCGCCGCGCAGGTATGCCAGCATCTGTATAAATCAGAAGACGGCATGGATCAGCTGCTTTATGCTCCTACAGAACAAGCCCATAGAAACCCTGAGGAAAAAGCAGCATGGCTTAAGGAAATCTTCCTGAATTTTGACACCAAAATGAAATCACCCGATTTTATCCTACCTGAAGACAAGCATTATGATAAAGCCGACCTGGAAGGGCCGCTGAAAGCAACCAAAGATAAAATGGTAGAAGCTGCCCATAAAGTGAACCTTACAGAAATGGCTCCCCTGCCCAACGGGCATCCCTTTGAAGGCAATACTAAATTAGAGATGCTGCATTTTATAACCTATCATACCATGAGGCATAACCATCAGCTGAAGAATATTCGTGAGAAACTTCAATAAGTTTTCAGTCGTAGTCACAGTTTTCGTTTAATATATCACATTACAAAATCTGAAAATTGTGACTGTGACTGAGAATTGATCTACCCCTCCCTGTAATTGATCATCACTTTTACCATCTTATACAATTCAGGCAGCTTTTGCCTGAATTCCTGTGGAGATTCAAAAAAGCTCTCAAACACCACCGCCATGAATTCATGCTGATTGGTAAAAGCATAATCCCTGAGATATCCCGAATTCATTATTTTATTCCGGTTAGCAGGATTAGCAGAGAATGCCCTGATCTCTTCAAACATATCTTTGTAAATGACGAGGGATGCCTCAGGCCTTCTTTTAGTTATTGCACACAAATGCAGTACGTGTGCAAATTCATGCAGGCCAAGGTTCATATTATCAGTATCAAAATCTATCCCTTGCTGAAAGTCTTTCCACGAAAAAACAATTGCTTTTGCAGCAGGATTGAATTCTCCTTTATGATAATCGCCATTTTGCGATTCGAATACGTCAGGATAAATTATAATTACGTTAAAAAGAGACGGCAGATAGTCCCTCATCCCAAAAGTCAGCATAACCGATGTGGCAGCAATCTTTACCTTCATTTCTTCTGTCACTTCAATATCATGCCTCCCTATAAACTGATAGTTATCAATAAAAATCCTGATACGATGTCGAAAATATTTTTTACGGCGCTCTGAAAGATTGCGGTAAAAACTGAATTGTTTATCAAGCACTGCTTTTTCACCTAAAGATAATTCTTTTGGAAAAGGATAGAAATGAACATATACCGGCTTATTGAAAAGTAGTATGTAAGTAGGTTCGATTATCCTCCTGAATATGAAATATACAAATGCGAGAGCGATTAAGATTACAAACAAAAGTGTGGCCAGATCAGCGAAAATCTCCATAAGTGCAGTTATAGTCTGCAAAATAGGCAAAAGGAATTATAAAAACTATCAGATAATGGAAAAGGGAGCTATAGCTCCCTTTTATCATGTATCGTTTCAATTTTCAGGTATTAAAAATCATATTCTATCGATGCTGATCCGTTTGGTGGCACAATACCTTGCTGGTGGCGTGCTTCCTGACCATCCAGATAAATGTACAGGTCATAATTAACATCTATGCCCGCAGTACCTGTAAAATCAACATCAAGTTGCGCTTTGAATGGCATTTCAACTGTCTGTGCATGTTCGAACCCAAGTATCGACTGATATTCTTCGTCTGCAACTACCATGGCTTCTGTAGGGTCTTTATAAGTAATCTTTGCAATAACCGACCTGTTTACAACAACTTTATATTTTATATCAACAATTCCGGCAAGCTGTTGGGCCTCATTATCGCCGTCACCGCTACAAGATGCTAAGATCAGCAATGACAAAACAAATATAAATTTAAGTCCTCTAAGTAAAGTCCCCTTCATATAGTTAATCTATTATTTAAATATTCAATTACAAACTTAATAAATTATACGTATAAATAAAGGGAGCGGTTGCTCCCTTTATAAATTATTTTTTGTGCGATAAGATTCCCTCTTTTAGTACCTGTCCAAACTCATACATATCTTCAAAAGAACAGTATAGCGGTACCGGTGCAAGACGGATAACGTTTGGCTCGCGCCAGTCGGTTATCACTCCTTTTTTCATCAGGTACTCAAACAGCGACCTTCCTTCTCCGTGAAGGAAAACCGATATCTGTGAAGCCCTTTGTGCAGGGTCAGATGGTGTGATCACTTCAAAATTACCGTTAACCTCTTTATCGATCTCACCAAGGATAAACTCAAGATAAGATGTGATCAGGTCACGCTTTTGGATAAGTGCCGGCATACCTACTTCGTCAAACATCTCTACAGATGCCAGGTATGGTGCCAATGCAATTACAGGAAGGCAACTCACCTGCCATCCGTTTGCTCCACGGATAGGATCAAAGTTTGGTTCCATAAGGAAACGGCGCTCTTTATTATGGCCCCACCATCCGGCGAAGCGATTAAGGTCCATATCGTTGTGGTGCATTTCGTGCACGAATGCCC
Source organism: Flavobacterium hauense (assembly GCF_054457175.1). Taxonomy (NCBI): domain Bacteria; kingdom Pseudomonadati; phylum Bacteroidota; class Flavobacteriia; order Flavobacteriales; family Flavobacteriaceae; genus Flavobacterium; species Flavobacterium hauense. The sequence continues at coordinate 138,389 of NZ_JBTKVX010000006.1, forward strand.
CCGATGCATTACCTGGCCCTGAGTTCATGTATTTGTAGCTGCACCATGCGGCGAAGTCTACATTCCAGTCATGCAGTTCCAGCTTTATATTACCCGCAGCATGTGCAAGATCCCAGCCCACATAGGCTCCGGCTTCCTGTCCTGCTTTGGTTATGGTTTTCATATCAAATACCTGTCCTGTATAGTAGTTTACACCACCTATAAGCACAAGTGCAAGCTCATCGCCTACCTCTTTTATCTTGTCAAGAACATCTTCAAGGCGAATGTTATGCTCTCCCGGCCTTCTTTTCAGCTCAACGATAGCATCTTCAGGCTCAAGCCCATGGAATTTCACCTGGCTTTTGATCATGTACTGATCGCTTGGAAAAGCTTTCTCCTCGCATATAATCCTGAAGCGCTTTGCTGTAGGGCGGTAAAAGCTTACCATCATAAGGTGAAGATTAATGGTAAGTGTATTCATTACCGTAACTTCCGATGGTAGTGCGCCAACTACTTTACTAAGGGGTGCAGCAAAACGCTCGTGATAATCCCACCATGGCTTATCGGCATAGAAATGGCCTTCTACAGCCAGTTTAGCCCAATCGTCCATGATCTCATCTACGTAAGCTTTCGTCCTTTTAGGCTGAAGCCCAAGTGAATTTCCCGTAAAATATATTACCTGCTTGCCATTTACATGCGGAAAATGGAACTCGTCCCTGTATTTTGCCAGCTTGTCATTAGCATCAAGCTGCTTTGCGTATTCGCGTGTATTTTGAAAATCCATTATCGTTTGTTTGTTGAGGCGTAAAAGTAAGAAATTATTAAAAAATGATAAAGTTTTTTATTTATTCAATAACCTCAAACGTTGCGATTGGATTGGCCTTATTCTTAAAATTAAACTCGCCTACCGGATTACAGCTAAACGATTCTTTAGTTTTTTTATATACTTCTTCGGTAATTAATATCTGGCCGGGCTTCGCTGCACTCTGTAGTCGTTGTGCAAGGTTTACCACATCGCCAATTACCGTATAATCAAGTCGTTTTAATGATGCCGAGCCTATATTGCCCGACAGCATTTCGCCGCTGTTAATACCAATAGAAATTTGTGGTTTATAAGATATACCTGCTAAGGTAACTGCCTCCGCCTTTTCAATATATGCACGTATTGCCAGTGCTGCATCCATTGCACGATCCAGATGAAAATCGCCCCTGAATACTGCCATTACAGCATCACCCATAAATTTATCCACATGCCCGTTTTGACCTATCACTTCGCCTACAATCTTGTCAAAAATACCGTTCAGAAGGTTTACCACCTCATTAGCCGGAGCTCTTTCCGTTATTGATGTAAAGCCGCAAACATCTATGAATATAACCGTTGCATCTAGTATTTCATTTTTAAGCAACGTGTTTTCAAACTCTTTATGCGCCATAAAATTGAGCACATTCTCGTCTACATACATTTTGAGGATGTTGTTTTCTTTGATGGCCTGCAGTGTTTCCTGCATCTGCCTTACATATCCGGCTGTTTTTTCTATTGTAAGCTCAAGGTCTTCAAAATCTACCGGTTTCACCACAAAATCAAAAGCGCCACGGTTCATAGCAGTACGGATATTCTGCATATCGCCATAAGCCGAAACCACAACAGCTTTAAGCACCGGATTTACTTCAGCAAGCCTTGTCAGCAGGGTTAGCCCATCCATTACCGGCATGTTAATATCACTCAACACTACCGTAAGGTCGGGGTGCTCACCTATTTTAACGAGTGCCTCTTCGCCATTTTGTGCAAACACAAACTCATATATGTTTTCGCGTATTTTTTTTCGAAATTTTTGTTTTACCAGTATCTCTAAATCCGCTTCATCGTCTACGACGAGTATCTTAGTCATGGTGTGGTAAGGTTTTTAATTTTTCTTTTAAAAGTGTAAAATCAAGTGGCTTGGTCAAAAAGTCGTCTGCCCCGTTATCCATTGCCTGATTATAATTTTCATCGTCGCCATAAGCCGTAACCATCATTACAACGGGAGACGGATGATGATAGTTCTTTCTTATAGTCCCTAATAGTTGTATACCACTCATTCCCGGCATATTAATATCAGACAGGATGAGAACTACTTCGTTATGTTTGTCATGCAGATATTCCAGTGCTTCTTCGCCCGAAAGGGCAAAGTCAAAATCTATTTCCCCTATTTTTATTTCTTTCCTGAAATGCTGCAAAAAAAGTGACTGCACATCGGCCTCATCATCTACTACAAGTATCTTCATGTTATTTAAGTTATTGCTGCACTCTACCCTAATGGTAATATGCTAATGTACTATTTATATCTCTATCAAGTAATTCGCGAATCATCAATCTTTTTTGAGCCTGATGATAAACTCAGAAAATTCTCCATTCTGCGAATTAATATCGATGCTGCCACCATGCCCCTTAACTATGATGTCATAGCTAAGCGACAGCCCCAATCCTGTACCCTCGCCTGTAGGTTTTGTAGTAAAGAAAGGCTGCAGTATCTTATCTCTTATCTCATCCGGAATCCCTGTACCATTATCTCTGATCGTTATGATTATATTGCTGTCATCCTGGGTTGTGGTTACGCTAAGCGTAGGCATATAATCCTTATCTGCTGTTTTTTGTTTTTGCTGTGTGGCATAAAACGCATTGGTAAACATATTAAGCAAAACACGGCCCACATCCTGTCCTACAATGGCAACCTTTGGCAGGCTTTCATCAAACTGAGTTATCATTTTAGCGTTAAAGCTTTTGTCTTTAGCCCTTAGCCCATGATACGCCAGTCGAAGGTATTCATCAGCCAGTATATTGATGTCTGCCGGTTCCTTAAGTCCTGACGAAGCCCTGCTGTGTTGCAGCATTCCTTTTACGATACCATCTGCCCTGCGGCCATGATGTGCAATTTTTTCAAGATTCTGCTTTACATCGCCGGCTATTGCCAATGCCTCTTCGACATCTCCTTTTTGCAGTTCTTCCTCCATTTCTCCCAGGAGTTCGACACTCACATCACTAAAATTATTTACAAAATTGAGCGGATTCTGAATCTCGTGAGCAATACCTGCTGTAAGCTCTCCCAGTGATGCCATTTTTTCTGATTGTATAAGCTGATTTTGCGTCTGCTTAAGATCCTCCAGTGATTTTCTGAGTTCCGCTGTACGTTCGTCTACCTCCCTTTGCAGTTCTTCTTTCTGGGCAGCTATAAGTCTGTTACGTTCTTCCTCTTTTTCGAGTGCGGCTCTTGCATTGGCTATTTGAAGTGATTTAAAACGCGCAAACATTCCCCAGGAAAGCACCAGTATCGTATACATACCAAACAGCGGGATTACCCAGTTAAAAGGGAGTATGGCCGAAAATATCGGGCTAACCATAAATGGTATTGCCGCAATAACAAAAAGGCGTGCTTCTTTATCTTTTTTACGCAACAACGAAATAATCATAACGATCGCAGCTATAAAAAAAGCAAATATTACCAATGACATGACACCAATTATGACAAATAAGAAAATTATAAGATTTAACTGGTAGGCAATAAAGATAAGCACTCCCGTAATCCCAATGGTAATTGAAGAATACACCAGGAATTTATCCCATCCGGGAAAATGAATACTTACCCTGAAAAAATAACGCGTTGTCTGGATAAGCATTATTATAAAGCAAGTTACTGTAAAAGCAACAAATGCGGGGTAACCTGCCCTGAATTCATCAAATATCAGTGATGAGAAAACGCTTTGCGCCAGCCACAATGCTGCAGTAAGAAGTGTGATGGAATACACCAGATACACCCTTTCCCTGTTTACATAATAAAAGAAAAAATTAAATATAACCGCAAAGATTATAAAACCAAAAAAACCGAACGATATAACATCGTCCGTGGTGAAGTTATGCTTTTTGATATAATGGTAGTCTATTACTTTCAGATAATCACCAATCTCGGGAGCCAGTCCCGACATAATTGTAATTTGCCCCAAATCACTGTATACTTTTATTTCTTCACCCTGTTTTAGCGTAAAAATAATTTGTGACAATTGTTTCAGGCCTTTTCTCTGGCTCCAGGGAACCATGTCGCCTACAAGGTAATGTTTCCACTTACCATTTTGAAGCACATATAATTCTTCTATAGGCTTTTGCGCCGAAAAAGTAATAGTATGTGGCAGCTTCGATTCGTTTTTTAGCTTATAGCGTGTCCAGACATGTGGCTTATCAAAGTTGTTAGAAATATTACCGGTTTTAGAGTAGCTAAACTTTTTTAGCGTTTCTGCTTTCAAAACGTCTTTTAGGCTAAGATGTTTTTCACCTGTATTTAAGTATTGCCAGTTTTCAAGAGGGAGATCCTGTGTGTAGAGTAGTGAATCTGCATTTATTTTATAAGGTTCAGGCCATACATCCTGTGCCTGTAAAGGAAAGAAGGATAGTAAAAGCAGGATAACGAATATTTTTTTCATAGTTGCCATTGGTTAACGATGCGGTGGTAAAACATCATTTTTGGTTTGGTTTCGTTAGCAGGAGGACAATTTCAAAGCTCTCAGACTAACCCCTGCAAGCTACAAAATTTTTGTTAAAAATTTCAACTTTTAAGACCGCATCAAAACTGACTACAGACCATAAAAAAAGCGGCCAATGGCCGCTTCTATATTGAATTACACAAATTACAGGATAAGCATCGCGTCTCCGTAAGTGTAAAAACGGTAACCTTCTTTTACAGCCTCATCATAAGCTTTGCGCATAAGATCATGACCCATAAAGGCTGAGATCATCATAAGCAATGTAGATTTTGGCGTATGGAAATTAGTGATCATGCAATCAGCCACACTAAAATCATATGGAGGGAAGATAAATTTATTTGTCCAGCCCACGTAAGGGTTAAGCGTTTTCGCAGACGACACAGAACTCTCCATGGCACGCATGGTGGTAGTTCCTACCGCACAAATCTTATGTTTGGCCGTTTTTGCTTTGTTCACAATATCACACGCTTCCTGTGTAATGATAAGCTCTTCAGAGTCCATTTTGTGTTTAGAAAGATCTTCCACTTCAACCGGATTAAAAGTACCAAGACCCACGTGAAGTGTTATCTCAGCAAAATCTATCCCTTTAATTTCCAGTCTTTTAAGCAAATGCTTAGAGAAGTGAAGTCCTGCAGTTGGTGCAGCAACGGCACCTTCTTCTTTAGCATAGATCGTTTGGTAACGCTCAGCATCTTCAGGTACAACCTCACGGTTTATATATTTAGGTATTGGGGTCTCTCCAAGCTCAGTAAGCTTATTACGAAACTCCTCATACGAGCCATCATAAAGAAAGCGAAGTGTTCTTCCGCGAGAAGTTGTATTATCAATAACTTCTGCTACAAGAGAGTCGTCATCGCCAAAATATAGTTTATTTCCTATCCTTATTTTTCTTGCAGGATCAACCAAAACATCCCAAAGGCGCTGTTCAGAATTAAGTTCCCTTAAAAGGAAAACTTCAATTCTCGCTCCGGTTTTTTCCTTATTGCCATAAAGACGTGCAGGAAAAACTTTGGTATTGTTAAGTACCATTACATCTCCTTCATCAAAATAATCCAGTACGTCTTTAAACAGCTTATGCTCTATAGTACCGGTCTTCCTGTTTATCACCATAAGGCGTGCTTCGTCCCTGTTTTCAGCAGGAAATTCGGCAAGAAGCTCTTTAGGCAGGTTGAAATTGAAGTTAGATAATTTCATGTTCACTTTTATTTTTAGGCAGTTAGGGCTTATTTACCCTCTGCTTTAATTGCCTGCAAATATACTATCGCCACATAGGCGTTGTCAAGTGTTTTGCGATATATTTATTTTAAAATGTAAAATCTGCTGTAAAACAAAGCCCAGACTCCTTATAAAGTGGTAACTGAAAAGCCAATCTTATGCATATCATTCCAAAAAGAAGGATATGATTTTGACACCACTTCTGCATCCTTAATCATAATTGGGACTTTGATTGCCAATGGAGCAAAAGCCATAGCCATTCGATGATCGTTATAGGTTGCAATAGCGATATTGGGGTTTATACTATCAGAAGGCTCCAGTGTAAGGCTATCATTAGTAACAGCTACCTTTGCCCCAAGTTTTTCAAGTTCGGTTTTAAGAGCTTCAAGCCTGTCGGTCTCTTTAATCTTTAATGTATGTAACCCCGTAAGATGGCAACTTATCCCTAAACCAAAACAGCTAACAGCAAGGGTTTGTGCTATATCTGGAGTATCTTTTAGCTGAAAGTTAATCGATGTCAATTCCAGGCTTACCCTGGTTAAGGTAATTTTATCACGGCCAAATTCAGTCTTTACCCCTAATTTTTCATACATAACAGCCAAAGCACTATCTCCCTGAAGGCTGTTTTGTTTGTATGAAGATAGTATTATGGATGCCCCGATTTCTGACAGGGCAATTACAGAATAAAAATAGGAAGCCGAACTCCAATCGCTCTCAACCGTAATGGTTGTAGGTTGTTGGTTGTTAGTTGATGGATTTACTGTAATAATGTGATTGCGGAATTCAGTATCAATTCCAATTTCATTAAGCAGTGAAAGTGTCATTTCTATATATGGTCGCGATGTAACTTCTCCTTCAAGCGTAATTTTAAGCCCGTTTTCTAGCTTTGCACCTATTAGCAACAATGCTGTGATGTACTGGCTGCTAACATCTGCCTTGATACTAACGGCATCATCAGTAAGCTTTTTTCCTTTTATTTTTAGCGGAGGATATCCTTCATTTTCAAGATATTCAATATCTGCCCCCAGAGTTCTAAGGGCTTGTACAAGAACACCTATTGGGCGCTCCTTCATACGTTGCGAACCCGTAAGTGTTACCAGCCTCTCCGGCTGAATGGCATAATAAGCAGTAAGAAAACGCATCGTGGTCCCTGCATGATGAACATCTACAACCTCATCTTTGGATGATAATGCTTTACGCATAGCTTCACTATCATCAGATCCGGAAGCGTTTTTTATAGTAATTCCGTAGTATAATGCCTGAAGTAACTCAAGCCTGTTGGTTTCAGACTTGCTCCCTGATATCTGTAAAGATGCAGGAATAATACTTTCGTGTAAATGCAGGCCAATATCCATTCGTTATTTTTTTTGATCTTCGGCAGCTCTCTTCTTTGCCATTCTTACACGCAATGGCTCAATAACAAGTACATGTATCAATGCCATGCCTACTATCCAGATGCTCAGAAAAGTCCATTGCCCTTTAAAGCCAACTCCCGAAAGCCATACCATCAGTATTCCAAATAATGAATATATGATAATCCCTCCAAAGAACTGTGCGATCTTTAGCCTCATAACTATTTCAGTTTCTCGTTATTATGATGCCTATCGTGGTCGCGCTTGCTTTTCAGGTCCATTTTTTTGTCAAAGGCTGCCTGCAAGTTTATGCCTGTCTGATTCGCCAGGCACAGCACTACAAAAACAACATCGGCAAGCTCTTCGCCCAGATCTTTGTTCTTATCGCTTTCTTTTTCGCTTTGTTCGCCGTAGCGACGAGCAATAATGCGTGCTACTTCCCCTACCTCTTCGGTAAGCTGAGCCATATTTGTAAGTTCATTAAAATAGCGCACACCGTGCTCTTTTATCCAATTGTCTACATCCAGCTGAGCATTATTGATATCCATAACTGTTCTTTATATATGCAGGTAAAATTAAAACTTTCTGCCGAGACTTTCCATAATAAAAAAGCACCGTTGTGTTACGGTGCTTTTTTATTATGCTTTTTTAAGTACAATCTTTTCCTTTTGTTTATCCGCCATCATTTGGTAAAAATCTTTCAAAGTTCTATAATAGTCTGAAGACACGTTATGATAATTAAGGTCAAAAGTAACCAGTACCTGTATTGTATTATTTTGCGAAACTACATTATATTTAAAACTTCCGATATTTTGTTCCATAGTTACCGCAGCAGGCTTTGGTAGCGATTCTACCACATAGCCTTCTGGTAATTTTATCGTTACCATATATTTATCCTGCCATGGGAAACCAAAATCAACCGGAAATTTTCTCTCTTCCTGCCTGAAAGGATTTTGAGTATCTGCAAAGAAGAGCATCGGGTTAAAATATATCCTGCTGTCTATAATTTCTACCATCCCCTTATTTGTAAAATCATACTCTTCAGTAACAGGCCCCGGATTTTCTTTATCCAGCGTTCTTTTATATGTCTCTATCTCAAGTCCCTTATATTTATTCTCCAGCTTTTCAAGATATTTCTCTTCATTCATTCCAGCATATCTTTCCTTGAATGTGTAGGCATAATAATCATTACGCTGATCACGGACTTTCCCTTTAAAAGTACCTTCCTTGTCAAGTGTAGCCACAACAGTTATTGTTTCTTTAGCGTTCTTCATCTGCATCAGGTCTACATCTGTAGTAGTACCATCTTTTCTAATCATTCGCCCCCTCCAGTTTAATGTCCTCTCAGGCAATATGTCGGGCTGAGTAAATTTGCTCGTCGCATCAAGAAGTACAATCTTTTTATCGATCTCAACTCCGGCAATAACATAATTATAAGAAGAATGGCTTGGATAAAGCGCCACACCATTATTTCGGGTACTTACAAGAACCGGATTAGCATTAAACCCTGCTTCTCTTAGCATAGCGGTAAGCATTAGGTTTATCTCTGCTACATTTCCAGTTTTTGACTCAAAAGCCTTTTTTACTCCTCTTTCGCATAAATAGCCATTCTCACCATCCCAGTTCATCCTTGACTTCACGTAAGAAAATATTTTGTTCATTTTCTCATTTTCAGGAGTCCCTTCAAGTATATTTTGCATGTCTTCTTTAAAATACGAATCCTGATTAAGTTCTTTTCCAAAATCATCATGCTTGTAAATAGTTTTAGCCAGCGATTCCCAGTCACTTGAATATTTTTTTATCCCCCCCGGAAAGTTTGTAGAAGCCAGTTCATACTTTAGTATCGACATATAGTTTTCAGGATTGTACACAAAAGGTTCGTCCTTAAATGCTTTTACATCCTTTGCCCAAAAAACATCTGTCAATTCATTATAGTTAGCACCTACCGGAGCTAAGAAACTCGTTTCTTCCTTATTTACTTTTTCATATCCGCTTAAATATCTGTTGTATAAAAAGTATTGTGGTACAGTTATTTTATATTCTACATAATTCGCAGGTATATCATATTGAAAGTACCAGTCCCTGAATGTCCAAAAATGCGGAGTCATTACAGTATATGTATATTCTATTATACTGCCTTCCTTAACATTTGGCATTGTTATTTTCTTTTTTACATAATCCTTACTAACTTCTTCAGTAAATTCTCCATCACTTTTAAGTTTCGTTCTTACAATTTCGTCCCCTTCAAGATTGTAAGTATATGCGTCGGAAAAATAACCTTTAGTCATTTGCCCACCCGTGTAATATGTAATTTGATCGGTTGCATACTTATAACCTTCTTTTTTATATACCTTAATACGGGTCTGCACCTCTGTTATCAAATACCAATCGCTGCTTGCTACAGGAAAATAACTCTTACCAATGCGGTGTATAATCGCTGCGGGTGCGCTGCTATCCAGCGGATGAGCTTTTTCGAGAAGTTCTTCCTTTGTTATTTTTTTTGGTTTATAATTCTGTGCTATTACGCTAAAACCTGACAATAAGCAAATTATAGCTATTACTGACTTATATTTAAATACTGGCAAAACCTACGCTTTTTTAAGTACAATCTTCTCACTTTGTTTTTCGATCATCTTGTTGTAGAAATCTTTGATCGTGGGATAATAATCCGGAGCCAGCGTCGCCGCATTAATATCAAGCACCACACCTACCTGTATGGTGTTGGAGCTGCTTCCTACATTGTATTTAAAACTCCCTATATTTTCTTCCATAACTATAGTAGTCCCTTTAGGCATTGACTCTACAACATAGCCCTCCGGCAATGTAATATTGATCATGTATTTATCCTGATGCGGAAAAACAAAATCTATCGGATACTCCCTTTTTTCTAATTTAAAAGGGTTCTCCCTTTGTGTAAAGAATAACATTGGGTTAATATATATTTTGCCCCCAATAACATCTGCCAGATTATCATGGGTAAAGTCATAATCTTCGACAACCGGTTTTGTAAAATCTTTATCCGATACATTGTAGTTACTTATTTGGATACCTCCCATATTTTTTTCCAACTTTTCAAGATAAACCTCTTTATTTATACTACTGTAGTGTTCCCTAAAGACAAAAGCATTATAATCTACATACTGATCCCTGGCTTTGCCCGTAATTTTTCCGTCGGTATCGATCTTAGCCGAGATATTGATCACTTCTTTTGAAATTGTCTTAGGGCTAAGGTCTATATTTGCCGAACTACCATCTTTACGTATCAGCCTGCCGTACCAATTTACGGCACGTGTTGGCAGTATGTTAGGCATCGCAGCTTTCGATGTAGCATCCATTAAAGTAATCTTTCCATCAACATCTACCGCCGAGATCACATAATTAAATGCCGACCTGTTGGGAAACATCGCAATTTTATGGCTGCGGGTGCTCACTAGAACAGGATTTGCGTCCAGCCCTGCATAGCGCAGCATTGCCGTAAGCATCAGGTTAATTTCAGCAGTATTTCCCGTCTTATCTTTATACGCTTTTTTAACCCCGCCATCGCATGAGTAACCTGTATATTCATTCCAGTTCATCCTGTCTTTCACATAAGTAAATATCAGAGATGTTTTTTCTTCCCTCGATGTTACCCCTTTAAGCAAGGTTGCCAAATCATTTTCAAAATAGCCCGTCTTATCCAGTTCAGGGCCAAAATCCTCATACTTATAAATTGTTTTGGCTACATCCTCCCAAGTCGAAGAAAATGTCTTTACAGGCTCATTTGGATATTTTGTCATAGACAGCTCATGTTCAATACTGGCAGTATAATTATCAATATTATTGACATAGGCCTCATCCTTCATAGCAGGCATCTTTTCAAGTATATAGGTAGTAGAATGCTCCTGATACTCTATCTTTTTGTTTTCAAAAGTAGTCTTGGTGGTATACGTCCCTGACCTGTCTTTTGATGTGTAATTAAAAGTTGTGTTTCTTGTAGTCCTGGTTATTTTAGGAGAATAATAGCCTCTAAAAACAGGGTTATATACATAATATTCGGGTATTACAGTAGTATATGAAGAGTAGTTCACTGGAATCTCTTCCTGAAACTCCCATTCGGGAAACAGAGTAATAAACGGTGATTTTATCGTGTATTTATATTCAATTATACTACCTTCCTTAACATCAGGCATCATGATTTTTTTTGAAGTCCAAAATTTATTAATGACCTCATTAAATTCGCCCTCGCTTTTTAGTTTGGATTTTTTAATGACTCCGCCTTCAATATTATAGGTAACGGCTTTAGAAACATCAACAGTTTCTTTACTGCTACCAGACATATAAAGAGGAATGATCCTGGTTGCCCATTCATAGCCTTCTTTAGCGTATATCTTGATTTTCATCTCTACTTCAGTCACAAGATCAAAACCATCATGTTCTGAAAGGGTCATATAAGTTTTCCCACGGCTGAACAAAATTGCTGCTCCGGCTGAAGGGTCTATAGGATGTTTTTTCTCTTCAAGCTCTTCTTTTGTTACTGCGCCCAGCTCATATTGTTGAGCAGAAACAGGTAGGGCAGCTATTAAGAAGAAAACAAAAAAATGAAGTAATTTCATGGTAAGGGTAATAGATTAGGTTGGTTCGTTTTGTTGGTTATATTTTCAGCAGGACAGCTTTTGCATTATCATTTCTTGCAATTTTTTCCCTGAATAATCGGTAGTTTTCATATTCAGCAGGCATATAGCTGCCTTCTTTAATAAGCAATGATCGCTTAAAAAGTATTTTACCCGGCTCAGGCACAGTATATTCCGCTTTGTATTCTCCAAACTTGTTGGTTATTACAATATTTTCAGGTTTGGCTTCCAAGATATATCCTGACGGAAGAAGAATCGTAACCTCATCTGTATCATAAAACCCTGTAGTAATCTCAAAAGGATTTTTCCTGCTGCGGTATCTTTGAGGAATATTATCATAAGCATTAAAAGCATTGATGGCAAACATCATCCTGTTACCACTTTTACTGCAATAGTTTTCGGATTCAATAATAAGGTCTTCTATAAATTCCTGTACGTCTTTCTTATTGTTAAGACTGGCTTTCTTTATCTTAAGATTATTAAGGTTAGCCATGTGCGATTTATAATATTTCTCACGCTCGGCTTGGGATTTGATTTCCAGAGTGTAAATATTGTCATATTGTATTCCCCTGGAAGCGATTACGACATTAGCCTCAAGATTTCCGCTTTCAGAAATTGTGTATGTTGCTTTTGTAGCCTGAGTATTTCCCAGTGCATCATAAACCCTGGTTTTTATAATTTCACTCTTACCCGGTTTTATGACCAGTGCCTGTCTGTCATCAGTAAAATCGCCCTGAAAGCCAAACGGCAAATCCTGACTGGTACATTCAAGCCACACCATTTTATTATCCTTATCAGGTATCGCGAGTATCATGTGATTACCTTGCATAGACACAAAATCTCCCTTAATATCCCTGTTGTCGGTATCACCATAAATTATAGTACAATATGACTCTACATCAACAGCTTTAAGCAATGCCCTCATATAGTTGCTCAATGCCTTACAATCGCCATAACCAAGCCTGTCAACATCTTTTGCCAACATTGGTTTCCAGCCCCCTATTCCCAGTTGGATGCTTATATATCTTGTTTTAGACTGCATATATTCATACAGTATCTTCGCTTTCTTTAAAGGGTCAGTTTCATTGCCGGCCATTCCACGCACTTTTGCTATAGTTTCAGGAGAAAGCTCATCAGTCCCCGTCAATAAAGAGTTATAGTACCATGAGCCAAAATTTTCCCAGGTGTCGGCTACACCTTCAACACCTTCAAGGTTAAATTTATCTAGTCCAAAAACTACATAAGGTGACGTTTTACGGTATGAAGGCGAATAATCTTCCCTCTTTGAAGCAGGAATATTCTCTGCCCTGAAGCTTATTTTACTGGCAGTAATATCTTTTACAATTGCAGTCCCTTCGAAATTGTATTCTTTATGCTTGAGTCCCAGCTCAGGTTTAGAAATTATGGATATCTCAGATTTTTGAGTACTTGTATAAGCACTTTCCTTGAAATACCATTGAGGTATGAATGCAGTATTAGATGTTTCAACTTCACTGGTATATAAAATTGTGAACGGATACTGTACCGGTGTGTAATCCAGATAAAGCAGCTTATTATCAGTCACACTATATCCTTGTGACACCGAAACTTCTTTAAAATCCTTACGCTTTATTTTTTTGATTTGCGTACCAATCTTGTCATATACCACAACTTCTATAGAACGTATATTTTCAGATTTACCAAAATACTCTTCAGCGTCAATGGCTTTTTGACCGCTTTCATTGAATACAGTAACAATTCTGGTCTTTTTTATAACCATCGATTTTCTCGAGGTTATTTCAATATCCATTTTATCAAGCCTTACAACGGCATCGGCATTTTCTTTAAGCGCTTCAGGAATTGAGGTAATAGCCAAATCTGTAGTCTCCTGTGCAAAAATAACAGATTGAAAAAGAAGTAACAGAGATAATAAAAATCTTAAAAACATGATTGGGTTGGTTTGCGCAAAAATAAGATTTTTTTAACACGAAAAAATCTATTCTTTATTTTTTGTGTCAACCACGATGGTTACTGGCCCATCGTTGATCAAAGCCACTTTCATATCGGCACCAAACTCACCGGTTTGTATTTTTTTACCTAAATCTTTCTCCATTTGCTTTACAAATGTTTCATAGAGGGGGATTGCAACTTCCGGCCTGGCAGCACGGATGTAGGAGGGACGATTCCCTTTTTTTGTTGCGGCATGCAGTGTAAACTGACTTACTATGATAATATCTCCTTTGACATCTTCAACAGAACGGTTCATCAGGCCTTCTTCGTCCCCAAAAATCCTGAGTTTCACGATTTTTGCAGAAAGCCAGTCAATATCTTCCTGTGTGTCGGCATCTTCTATACCTATAAGAACAAGCAGACCAGCTTTTATATCGGCAACTCTTTTTCCCTCTATCGTTACTGATGCCTCACTGACACGCTGAATTACTGCTCTCATTAATTCTCAGCATCTTTGTTTTTACCATCGCCATATACATCGGTACGGTAATGTTCGTCGTCACCTTCCAGCATTTTCAGGTAACTGTTATAACGTGACCACGAAATCTCGTCTTTTTCGAGTGCTTCTTTTACGGCACAGTGTGGCTCTTCTTTATGTAGGCAGTTGTTGAATTTACACTGGTCTTTCAGTGCAAAGAACTCAGGGAAATAATCGCCAATCTCTTCTTTTTCCATATCAACAATACCAAATCCACGGATACCCGGAGTATCTATGATCCTGGCTCCAAAATCAAGATCAAACATTTCGGCAAAAGTTGTTGTATGCTGTCCCTGGCTATGCTGTTCAGATATAGCTTTGGTCTTAAGGTTAAGACCCGGCTGGAGCGTATTGATAAGCGTCGATTTCCCAACACCCGAATGGCCTGAGAACATACTAACATTGTCTTTCATTTCAGCTTTCAGTTCGTCTATTCCTTTTTGCAGGGTTGAAGATACCCGAAGACATTTATAGCCAATACTACTGTATGTGTATTGCAGATACAATTGATCATCAAGCATCGTATCATCAAACGTATCAATTTTATTGAACATCAATATCGCTTCTATTCCGTAAGCCTCGGCAGTAACCAGAAAACGGTCAATAAAGCTTGTTGTAGTAGGCGGATTGTTTATCGTAACCAAAAGAAAAACCTTATCAATATTAGATGCAATGATATGCACCTGTTTCGATAAGTTTACCGATTTACGGATAATATAATTTTTACGCTCGTGTATTGTATGGATAAGTCCGGTAGTGGCATCAGATGTTTCATCAAGATCAAAGTCAACCACATCGCCTACGGCAACGGGATTCGTGCTCTTAATGCCTTTAATTCGGAATTTTCCTTTTATACGGCATTCGTAAAAGGTTCCATCTTCTGCTTTCACAGTGTACCAGCTTCCGGTAGATTTATAAACAACTCCTGTCATACCGCAAAGATAACTAATTATTATTGCTTTTATTTTCAGGCTTGCTTCCGGTTATTATTTTTTCCTGGTGCATGATACTCTCCTGGTGGATTGCCCTGAACAGGTCAAGTATGAACTCTTCACCCAGATTTTCAGGAAGCCCTTCCATTTTCATCCTTTCCAGTATCTGTTTCCAGCGCTGTGTTTGCAGTACGGCAACATTATTTTCTTTCTTAAGCTCTCCAATTTTATCAGCAATACGCATACGTTGCCCTAATACCTGTATCAGTTTCGAATCATATTCATCAATACGCAATCTTAACTTTTCAAGCTCTCCGTTAAAAACGCTGTCGTCATTGGTCTTTTCACGAACAATAAGGCTATCCAGTATTTCTTTAAGCCTTGCCGGGGTTACCTGCTGTGCGGCATCACTCCAGGCATTGTCAGGATCGTTATGGGTCTCGATCATAAGTCCGTCATAATTCAAGTTGAGTGCCTGTTGGGCTACCTCCTGTATCATGTCGCGACGCCCGGTTATATGCGACGGATCTCCAATAAGCGGTAAATCAGGGAAACGCTCATGAAGCTCAATGGCAAGCTGCCATTCGGGTATGTTACGGTATTTGGTTTTTTCGTAGGTAGAAAAACCTCTGTGTATAACCCCAAGCTTTTTGATTCCGGCATTATAAAGGCGTTCTACGCCTCCCAGCCAAAGGCTTAGATCCGGATTCACCGGGTTTTTTATGAGCACTATCTTATCAGTACCTTTAAGCGCGTCGGCTATTTCCTGCACAGCAAACGGATTTACTGTAGTACGCGCGCCTATCCATAAAACATCTATATCATGTTCCAAAGCCAACTTTACATGCGTAGCATTAGCCACCTCAACAGCCATTGGCAGTCCTGTTTCGGCTTTTGCTGCCTGCAGCCATTTCAGGCCAATGGCTCCAACACCTTCAAAACCTCCCGGACGTGTCCTCGGCTTCCAGATACCTGCACGGTAAATGCTCACATCTGAATTTTTAAGCTGGCGGGCAATATCCATTACCTGCTCCTGGGTTTCGGCACTACAAGGGCCTGCTATAATCAAAGGCTTAGACGATTTGAATTCGTCCAGCCATGTCCTTAACTCTTTATTGTTTTCCATTTTTTGAATTCTACTACAAAATTAATGTTTTCTTACTACTTTTGTTTCAAAATCAAAGGCTATGTCAATCGAGGTAAAGGATATTTCTAAGAGCTACGGCGAACAAAAAGCGCTGGATGCTGTTTCATTTTCTGTAAACAAAGGAGAGATCGTGGGTTTTCTTGGGCCAAACGGTGCGGGAAAGTCGACGCTTATGAAAATATTGACCACTTACCTTAGCGCTGATACAGGCAGTGCCCTCGTAAACGGGTCTAATGTTGCTACAGAAGAAAAAGCTGTACAAAAATCGGTAGGCTACCTGCCGGAGCACAATCCGCTGTACCTTGACCTTTATGTTAGAGAATATCTTGCCTTTAATGCCGATGTTTATAAAGTCAATAAATCACGTATCGAAGAAGTTATCCAGCTTACGGGACTTACACCGGAAGCTCATAAAAAAATAGGCGCACTTTCTAAAGGTTACCGCCAGCGTGTTGGGCTTGCCACTGCACTGCTTCACGATCCTGAAGTACTTATCCTTGATGAGCCTACTACAGGCCTTGATCCTAATCAGATATTAGAAATTCGTGACCTTATCAAAAACATAGGCAAGGACAAAACAGTTTTTCTTTCAACACACATCATGCAGGAAGTAGAAGCCATCTGTGACAGGGTTATTATCATTGACCACGGAAAGATCGTTACCGATAAAAACCTGAAAAACCTTGTGAAAGACCACAAAGAGGCTCAGGTTATCGAGGTAGAATTCGACAAGCCTGTAGAAGAAGTTATCATTCAAAGCCTTTCCGGTCTGACTGCTGCTAAAAACACCAAAGGCAATACATGGGAACTTACATTTACAGCTGATAATGACATGCGCCCTGTAGTATTCGATTTTGCACAGGCCAATAACCTGAAAACACTTCAGCTATCGCTTAAGAGCAAAAACCTTGAGACCGTGTTCAGGGAAATGACGAAGAAAAATTAATTTAACAAACCTTAATTAGCTCTTAGACTAGAATTAATTAAATTTGATTAGAAAAAAGGCTGAATCATGAATGCTGAATTAGAAATCCAAAATAAAAAAATAGAATTGATACAATGGTTATCCACCCTTGAAGATATTTCTATTATAAAAAAAATAGCAGACCTTAAAAAGAAAGAAAGCAAGGACTGGTGGAATTTAATTTCTGATGAAGAGAGATCATCAATAGAAAAAGGTATTATTGATGCTAACGCAGGCAAGTTAACACCTCATTCAAAAGCCAAAGACATCTATGGGAAATGGCTATAATGTTTTTTGGACAGATCATGCTTTATCAGAATTAAAAAAAACAATAGAATACCTTGAAGAACATTGGACAGAAAGTGACTTACGGAACTTTGCTTCTAAACTTGAAAACACATTACAATTAATATCAGTAAATCCTGATATTTTTCCTAATTCTGACACAAAAAACATTAAACGCGCCATTGTAGCAAAGCACAACACTTTATACTATCGTGTAAATAATAATTCAATAGAAATAATTTCATTATTTTCTCATCGCCAAAATCCACGTAAAAGAAAATTATAATAAAAAAAGCCCGTCAGCTACTGACGGGCTTTTTTGTAAACAACAAACAAACAATTATCTAAAATATCGCCGAGGCGATCGCTTTTACATTTTCTGCTTTACCCATAGAATAGTAGTGCAGTACAGGAATCCCGGCTTTTACCAGTTCCTTACTTTGCTCAATGCACCATTCAATCCCTATCTCTTTTACAGCATCGTTATCTTTTGCTTTTACTACTGACATAATCAGATCATCGGGCAAATCTACCTTAAAGCGGTGCGGAATCAGGTTTAGTTGCTTCTTGGTTGCTATTGGCTTTAATCCTGGGATAATAGGCACAGTAATTCCTTCTTTTCGGCATTTTGCCACAAAGTCAAAGAACTTCTGGTTATCAAAGAACATCTGGGTTACGATATACGTCGCACCATTCTTAATTTTTTGTTTCAGGAAATAGATGTCGCTGTCAAGGCTTGGCGCTTCCATGTGTTTTTCAGGATAACCCGCTACCCCAATACAGAAATTCGTCGCCGATGTATTCTGCAGATCAGCATCAAGGTAAATCCCTTTATTCAGCTCAGCTATCTGTGTTACCAGTTCCGATGCATATTGGTTACCTTCTTTTTCAGGTTTGAAATAAATCTCACTCTTCACCGCGTCACCTCTAAGGGCTACCACATTCTGGATTCCCAAAAAATCAAGATCAATAAGGAAGTTCTCGGTATCTTCTTTAGTAAAACCACCGCAAAGGATATGCGGAACAGCATCTACCTGGTACTTATTCTGTATCGCCGAACAGATACCTACTGTACCCGGACGTTTCTTTACAACCTTTTTTTCCAGCAGTCCGTTTGGCAATTCTTTATATTCATACTCTTCCCTGTGGTAAGTCACATCAATAAATGGGGGATTGAACTCCATCAACGGATCAATGCTGTCAAATATGGATTGTATGTTCTGCCCCTTTAGCGGAGGCAGTATCTCAAAAGAAAAAAGTGTTTTGCCATTGGCATTTTCTACGTGTTCCGTTACTTTCATTAGTCTGCAATATTGGGGTTAAGCCATTTTGTAGCTTCCTCTGTACTTATACTTCTTCGTTTGGCGTAATCTATCACCTGGTCTTCTTTTATTTTCCCAAGTCCAAAGTACTTACTCTTCGGATTGGCAAAATAATATCCCGATACCGATGACGCAGGCCACATGGCCAGGCTCTCGGTAAGCGATACGCCTATTTTATTATCTACATCCAGCAATTGCCAGATGGTTTTCTTTTCTAAATGGTCAGGACATGCAGGGTAACCCGGCGCCGGACGTATACCTTCGTACTGCTCTTTTATCAGTTCATCATTGCTCAATATCTCATCTGATGCATAGCCCCATGTTTCCTTACGTACCTTTAAGTGCAGATATTCAGCGAATGCCTCAGCCAGACGATCGGCAAGAGCCTTAACCATTATCGAGTTATAATCGTCGTGCTCCTTTTCAAACTCCGCTGCCTTTTCATCTACACCAAAACCGGTAGTTACACAAAACGCTCCCATATAATCGGTCTTTCCGGTATCTTTTGGTGCAATAAAATCCGAAAGTGCAATATTAGGTGCTCCTTTGGTCTTTTGCGATTGTTGCCTTAGCGTAAGAAACTTTACATTCGGTTTTCCTTCTGCATTGTACAGCTGAATATCGTCATCGTTTACCTGCTGTGCTGGGAAAACCCCGTAAATACCCTTAGCTGTGAACCAGTTTTCACCAATTATTTGTTTCAGCATCTTTTGCGCATCTGCAAATAATACTTTTGCCTGTTCGCCCACAACCTCATCGTTGAGAATTGCAGGATATTTTCCGTGCAGGTCCCATGTCTGGAAGAATGGCGTCCAGTCAATAAAATCTACCAGCTCCGACGGATGTGGCTCAATTATGGTTGTACCAATGAACTTAGGTGCAACCGGAGTAAAAGCATCCCAATCCAGTTGCAGCTTGTTGCGGCGTGCATCTTCAATACTCAGGAAATCCTTATCGCGAGAGCGGTTCAGATAACCTTCACGAAGCTTATCATACTCTTCTCGAAGGGATTTAGAATATTCTTTTTTAGTATTCGTATTCAATAAATTACCGGCTACTGTCACCGCACGCGAAGCATCATTTACATGTACTACCGTTTCGCGGTATTCAGGGGCGATCTTAACAGCAGTATGTGCACGCGAAGTCGTTGCCCCACCTATCATTATCGGTATGCTGATATTCAGCTTATCCATTTCTTTGGCCAGGTACACCATCTCGTCAAGCGAAGGGGTAATCAATCCGCTAAGGCCAATAATATCCACCTGTTCCTTAACAGCAGTCTCTATAATCCTTTCGGGTGGCACCATGACACCAAGATCTATTATCTCAAAATTGTTACAGCCTAAAACCACCGCAACAATGTTTTTACCAATATCATGAACGTCTCCTTTCACGGTTGCCATCAGCACTTTTCCGGCAGATGAGGCTTTACCTTTACCTTCTTCAATAAAAGGTAGCAAATAGGCTACCGCTTTTTTCATTACACGTGCCGATTTCACCACCTGCGGCAGAAACATCTTTCCGCTGCCAAAGAGGTCACCTACCACATTCATACCATTCATCAGGTTGATCTCGATAACCTGAATAGGCTTCTCTGCCAGTTGCCTGGCTTCTTCAACGTCAATTTCGATAAACTCATCGATCCCTTTTACAAGGGCATGAGTCAGCCTTTCCTGTACTGGAAGCGAACGCCATTCCTGAGCCTGTTTCTCATTTACCTTTACGTCGCCGGTTACATTTTCGGCAAATGCCAAAAGACGTTCGGTAGCATCGTCACGACGATCCAGCAATACATCTTCAATATGTTCCAAAAGGTCTTTTGGAATCTCATCATAGATCTCGAGCATCTCAGGGTTAACAATACCCATATCCATACCATGCGAAATAGCGTGGTACAAAAATGCCGAGTGCATCGCTTCCCTTACCTTATCATTACCACGAAAAGAGAACGACACATTGCTCACTCCCCCGCTCACATGGGCATACGGCAGGTTTTCACGAATCCATTTGGCAGCAAGGAAAAAGTCGAGCGCATTTTTACGGTGCTCTTCCATACCTGTTGCCACAGGAAATATATTCGGGTCAAAAATGATATCCTCAGGTGCAAAACCTACTTTATCGACCAGTACATCATACGAACGTTTACAAATCTCGATTCGCCTTTCATAAGTATCTGCCTGTCCTACCTCATCAAAAGCCATTACAATTACGGCAGCACCATAACGTCTTACCTTTCTGGCATGTTCAATAAACAAGTCCTCACCCTCTTTAAGGCTGATGGAGTTTACGATACTTTTACCCTGCGTAACTTTAAGCCCTGCCTCGATAATCTCCCATTTAGAGCTGTCAATCATAACAGGTACACGGGCAATATCCGGCTCAGAAGCAATAAGATTCAGGAAAGTGGTCATTGCATGCACTCCATCCAGCATCCCCTCATCCATGTTAATGTCGATGATCTGTGCACCGCCTTCTACCTGTGCACGGGCAATATCGAGCGCTTCCTCATATTTTTCTTCTTTAATGAGGCGCAGGAATTTTCGCGATCCCGTAACATTCGTACGTTCGCCAATATTTACAAAATTACTTTCGGGGGTAACAATAAGTGGCTCTAAACCCGACAGTTTAAGATATCTTTCAGTCACTTTCATTTATATAGCAATCTCACTTTTTCGGGGTTTATACTGAGCGGAAACTTCCGCAATCAATCTGATGTGTTCCGGCGTGGTGCCACAGCATCCGCCAATAATATTTATAAGGTTATCGTCAAGATATTCCTTGATAAGTACCTGCATTTCTTCAGCCGTCTGGTCATACTGTCCAAAAGCATTGGGCAATCCCGCATTGGGGTGCGCCGAAATGCTGAACGATGTATTATGAGCCAACCTTTTCAGGTAAGGCTTCAGCTGATCGGCACCCAGGGCACAGTTAAAGCCAATACTCAACAATGGCAAATGCGATATGGATATAAGGAAAGCCTCTACCGTCTGTCCCGAAAGCGTACGTCCCGAAGCATCGGTAATTGTACCGCTCACCATGATAGGAATCTCAATTCCCAACTCATCTTTCACCTCTTCAATGGCAAAAAGAGCTGCTTTGGCATTCAGGGTATCAAAAATGGTTTCTACCAATAACAGGTCGCAACCACCATCAATCAATGCCTTTACCTGTTCTTTATATGCAATCCGCAAATCATCAAAGGTTACGGCACGGAAACCCGGATCGTTTACATCGGGGCTCATACTGGCAGTACGGTTTGTCGGGCCTATTGAGCCTGCCACAAAACGCGGCTTATTCGGTTCTTTGGCGGTAAACTCATCGGCTACCTGACGGGCAATGCGTGCCGACTCATAATTGAGCTCATACACCAAATCTTCCATGTGATAATCGGCCATACCGATTGTAGTGCCTGAGAAAGTATTGGTTTCCACGATATCGGCGCCTGCCGCAAAATATTGGGCATGCACATCGCGAATGGCCTTAGGTTGCGTAAGCGACAGTAAATCATTATTACCCTTAAGCGGGTGTGGAAAAGCTGCGAAACGTTCGCCACGAAAATCTTCTTCCGAAAAATTATAGCGCTGCAACATAGTACCCATGGCTCCGTCGAGCACGAGTATCCTCTCATTTATGGCGTCTTGTATTTTTGACATAACAAAATAAAAATCTGGTCAGGGATTACCTAACGATTAAAAAGTATGTCATCAAAATTGGGAGTGGAAATATTGCCGGGAGCAATATTACTTGAGTTATCTATCCGCGCTGTAGCTTGGTAGAATTTAGCACCTTCTTTAAAGAATAAAGGGTTGCTAAGGCTTCATCGGGTCTATTCCCTCTGCCTTTCGTGATAACATATCAGTGTGTTAAAGAACAGTGCAAAGAAACAACATAAATTTGTGGTTTGCAAATTTTGTTTATCAGGATGATGATGTGGCACTTAATTCGTACACTTGTACCAAATGCGCACGCATACAGCCTGTGCAGATAATTATACACTACACAATGAAAAATTTCAAATCCCTTTTAAATCAATCACGTGCCGAAGACAGAAACCAATTCCATATAATTGTTATTGGAAATGACAGCGAAATAGAAAACACAGAAGAAGGCAAATGGCAGGACAGTAAAATACTGGATTACTGGAAGAGGGTTGAAAAATCAAATGCTGATGCCGGACAACTACAGCTTCATATTGGCAGGCAAAAACATGTAAATACAAAATCAGCCCGTATCACCTGGCATGTAAACGGCGTGAAACATGACAAGCAGGCGTTTAATGATAATGCTAACGGAATGACAACGGCTCTAAACATTGCTAAAGCAGTTGTAAAACTGCCTGCTGATAAAACACTTGAAGCAGTAGCCAATGAAAATGCTGCTTCTTTTTTAGCACCTTTGGATTATTTGCCTAGTAAAGCGAAGATTTTTGTTTTTAAAGTTGTTAATAATAAGAACTAAGTTGCCTATTACTAATGGACGCATCTCGCTTCAATCCCTTCCCTATCCTAACCACCGAAAGACTCATCCTTAGAAAAATATCAATGGATGATGATCAGGCCATATATCTGCAGCGTTCCAGCCCGATTGTAAACAAATACATTGCAAGGGCTCCAGTCACCGATATTGCCCAAGCACAGGCATGGATCGAACGCATAAACAATAATGTAGATACAGGACTGAGCATCAATTGGGCCATTACACTTAAAGATTCGGGTGCTTTTACCGGACACATCTGCCTTTGGAATTTCTCTGAAGATAGAACAATTGCCGAAACGGGTTATGAACTATCTCCCGCTTATCATGGCAAAGGCTATATGAGTGAGGCATTGCAATGCATTATGGAATATGGTTTCTCAGAACTCAAGCTAAAAACCATTACAGCCTACACCCATCGTGAAAACAATAATTCATTACACCTGCTTAAAAAGAATGGCTTCATCTGGAATGAAGGCGAAGTTGATGAGGGTTTTCCGCATAACGTAATCTATTCCATCTCAAAATAAAAAAGACAGGCCTTGCAAACCTGTCTTTTTAACAAACAAACCAACCTAACAGGCTACCTTATGCAACAGCCTTTGTTTTTTGGGCAATCGCCAGTATGGCTTCAAAAAGCTCATTGGCAGCTGCCTTATCGTTGCCTTTTGGCAGATCAATGAAATTATAATCGAGTCCACGGTTTATAGCGGTACGTGTTACCTCTTTTTCAAAATCAGGATGAAGGCCAATAACTGCTTCATTAATAGAAACCACGTTAAAGCCACTTTTTACCAATCCGGCATATTCCCTCACAAACTCGGCACTGCCGGTAGCATCTACCGCTACAAGATTATGCAGCTTATTATTCTGCACATAATCAACCACGTGATCCAGCTTAAAGGGCACGCCAAACTGTATAAAATTGGCCTCCCATGAGTATTTTGCACCTTCTTTTTCAAAGAAAGCCACTGTTGAGTTGGTAATCACAGGAAACCTCAGGTCTATCTGTTCATCCAGTACTAAATCTTTGCGGCTTTTTACCGCCTTATTGATGAGCGCACTCCCGGTCTTACCGATTCCGAAAAGCACTATGTTTATTCTTTGGGTCATGAGATTAAATTTTAAAAAAAGAAACGGCCTTTAGCCCATCTAAAGGCCGTGTTCTTAACAAACAAACAAAAAACAACTTATAACAAAACTTATGGTTCACATTCAGGTTAGCCTGAATTATATTGTAATTAATTATACGAATACTCCTTGAACAGCGTGACATCAACCGGGGTATTGTTCACCAGGTTGTCATAGACCGGGCTGCGTCGCTGCACTTCTTTCAGCCAGCCCTGCAGGGCTTCCAGTGTAGTGGCTGCGGCAGGCTTTAGCGTAATTTCAATGTTATTGAAACCCGGTCTGCTTTTACCATTAGTCTTGGGCTGGTTCAGGTTTCCGGTGATTTCGATCTGTAAAGATTTCAGGGTTATACCCTGTTCAGCAGCAACCTGCTGGCCAAGTGCGTTGATGCAGCCTGCAAAGCCTGCGAGTATATATTCGTAAGGGTTTGGCCCTTCTAATTCAGGATATTTAGCATTTTCGCTAATGCGAAGGTTGGCGTTTAATGTCTTTACGACAAACTGGCTGTTGTTACCGGAGTAACCTAAAACGTTGATGATATTTGCATTCATGGGTAAAAAAATTATGGTTGTTGAAAGATGATTAAAATAAAAAAGGCCCTTTTGGCTGGGAAAACCAAAAGGACCTGACACTTGAATTTGAAAACTAAGATTTATGTCATATTCTTTTGGCAACATCGTCGCATAATACACCATGTGCATGTATTAAACGTGCAGTAAAAATGGTTGAATATATGATTTGATGCTGTCATTGTATTTTTTAAAAATGTTGAAATAAAAAAGCCCCTGCGGTTGTGCAGGGGCTTCGATGTTATATAATTTTAAAATCTAAAATTAGTCAACAGCTACCCCTGCGGAACAATTCCACATGCAGAAGTACGTATGACAAATAATTGATTTCATTTTTTATTCAGTTTTGATTTCACAAACTTCGACACAATTTTTCACGTGACCAAACAAAATTTTAAATTTAACAGATAACGTTTTCGCCGGCAGTATATTAAATATTATATATTTAAACTTTTCAGATCGGCTATAAATTTTAACATTTCATCTGTTTCGGGCTTCTCACTTCATGTTACTCCAACAACATAATACCTTAAAAATTAAATCCGGAATCTGTTTTTTTTATTTCAATAAGGTTTTATACCTTTGTCCCATAAAAATTGAGAGGAAAGATTTGACTGATTGCGACCTCATTAAAAAATGCTAAAGCAGGAATCCCCTCCTTTTAGCTCCACCGCAATCTCTTTACTCTACTAAAATTATAGAGAATACTATGGCTTATTTATTTACGTCAGAATCAGTGAGCGAAGGGCATCCTGATAAAATTGCTGACCAGATTTCAGATGCGCTAATTGACAACTTCTTAGCTTTCGACCCCGAGTCTAAAGTTGCCTGCGAAACTCTTGTTACTACAGGACAGGTTATCCTTGCAGGTGAAGTAAAATCTAAAATATATCTTGATGTACAGCAGATAGCACGCGATGTTATCCGTAAAATTGGCTATACAAAGAGCGAATATATGTTTGAAGCAAACTCTTGTGGCGTGCTTAGTGCTATCCACGAGCAGTCACAGGACATCAACCAGGGTGTAGACAGAGCCAGCAAAGAAGAGCAGGGCGCCGGCGACCAGGGTATGATGTTTGGCTATGCTACAAACGAAACCGAAGACTTTATGCCTTTGGCACTTAACCTGTCACATAAACTGCTTCAGGAGCTTGCTGAGCTACGTCGCGAAAACAAAGAAATTGATTACCTGCGCCCGGATGCTAAAAGCCAGGTTACGCTAGAGTATGACAACAACAATAAGCCTGTGCGTATTGATGCTATCGTTATCTCTACTCAGCACGATGACTTTGCTGAAGAGCCTGCCATGCTTGCCAAAATCAAGAAGGATATTATCGAGATACTTATACCAAGGGTAATCAAAAACAACCCAGCCTATGCGCATCTTTTCAATGATAAGATCGAGTACCACATAAACCCTACAGGTAAATTTGTTATCGGTGGGCCTCACGGTGATACCGGACTTACAGGAAGAAAGATCATTGTAGATACTTACGGTGGTAAGGGAGCTCACGGTGGTGGTGCTTTCTCAGGAAAAGACCCGAGTAAAGTAGACCGCAGTGCTGCCTATGCTACACGTCACATCGCTAAAAACCTTGTTGCTGCAGGTGTGGCAGATGAAATACTTGTACAGGTATCTTATGCTATCGGTGTTGCAAAACCAATGGGTATTTACATCAATACTTACGGAACATCTAAGCTAAACCTTGCTGATGGCGAGATCGCTAAAAAAGTAGAGGAGCTATTCGATATGCGTCCTTACTTTATTGAGCAGCGCCTGAAGCTTAGAAATCCTATTTACAGCGAAACTGCTGCCTACGGACACATGGGCCGCAAGCCAGAAACTGTTACCAAAACCTTCAGGTCGCCAAGCGGTGATGTAAAAGAAGTAACAGTAGAGCTGTTTACATGGGAAAAACTTGACTATGTAGAAAAAGTAAAAGCTGCTTTCGGAATCTAATCTGTTATGCTATTAAATACAAAAGACCCCACAATGTGGGGTCTTTCTTTTTATATGCCTAAACTATTCGAAGACACTTTTAAATGCCGCGCTTAGTTTCCCTTTAATTTCCATCGGAATTTCGATTTTAGAGAAAACAAGTTCTGACTTTCCTTCAGAGGTTGTTATTGAAAACACTTTTGAAAGCGTTTTGCCTCTGAAAAAATCTAAATTATCAACTCTTATTTGAAACGCAAGTGAGTTAAAACTTGCTTTCTTAGACTGTAAGTCTGTTACCATGATTGTATATTTAGTCATAAATATAGCGTTTATCTATCGATAAACCTATTTAATATAAAATATACTTATTACAGCTGTTAGGAATAAAAATATTCCAGGCTGGCATAAAGTATGGCAAATGTAACAAGTCCGGCCATAAGCATCAGGCATATGTAGTATCCTGGCCGTATTAGCCTTTGCTTAAAATGATCCAGGATTATGTACGCTAAAGAAATAAACATCATAACTGCTGCAGCGCAAAAAACAGCCGCAGTTATATTGCTGTACTCTGCATCGCCTATTTTCCATACTGTAGCCAATAGGCCTATGGTAATTATTAGTGGTACACTCTTAATAAACTTATCCATAACCTGCCTAAATTATTACATTCGGCATCAGAAAGCGTGTTCTGAAAGCCGCGCATCCAAAAACGGACAAATCCAAAAGTAAAAATTAAGCCAGGAATTTATCTTACATATTAAGATATATAGACCAAATACAAAAAAAGCTGTCAACTGACAGCTTTTTGATAAGATTATACTTATAAATTGTATTTGATAGTAAGCAATAAATACCTCGGCTGGACTCTGTAACGGGATGTTCGTGTAGATATCTGACTAAAGCTATCATCATTTAAAGAAGTGGTATTTAACAAGTTAGTACCGCCAACTTTAAATTCCCAATGGCTATCTTTTTGGCGGTACATTACATCAGCACTCAAAAAATCATACTCATTATCAGATGTTTTCGTATCGTTGTAATAATGGGTATATTCATAGTTTGCAGTAACCGTAAACGCATCCCAGAAGAAATAATCAAGATTTACAAAAGGACTGTGATTATAAAATTTATTGTCGGCATAATCATTCAGGGTCAATGAATATCCTAATTCCAGATTTGGCCATTCCTTATAATTTGTGCCTACGCTTGTTGTGTAGCTTTGTGAAACCTGTTCACTTACCTGTCTTATCGAATTAGCAATTGTTACATCTCCCCCATTGGCCGGATCGTACCTGAAGTTGTTAAATTTATTCCATGAAACGCTTGCATTGAACGCTGCTTTATAGAAACGTGCAAAACTCCTGTTATAGCCGGCGTAAGCTGTTAATGATTCATCTGCATAATGTGAGTTTTCAACAGTACTTATCTGGTTTATACCGTTAAAGGCAGAAAGGCTTTTTATGGCATCCATCCTGTGAGTGTATGATATATTACCATAAATCTGCGTAAAGTTGAACATATTGTATTTAAAATAGTTCAGCTTATGATTCTGATACAGTCCGTTCTTCAGATCACGGTTTCCCTGAAACAATGATTTATAGCTGTTCAGCACCAGTCCTTTGGCAAAATCAGATACATCTGTAAAATCAGTTGTCATGGTATACTCATAAACAAGCCTCTCTGATTTTTTAATCTGGAACTGAGCAAACACATCGGGTAATACCCTGAAAAAATTATTATCAACCCTTGAGCCTAACTGCTCATTATACATAGAATAGCTATGCACACTCACTCCCGGATTAAACTCAAACTTACCCGTTAAAAATCTGTAATGCACTGCCAGGAAAGCATCGTTGAAGACATACTTTACATTGTTTGTCGTGCCTGCTCCCAAATCGTTTTTTGTATTATCATCCAAAAGTTGGAACAGTGACGAGTTAAAGCCCTGAAAAGAATAGGTATTACCCAGTGTAAGGTTGATATTGCTTTTTGGCGTAAGCGTATAATAATAGTCGAGTTTTGCATCGGCTTTATTCGTTTTTATGTAACGGTTCTGAGTCAGATCGTAACGACTTGCCGGCTCAAGCACAAGTCCCGAAGATGCTCCTCCTGCGCCTGAAGGAAACGGGTTATTTCCCAGGTTTACATTGTAAAGAGGATCTTCCTCCTGATACAAATGCTGCGCCTCAAAAGCAAAAATATTCTTATCGTTCAACGTATAGTAAAAATTCGCATTCTGGCTGAACGAAAATGGTTTTTGCTTCTTTTCCGTGTAAATTGCCTGATTTTGTTCTGTTTCCGGCATAACAGAAGAAAGTAATCCCGTATTTTCGTCCTGATCTGATATTTTCGCAAAACCATCATAATCAAACTGGAAGTTTTTACCCGGCTTATAACTCGAACTCAGTTTTGCCATGGCATAATCTGTTTTTTGCTCCGTAGTTTCGTAGGTTTCCTGAATAGTTTGCGCCTCTCCGGTAATGGGATCAAGAAGAGTATTACGCGTCAGTGTTTCCATTTCAGTCTTATTGGAATTGATGATTGCAAAACCACTAAGCGTCCAGGCTTTTGTTGGATTATAACTGAAATTGGCTGCTCCAAATTTAGTTTCAATCTCTTTTGCCCTGTTATTACGCATTATAGACATCCCTAAATCATTTGAACCTACATTAAAGTTTGTCCCGCCTTTTTTCATCATATTACGGAATCCACCGCTAAATTTAAAGTAATCCTGCATGGTCAGCGGAAGTTCTCCGGTATTGTTCAGGTTTCCTATAAAATTAAAACTAAACTTAGGATTGTAGTAAAACAGCTTGGGGTTAACGATATAACGATCTCCATCGCCAATGCTCGCGCCCGCACTTAAATCACCAAACCAAAAATTCTTTTTGCCTTCTTTCAGCTTAATGTTCATTGCCACATTATCCTGGCTGTTCTCTACGCCCGAAAGTTGGCTCACTTCGTTATAATTACGTAAAACCTCAACTTTACTAACAGCATCTGCAGGAATATTTTGCACACCCAGTTTGGTATCGCCATCAAAGAAATCCTTACCTTCTACCATCAGTTTAGAAACAGCTTTACCCTCTACAGTTACCCCACCGTCTTTATCAACAATAACGCCCGGCAATTTCTTGAGTACATCTCCCAGTTTTCGCTCGCTGCCGTTGGTAAAAGAGTCCGAATTGTAAACAATCGTATCACCTTTAATGGTCACAGGCATTTCGTGAACGATCTCAACACCAGCCAGTTCTATACCCTGTTTCAGCACGATATTTTTAACCATGTTTTCATTACCGGTCGTTACCGTAAGCTCAAATGGTGCAAAACCTATATAGCTGGCTTTTATGATGTAAGTGGCATTCGCCGATAGCGACAACTGGTATCTCCCCGCATCATCAGTTATCCCATAAGAATCCATACTATTGGTAGCTTTGTTTACAGCCATAACATTAGCCATTTCAAGCGCAATCCCTGTAGAATCCTTTACGGTTCCCTGCATACGAATATTCTGCGCAAATGCCGAACCTGCAAACAGCAGTAGCATTGCAACAAGTAATTTGTTCATTTAATGATGTGTTTTGGTTAGTGTTTTGGACATGGCTACGCCCATCCAAAATGAAAAATATCAATAACAACAAAAGTTAGATTACCCTCCAATCCTTATTGTAGCGCCACCTTTGCCCCCACGCGGACCATACATCTCCTGCATTTCCTTCATTTTTTTCATCATGATCTCGGCATATTCAGCTTGGGTTACTTTCTGACCCTTTGTTAGGGGTTTTATCTCCGCTTTGTCTTTAGGATTTATAACCACTTTAGAGCAAAGTATGGTAGTTGTACCGTCTGTCACTTCCAGGATAAGTCCCGGAAGTCCGTAGTAATTTTCAGGCCCCTGGCTAACCGGCACTTCAGGGGTATACCATGCGGTAATGGTTTTATCCTTTGGCATCTCGATCATATCCATAAAGTTGGTCGATTTCATTTCTTCCTCGCTTTTCTTCTTAACCTCTTCTTCAGCACCTTTTTTAGGACGATAATTCATCAGGTTCGATTTATCCGTAGGTACTACAGCGGTCGCTTTATAACAGGTATAATTACCAATCTTTTTTGTTTCGGTTTCCATTTTCCATTTTATCTGCGCAAGCGTATCGGTAACGAGGAACTCCTTTCCGAAGATATCTTTCTCCTGGAGTATCGTTTTATCTTTGATATTCTTGTACTGTTTTCCACCGCCGCCCATCATCGAGCCCATCATTTTAAAACCCCTGCTCATCTCATCGCCGGCATCAAGCTTTTCTTCTTCGGCATAGATCGATGCAGTTTTGTCAAAATTCAGAACAAATGTCTTTTCAAACATTGCTTTCATCCTGTCTTCGATCATCTTCTGCATCTCCGGCGTGATTTCTTTACTATCTAACTTTGGCATTTTATCACCAAGGCTGGTTTTAGACTCATAAACTGCCATTCCCTGAAAATTCTGGGCCTGTATTGTAAGTGTTGAGATTACTGCTATAAAAAAGGAAAATGTTATTTTTTTCATGATATGATATGTCTTTAAGAGTAAGACTATTTCGACGCCCTTTTGTTACCGCAAATTGTAGTATTTTTTTAAAGTTATTAGCCTCCCATAATCATGATGGTTCCGCCATCTCCCATCTGCTCCAGCTCTTTGGCTTTTTCTTCCTCTATTTTAATGTATTCAGCACGCGTTACCTTTTTCCCTTTCTTAGGAGCTTTTATCACTTTCCTTTCTTTTGGGCTCAACACCAGTTTAGAACACAACAATGATGTCATTCCATCGTTCACTTCCAGAATTAGCCCCGGTAATCCCCAATAACCGGCCGGCCCGTTCCCAACAGGAATTTCAGGAGCATACCATGCGGTTATCTTCTGCTCGTCCTTAGAACCTGTAAGGAAAACCGTTTTGTCATTATCTTTCATTTCAGGTTCTGCCGTATTTTTTCTTATAGCGATTGCTTTATAACAGGTATAGCTGCCTATTTTCTTTGTTTCCTTTTCCAGTTTCCAGTCAAAATTCTCAAGATTGTCAACTATCAGGAATTCTTTATCAAAAAGTATGGTTTCAATTACCGTTTTCTTTTCCTTAATGTTTTTGTATTCAATCCCACCGCTTTCTCCAACGCTGACAGTTACAGCTGTGATCTGATCTTTTGGATTGATTTTCACTTCCTGTTCATATACCGATGTGGTTTTATCAAAATTCAGCGTATAGCTACTATGCAGAGCTCCTGCCAATGCTTCCTGCAGAAGTTTGTCCATCTCGGGATCCGCATCTGCAACCTCCAGCCCTGCTTCACCTTTAGGAAGGGTGATTTGTGATTCATAAATGGCAAGGCCTCTGAATTCCTGCGCCAGGGCTCCTACGACTGCACATAGTAGCAGTGCCGATGTTAATAGTACTTTGTTCATACTTTAGTTTTTTAAATTATTTAACAGGGCTAAAGTAGCAGTATGATTCAGCAATAGCTGTTATCGAGTTTTATTTAATGTTAACGAATGTTAACGCGATAAACAATTGCCATTTTAGCTAATTTTTGTACATTTCGACTAATGAAAAAAATAGCTGTTATCTTCTTTCTGCTTTTAGCAATAACCATGAATGCCCAGGATACAGGCAGTATACCTGTAAGACTTCTATCCAATGCAAAATCCGTAAAACAGCAATTTGTTGGCATGGATGGCTTTGGATGGGAATACATTATTGTTGACAATGAATTACAAAAACAGAAAGAAGGAAAAACTTTTAAGTACCGAAGCGTGTCTCTGGGCGAAATATACAGGGCCGACATCCAGAATCCGTTACAGATAGTACTGTTTTACAAGAAGTTTAACAGTGTAATATTACTTGACAACCAGTTAAACGAAACATCGCGAATTAACTTCTCCGACCTGCCCCAGCCCCTCATTGCCGAAGCCGCAGGCCTGGCCTCACAAAACAAACTCTGGCTCTATGACATGACCACCCAGCAGCTGGGGCTGTATGATTTAGCACAGGGAAATTTTAAAACAATCACCCCGCCATTCAGCGGCAGCATAAAATATTACCAGAACGATTACAATTATTTTTATTGGATTGATAGCGCCCACAAGTGTTTTATGGTAAATATCTTTGGCAAGGTAGGCACACTTGGTTCTGTACCCGACTATGATAAAGTGCAGATACTGTCAACCAACGAGCTTATACTGCAAAAAGACAGCAACCTGTATTTCTACAACCTTGAAAAACAAACCCAAACGCCAATTGCAATAGCCGAAAAAAG
This sequence comes from Flavobacterium hauense, assembly GCF_054457175.1. NCBI lineage: Bacteria > Pseudomonadati > Bacteroidota > Flavobacteriia > Flavobacteriales > Flavobacteriaceae > Flavobacterium > Flavobacterium hauense. The sequence goes on from NZ_JBTKVX010000006.1 coordinate 171,570, forward strand.
CTTCCGTAATTTTCATTACGCAGCCCAAATTTTAACTATTTTTACAGACTCTGAAATCAACACATATAAAATAACATTACCCAAATAATGCATATAGCCGTAGCAGGAAACATAGGTGCCGGAAAAACAACCCTTACAGGTTTGTTATCCAAACATTTTAAATGGGAACCTCATTATGAAGACGTAGTAGATAACCCTTATCTTGACGATTTTTACCACCAGATGGAACGTTGGTCGTTCAACCTTCAGGTATATTTCCTTAACACCCGATTCAGCCAGGTGATGCAGATTCGTCAAAGCGGAAAGAATACTATACAAGACAGGACCATTTATGAAGATTCTCATATTTTCGCACCGAATCTTCATGCCATGGGTCTGATGGCAAACCGTGACTATAATAACTATAAGGCACTGTTTGACATGATGGAAAGCTTTGTAGGCCCACCGGACCTGCTTATCTACCTGCGCAGTTCTATCCCTAATCTGGTAAAACAGATCCATAAGAGGGGACGTGATTACGAGAATACTATTTCTATCGAATACCTTAGCCGACTGAATGAACGCTATGAAGCATGGATTCAGAATTACGATAAAGGTAAGCTCCTTATCATCGATGTGGACAAAAATAATTTTGTAGACAGTCCTGAAGACCTTGGAGAAATAATCAATAAGATCAATGCCGAACTGAACGGATTATTTTTATAAAAATACAATTCACGAATTTCACTTACGCTTTTATTGTACAGACGCAGCAGTGCTACATCTACTAAAACCAGAGTCAAATTTTAGTTTATATCAAAACAGAAAGAGGTTGTCTAAAATTTAGACAACCTCTTTTCATTATAGTATAGAATATATATTACTTCTTTTTCAGTGCCTCGATTTGAGCATTTACTTCTTCCTCGGAACCTTCAAAAGTTTTTTGATCCGTTTTCACCTCTTCGCTGCTGGTTTTAGTAGAAATGGTTACAGTAGCAGTTACTTTTCCATCGGAATTCTTCTGACGATCAATAGATATCTCTGTTTCAGACTCCTGCCCTGTCAGGACCGGCTGCTCTATAACCGTTGCCGACTGAATATTTGTAATTTCGGCACCCTCGGTATGGCTACCCAATATCGGAGCAATTACAAGCCCAATAAGACAAGTAAGCTTAATAAGAATGTTCATAGATGGACCGGATGTATCTTTAAACGGATCCCCTACGGTATCGCCTGTTACAGCCGCTTTGTGAGCATCAGAGCCTTTATAGGTCATTTCACCGTTGATCATTACACCGGCTTCAAAAGATTTCTTCGCATTGTCCCATGCACCTCCGGCGTTATTCTGGAACACAGCCCAAAGGACACCCGATACTGTTACACCGGCCATATAGCCTCCCAGCATTTCAGCTACAAGCTGATTGTTGTCAGGATATATTAGCATACCTAATAAGGCTATCGCAATTGGGAAACCAATAGTAAGTATTCCCGGCAGCATCATTTCCCTTAAGGCAGCTTTAGTCGAGATTTCAACGCATTTACCATATTCAGGTTTGCCTGTACCTTCCATAATTCCCGGTATCTCACGGAACTGCCTTCTTACCTCATATACCATATCCATTGCCGCTTTACCTACAGAGTTCATCGCTAATGCCGAGAACACCACAGGAACCATACCTCCAACGAAAAGCATTGCCAATACAGGGGCTTTAAATATATTGATACCGTCTATACCCGTAAAGGTTACATAAGCTGCAAATAAAGCCAGTGATGTAAGCGCAGCAGAGGCAATTGCAAAACCTTTTCCTGTTGCTGCGGTAGTATTACCAACCGAGTCTAAAATATCGGTACGTGTACGCACCTCTTTCGGCAGTTCGCTCATCTCGGCGATACCACCTGCGTTATCCGATATTGGCCCAAATGCATCAATAGCCAGCTGCATTGCAGTTGTAGCCATCATAGCCGATGCAGCCAAGGCTACACCATAAAAGCCTGCAAGAGCATAAGAACCCCAAATGGCACCCGCAAACAGCAGTACAGTTGGGAATGTAGAGATCATACCTGTAGCAAGGCCCGCAATAATATTTGTTCCGGCACCTGTGCTTGATTTTTGTACAATAGCAAGGATAGGTTTTTTACCAAGCCCTGTATAATATTCCGTAACCGATGAAATAACACCGCCAACGAACAATCCTACGATACAGGCACCAAATACCCTTAATGATGATATTTCTTTTGCTCCTTCTCCATAAAACTCCATAGTCATGGTATCGGGAAGCATATATTTTACCAGAAAGTAGCATGAAACAGCTACCAGCACTATAGATACCCAGTTACCTACGTTAAGGGCACCCTGTACCTGCGCTTCTTTCGCATTATTATCTTTTATCTTAACCAGTGTAGTTCCAATTATAGAGAATAGTATACCAAAACCGGCAATAGCCATTGGCAGTAGTATTGGCCCTATACCTCCAAAAGCATCCGTAAACGAAGGATTGGCAACAAGTATATCTCTAAGTACATAGTTACCTAATACCATAGCTGCAAGCACAGTTGCCACATACGACCCAAAAAGGTCGGCACCCATACCGGCAACGTCACCTACGTTATCGCCTACGTTATCGGCAATTGTAGCAGGGTTACGTGGATCATCTTCAGGGATACCCGCTTCTACCTTACCTACAAGGTCGGCACCCACATCGGCAGCTTTGGTATAAATACCACCGCCTACACGGGCGAACAATGCAATAGATTCAGCACCCAGTGAAAAACCGGCAAGAGTTTCCAATACCATGGTCATATCAGCAGAACTTGTCCATACACCATTCATGAAATAGTGGAAAAAAAATATAAAAAAACCGGTAAGCCCTAAAACGGCCAAACCGGCAACACCAAGTCCCATTACTGTTCCTCCGCTAAAAGACACCTTTAGTGCCTGTGGCAGGCTGGTGCGTGCTGCCTGTGTAGTACGCACATTGGTTTTAGTGGCTATCTTCATCCCCATATTTCCCGCAAGTGCAGAGAATATAGCTCCAAAGATAAAAGCGATAACAATAAGCAGGTGCGTTTTTGCTCCCGGCAGGAATGTTATGCCCGCGAGTGCCACACTCGCTATAATAACAAAAAATGTAAGTAACCTGTATTCAGCTTTCAGGAAGGCCAGAGCACCTTCATAGATGTAATCTGAAATTTCTTTCATCTTTCCATCTCCGGCATCCTGTTTTAAAACCCATGACCTCTTGGCTGCCATAAAAAGCAATCCCAGCACGGCCATAATGATGGGCACGTAAATCATTATTGAATCCATAAATAAAGTTTTGGTTTGTTGTTAATATTGTAAATGTAACAAAAACCAAACTAAAAAAAGCAACATCCTTTAACAGAATATTGCTTTTTTTGATAATATATTACAGGTAGTTCTTATCTGATGCTGAACAACTCTTCCGGTTTGTTTTCGATAGCTTCAAAACGATCTACACAAAGATCAATGATTTCACGTGCTTCAGAAGCATCGCCCCATCCACCTACATCAACTTTCTTGTTTTCAAGGTCTTTATAAACCTGGAAGAAGTGTTCGATTTCCTTTACTAAGTGAGGATTTATTTCGCTAAGGTCGCTCAGTTTGTTCCATATTGGGTCAGATACCGGTACACAGATAATTTTCTCATCCGGACCTTTCTCATCTGCCATGTGGAATACACCAATCGGTTTCACTTCCATCACACAACCCGGGAAAGTAGGCTCGGTAACCAGTACCAATACATCTAGCGGATCGCCGTCAAGAGCTAATGTTTCAGGAATAAAACCATAATCAGCAGGATACATCATAGACGAGAATAACATTCTGTCATAACGTATTTTCTTTAATTGAAAATCATATTCATATTTGTTCCTGCTCCCTTTTGGGATTTCTATAAGCACGTCGAACGTCTTTAATCTTGCTGCTGTCATCTTTACTAAATCTTTATATTGGTATTTAAGCGGGTGCAAAAGTACTATAAAAATACTGTTATGCAAAGCTTTACCCTATTAAAAAAGACAGTAAAAACAAGGAGTTTACAAAAATTTAATGCGGAAATTTCCGTCCTCTCTTTTCAAGATAATAATGCCATAAGAAAAATGCAGCAGTAGTACGATAGGGTTTCCAGTGTTCGGTATGTGCAATTACCTCATTCATATCCGTAAGTCCCCACAAATCTCTAATCGCTGAAAGTATGCCAATATCGCCCAGGGGCAATATATCAGGAGATTGCAGGCTAAACATCAGATAGACATCCACCGTCCAGTTTCCAATACCTTTTAACTGAATCAGCTCCCTTCTTACCTCGTCAGGGTGTTTCTGTGCCAAACCCTCAATATCGATACGTTTGTCAATTACAGCTTCGGCCAAGCCTCTCAAATAGGCAGTTTTCTGTCGACTTATCCCACATTCACGGAATTCCTGCTCTGACACCTCAATACAGTTTTCAGGAGTAAAATCTACGATCAGTGTTTTAAGCTTATTGAATGATGCCTTTGCAGAATCAAGAGAAACCTGTTGTTCCAGTATGGTTTTAGACAAACTCTCAAATCCCGGCGACCTCATTATAAACTGAGGCAGTCCATATTTATCGATGATAGTTGAGAATATATTGTCCTTCTCTATGAGCAACGGAATAGTAGTATCCATATTTATTTAAAATAAAAAAACTGTTATTTCCTGAAACATCATTTTTCAACGCAGGAACCGCGCTTAGCAGGATAAATAAGAACTACTAAAGAGTTTAAAAATGGAATCCAAACACTCCTTTTACAGCAAATTTATTAGCTCCGGGAACATCAAGATAGCTGCCTCTCCATGCGAAATCTATCCTGAATACCTTAAATATGTTACCTATACCGGCATGGTACTCCCAATATAAATTTTCAGGCGCACGATAAATGATACTCGAAGCATTAAGATCTCTGTTGCCTTGCGAAACTGTTCCGTAAATTCCTTTTATACCTACAATCTCCCTTAAATTCAGGCTTCTCAGTCCCGGAATCCTTGAAAAAAGTCTCCCGTTAAAGTTATGCTCAAAGTGTAGCGACGCATACTCATCGGCAACAAATTCATAATAGTCTAAAAGGTTATACGTATTCTCAATAATAAAATAAGACTGGTTACCCGGTACAATACCCATAAGCCCAAGTGGGACTTCACCAAATATCTTCCCGGCCTCCAGCGTTGCAAACAGTCTTCCAAAACCACCTACAAGCACCGGTTGACGATAGTAGAATTGTAGTTTTTTGTATTCGAAATCACTATCGATCACACCTTTAAGTCCTTGTGAGAAATTCAGGTAAATCCTGGCATAATTAAGATCAACATCCGTACGCTCTACACCATAGCCAATGGTCCTTCTTCCCGGAGTGTAATCTATGAGAGCGCCAAATTCATATTGTTTTAGTGAGCCTTTAGTACCTTTTGTATGATCATTAGGGTCTAAGAAATAGTCCATCCTAAAAGTAGGCGAAGCCGATTCGAGTGTCCTATAATTAAAGCTACCCCTTATCACCAAATTCTTCAGAGGTTCTATCTCTGCCGAGAAAGTGGTAAAATTCACATTGGTAAGCTTACTGTTATCTCCACTGGCAAAAAGTGATGATGATGCAAAACTCCTGCCCAGTACATCGCTTGTAGCAGTAAGGCTCACCCCTATCTGCTCAACATCGCGCCTATTACCTGCTGCAAGTATTATACGCTGGTCTTTATTCACCATCCATTTGCCGGATGTCCCATACTTGAATTTATTATCTTTAAATCCATAGGCCACATACCCCTCGACCCTCCACGGATCGTTTTGCCCAAAGTAGGTTCGCCCACCGGTACGCAAGCGTATACCTTCAACATCATTATAGCCAAAACTGGAGAAAATAGGGCCATAGTCAAAATGACCCATTTGATAATAACCACTGCCTAATGTCGCAACCAGGCTATAGAGTCGTTTAAATTTCGGGACTGTCTGGAGCGTGTCCAGCATTTTATAAATACCCTTTTCATCCTTGTTCAGCGACTCAAAACGGTTCTCTTCCCAGTACTCATCACTCTTTTTATATATGGCCTCATCATTACTATTCACGTCAGCCTTATAAAACTCTCCCGGCTTTTTTTTATCAAATACATAATCCCTGAAAAGCGTAGTCCTTTTACCGTAAACCCCTTTAGACTCTTCTTTTTTGCTTATCGCAAAATCAGACATCATGTGGTCACGTTTCAGCAGGAATACTGAATCGTTTAATACATCGAATTCCTGTTCTATATAAATATCCTTTACCCAGTTGATGTTAGCTGCTTTACTCGCCGACATCGCAATTTTTTTGATAGCAAAAGTGGTATCGTTTACCCAAAAATTACCTTTAAAAGTAAGCTCGCCCTTACGCCTTGGATAAAACACTATATTATAGCACCACTTTTTCTCTATAAAACTACTATCAGCCAGCACGTAATTGTATACGTTTATACCTGTCCTTGAAAGCGGGCTCACAAAATCCTTATCAAAAAATTTCAGGTAATTATCATAGATATCATAGTCCGCATACAAATCTTTTACAAAGGCAATGATCTGTTGGTTATCAGTAAATCCTGAGGTTTTATTAGCCCTCTTGATTTCTTTTTTTCTGTTAGCAACATTATCTCCATATACATTACTTAACGCCTCGTTTATAAAAACCGGCAGATAGGTCTTCCCTGTCACGCTGGATGTATCGACATGGTTAAAGATAAACTCCATACCCCTAAAAAGCTTTCCTTTCATGAATGCACTGTCAATGCTATTCATGTCAAATTCTACCTTTTCATATTTATCATACTCATACTGCTTAAACATCCTGAGTCCATTTTTACGTCGGCGTTCCCATATTTTTCGCAATATATCTATAGCAGGATTATTCTTCTTGGATGTCTTTCCTGAGTACAGCACGATCTCTTTAAGCTCATTTGCCTCATTTAATTTTACCGTAAGCCCATAAGTCACCTGTTTGGCAAGGTTAACTTCTTTAGGCGCAAAACCTACGAACGAAACAACAATATCAGTATAATTGTTTTTGGACTCCAGATAAAACTTTCCGTTTTCATCCGTTATTACACCCTCACTTGTACCTTTAAAAAAGACATTCGCATAAGGAACGGGGCCATTGGTTTCATCAACCACCAGGCCGCTCACTTTAGTCTGCGCTAATAACGAACCGGAAAGCAGCAGGAAAAAGCAAAAAAGAAATTGTAATTTTTTAATCATGATATGCTATAAAACAAAAAACTTCATCAAATAGTATGATGAAGTTTCAAATATAGGTGTTTATTTTGTTATTTGTACATAACTTTCTTCACAGCTTTTACAACATCTCCCGCGTTAGGAAGCCATTCTTTTAGAAGCACTGGCGAGAAAGGAGCCGGTACATCTGCTGTAGTTATTCTTTGAATCGGAGCATCAAGATAATCAAAAGCTCTCTCTTGAACAATGTAAGTTATTTCAGACGAAACACTTGCAAAAGGATGTGCCTCTTCAAGAATAACAAGTCTGTTTGTTTTTTTAACCGATGTAATGATAGCATCATGATCCATCGGACGGATAGTTCTTAAATCAACAATCTCACAGCTGATCCCTTCTTTTGCAAGTTCGTCGGCAGCAATGAAAGCTTCTTTTAAGATTTTACCCCAAGATACGATAGTAACATCTTTACCCTCACGTTTAACATCTGCAACACCTAACGGAATTGTGTATTCTCCTTCAGGCACTTCACCTTTGTCTCCGTACATCTGTTCAGACTCCATGAAGATAACGGGATCATTATCACGGATTGCCGATTTTAGAAGTCCTTTCGCATCATAAGGATTTGAAGGAACAACAACTTTAAGACCCGGTGTATTTGCATACCAGTTCTCAAAAGCCTGTGAGTGTGTTGCTGCAAGCTGACCTGCAGAACCTGATGGACCACGGAATACCATTGGCATAGTAAACTGTCCGCCTGACATCTGACGCATCTTAGCTGCGTTGTTAATGATCTGGTCGATACCAACAAGCGCAAAGTTAAATGTCATGAATTCAACAATTGGCCTGTTACCGTTCATTGCACTACCTACTGCGATACCTGCAAAACCAAGCTCGGCAATTGGAGTATCAATTACCCTCTTAGGACCAAACTCATCAAGCATTCCTTTTGACGCTTTGTAAGCACCGTTATATTCGGCAACTTCTTCACCCATTAAATATATAGACTCGTCGCGGCGCATTTCTTCGCTCATCGCTTCGCAAATAGCTTCTCTAAACTGTATCGTTCTCATGTAACTTCTTATTCGTATTAAATGAATGGCAAAAATAAAGATTTAAAATTATTTAATGCCCTTATATCTTTAAATAAATATAATGTTAGCAACTTGTTCACAAAACATCAACTATTCGCAATAATCAATGTTTTATAGCTTAATTTTTATGATTAATAAATTTAATCCTGATAATTTTTAAAAAAATTACATTTATTATGCGTGCATAGTTTTTTATTTGCAGAAATTTATTATTTTCGTAACGGAAAAACCTCAACTTTATAACTTTATAAAAATGAAAATATTAGTCTGCATCAGCCACGTGCCTGATACCACAGCAAAAATTAACTTTGCAAACGGCGACAGCGAGTTTGATACTAATGGCGTTCAGTTTGTAATCAACCCTAACGACGAATTCGGTTTAACAAGAGCAGTAATGTTTAAAGAACAGGCCGGAGCAAACGTTACAGTTGTAAATGTAGGCGGTCCTGATGCCGAAGCTACACTTAGAAAAGCACTTGCTATAGGTGCTGACGAAGCGATTCGCGTTAATGCAAATCCTACAGATGGCTTTTTTGTTGCAAAACAACTTGCCGAAGTAGTTAAGAACGGTGGTTTTGATCTTGTAATCGCAGGTAAAGAATCATTGGATTATAATGGAGGAATGGTTCCGGGAATGCTTGCAGGCCTTCTTGGTTTCGATTTCGTTAACTCATGCATCAGCCTTGATGTTACTGGCAGCGATGCTAAAGCAGTAAGGGAAATTGATGGCGGTAAAGAAACACTTAGCGCAAAACTACCTTTAGTAATAGGCGGACAAAAAGGACTTGTTGAAGAAAAAGACCTTAGGATCCCTAACATGCGTGGTATTATGATGGCAAGGCAAAAAGTACTTACAGTACTTGAGCCTGTTGCAGCAAACAATAACACTAAAGCAGTGAAATTTGAGAAACCTGCTCCAAAATCGGCTGTTAAGCTTATAAGCCCTGACAACCTTGACGAGCTTGTAAACCTTTTACACAACGAAGCTAAAGTAATTTAATGTAACAATTGTTTAATGTAGCAATTAATCAATTCTTTAATCTACCAATTACAGGCTTACAAATTGATACATTGTTACATTAGTAAATTTTAAAATTGAAAGAATCATGTCAATATTAATATATGCTGAGTTTGCTGAAGGCAAATTCAAAAAAACAGCTTTAGAGCTTGCTTCATACGCTAAGAAAATTGCAGGTGAAACAGGAACAACAGTTACCGCCCTTACCATTAATGCCGATAACACTGCAGAACTTGGTAAATATGGCGTAGACAAAGTGCTTAATGTAAAATCTGACAAGCTTTCTGCTTTCAGCGCTAAAGCTTATGCAGATGCTATCAAACAGGCAGCTCAGAAAGAAAACGCTAAGATCGTATTGTTCAACTCTACAACCGACAGCCTTTACATTGCTCCGCTAGTAGCTGTGGCACTTGAGGCAGGTTATGCATCAAACGTAGTTGCGCAGCCGGTTAGCCTTTCTCCTTTCCAGGTAAAAAGAAATGCTTTTTCTAACAAAGCATTCAACATAACAGAGATCACTACAGATATTAAAGTACTTACTATAGGCAAAAACTCTTATGGAGTATTCGAAAATGCTGCAAGCGCTACTGAAGAAGAATTCTCTCCTTCTCTTAACGATGCTGATTTCTCTGTAAAAGTAGAATCATCAGAAAAAGTAACAGGAAAAGTAACTATTGCTGATGCCGAGATCGTAGTATCAGGCGGACGCGGACTTAAAGGCCCTGAGAACTGGTACATGATCGAAGATCTTGCTGCTGCTCTTGGCGCTGCCACAGCTTGTTCTAAGCCGGTATCTGACCTTGGATGGAGACCTCATAGCGAACACGTAGGACAAACAGGTAAGCCAGTAGCTTCTAATCTTTATATAGCAGTAGGTATTTCTGGTGCTATCCAGCACATCGCAGGTATCAACTCATCTAAGGTAAAAGTAGTTATTAACTCTGACGCTGATGCTCCTTTCTTTAAAGTAGCAGATTATGGTGTAGTAGGTGATGCTTTCGATATTGTTCCTAAGTTGACTGAAAAAATTAAAGCTTTCAAGGCTCAAAACTCATAATTTTATTATAAATTGTGCCCACAAAAGGGCTATCAGGCTAACGATAGTTTTATCTTTGCCCGATAGCCCTTTTTCTATACAGGAAGACCAATTATGAGCTTAGTAAAACTTACTATAAAAGGAATCTCATACAGCCAAACCCAAAACGGGGCGTATGCGCTTATCCTTAATGAAGTGGATGGAGAACGCAAATTACCTATAGTCATTGGTGCTTTTGAAGCCCAGTCTATAGCTATTGCCTTAGAAAAAGAGATCAAGCCTCCAAGGCCCCTCACCCACGATTTATTCAAGAATTTTGCAGACAGGTTTGACATTGTTGTCAAGCAGGTAATCATACATAAACTTGTAGATGGCGTTTTCTTTTCGAGCATCATCTGCGAAAGAGACCGTATCGAAGAGATTATCGATGCAAGGACTTCTGATGCAATTGCTTTGGCATTGCGTTTCAACGCACCAATATTTACCTACAAGAACATACTCGACAAAGCCGGTATTTTCCTGAAGATAAATCCTGAACCGGATGCAGAAGGCAACATCAACGAGCCTGAAGATATCCTTTCAGAACCACAGACATTTGGTACAGAAACAGTATCGGGAGAAGGTTATTCAGCCTACAACCTGCAGGAACTTCACGAGATGCTTGAAGGTGCGGTTCAGAATGAAGACTATGAAAAAGCGGCAAAGATCCGCGATGAAATATCGAAGAGAGAGAGTTAATCAAATGAAGCTGAGAAATACAATACCGTTTACAATCGTTCTTTTTATTATTTTCACAATTACTGGTTGCTCAAGAAAGGTTTATCCAAATGCTGAATACCACCAACTAACTGGCCGTAATGCAAAGCCATACACAAAAATTGGTGAAAAAACAGCAGAAAACACGCTTGAATTGTCAAAAAAATACAAGTTTAGACTTTCGGCAGAAGATTCGGTCATGGTTTACCAACTGCACCAAACTAAAATCATAAGCAATTATAAGGAGTTCTTTGCAGATGTAGTTCCTGGTAAAAATTACAAAGTCACAATACATAGCCTACCGGATAAACACATGAGCACGAACAAATACTTGTTTATGCCATTAGCATTTGCATTCGACAAGTCAAACAACAGAACAAAACTTACTGCTGTAGAAAATGAATTCGCCAATGGATTTGAAGAAATAGGATTCAAAAGAGCATTCACTTTCAACAACATTGACACCGACCAGGTAAAAATTGTAATATTTTCAGACAACAAGGAACTTGATAAAAAGATACATACTTTTATATTGAATTTTGTGTCTTTTAAATACATGACCACAACTACAGGCGATTTTTATATAACTTTAGAAGAAATTAACGAAAATGAAGCAGTATCACGATTTAGTAACGCACGTTCTGACGAACGGGGTACAAAAGGGTGACCGTACAGGTACAGGAACTAAAAGTGTTTTTGGTTACCAGATGCGTTTTGACCTTAGCGAAGGATTCCCTATGGTCACAACAAAAAAACTGCACCTTAAATCGATAATATATGAACTGCTTTGGTTTTTGCAGGGTAATACAAACATTGGCTACCTTAATGATAACGGCGTAAAGATTTGGGACGAATGGGCTGACGAAGACGGTAACCTGGGTCCGGTATATGGTCACCAGTGGCGTAACTGGGATGACAAAGAAATTGACCAGATCACTGAGCTTATCGAAACCCTGAAAACAAACCCTAACAGCCGCAGAATGCTGATATCGGCATGGAACCCAAGCGTACTGCCGGATACTTCTAAATCTTTTTCGGAGAATGTTGCCAACGGTAAAGTGGCGCTTCCACCCTGCCATGCTTTCTTTCAGTTTTATGTAGCCGAAGGAAAACTATCATGTCAGCTGTACCAGCGTAGTGCCGACATCTTTTTAGGTGTACCTTTCAATATTGCTTCGTATGCATTGCTAACGATGATGATCGCACAGGTAGCAGGACTGCAACCGGGAGATTTCATTCATACCTTTGGTGATGCCCATATCTACAACAACCACATGGAACAGCTGGAACTGCAATTAAGCCGTGAACCAAAGCCGCTTCCCACCATGAAACTTAATCCTGAAGTGAAAAACATCTTCGATTTTAAATTTGAAGATTTCACTTTAGAGAACTATGACCCGCACCCACACATTAAAGGCGCTGTGGCGGTATAAGGCTAAACACGCCAATCAATGAAGAAAATATTTATAGTAGCTGCTTTTTTGTTATTGCTGCAGTTTGACATCCACGCCCAGTCTGAGATTATTAGCAACGCTATATTCCCGGAATGCGCAAACGTTGAAAAACGTGGTCAGTGCGGAAATGAAAAAGTAAAACAAGAGATCAGTAAACTGCTCACAGAAAACATAACTGCTGATCTTAAAAAAACACTCAGCACCAATTATTTTAATATTTACATCGCTTTTATATCAGATATTGACGGCAATGTTACTCCTGAAACCCTTAAGATAAAATGCGATAATAAATTGGTTCATGATGCCGTATACAACTACATCATCCACCTTACTCCTTTTATACCAAAAGACAAGAGTTTTACAGAAAGAAGAAGTGTACATCTGTACGATTATACTTTTATTTATGACCATAACCTAAATAAGTATACCCCGGCTTCTAAGGAACAGCTGAAAGAAGAAAACATTGAGCAGGAATTAATGCCCCTTGGAGTTATTCCCGCATGCAAAGGCTGCGAAAATGAAAATCGCGAAATAGCGCTAAAATGCACTTCTGCAAAGATCAGAAAAATTATTGTGAGCAAATTCAGAGTCGAAAAAATAGACGACTATGAGGGTACGATACAGCTGATTGCCACATTTATCATTGAAAGGGACGGCTCTGTAAAACTAGATGAGATTAACTCTGTACCACACAACGAAAAAGCAATATATGAACTAAAATACATCCTCAATAAATTACCTGATTTCACTCCCGGTAATTATATGGATATACCCGTAAGAACGAAATATGCATTACCGGTAACCGTTAGCTTATAAAACCCAATAATTCTACTTATTTTTTTCCTATCTTTATTTTACCAAAATCTGAGAAATGGAACCAAACCAACAGGAACTCTATGAATATGCTCGAAAGAGGGTAAAGCAAAAAAAACGCGTTTACTTTCATTTTATATTGTTTTTTGTATGCAGCTTTTTCTTTTACATCATCAATAAATGGCTTGACGTAGACCCTCAGGACGACTGGTATCTTTGGGCAATAACCGCATGGGCTTTTATCTTTATCATGCACTTTATAAAGGTATTTGTCACCGAAAGCTTCATCAACAAAAAATGGGAGCAGGACCAAATAACCAAACTGATAGCCCGCCAGGAGCGCCGCATTGGCCAACTTGAAAAAAAACTTGAAAACGACAACACTACAACTTCACAATTATAATGACGATTACCCTTATTGCCGCCATAGCCGAGAATAATGCCTTAGGCAAAGACAACAAAATGATGTGGCACCTGCCGGACGATTTTAAACACTTTAAAGCACGTACTTCAGGACATTATATAATTATGGGACGAAAAACTTTTGAAAGCTTCCCTTCTGCCCTGCCCAACCGAACTTCGGTAATCATTACCCGCCAGGCCGACTATAAAGCTCCTGAAGGATGCATCGTTGTTGGAAGCCTTGAGGAAGCCTTAAAAGCCTGCCCACAGGATGAGGAAGTTTTTGTTATTGGCGGAGGCGAAATTTACAACCAGAGTATTGACCTTGCCGACAAGCTCGACCTGACCCGCGTGCATGCTGCCTTTGATGGTGCCGACGCTTTCTTTCCTGCCATAGATCGTAAAAAATGGGAACTGATCAATCAGGTTTTCCACCCAAAAGACGAGAAACATAAGTATGATATGGCTTTTCAGATTTTTATAAGGAGTTAGAAAATGACCATCCGCCCTTACACTCCTGCCGACAACGAGAGCATTATTGAATTGCTCAGGCTAAACACGCCTGAATATTTCGCACCGGAAGAAGAAGCAGATTTAAGGGATTATTTTGCCAACCACATAGACCGTTATTTTGTAATAGAAGACAACGGAAACATTATTGGCAGTGGAGGTATCAACATTACGAATAATGGGAAGAACGCTGCTTTATCATGGGATATCATCCACCCTGATTACCAAGGCAAAGGCGTAGGGCGACAGCTTACACAACACAGGCTTTATGTTATTAAAACCATTGATAGCATTGAGAATATATCCGTTCGCACCTCACAGTTGGTTTACAAATTCTACGAGAAGTTTGGCTTTGAACTGAAAGAAATTGTAAAAGATTACTGGGCAGAGGGTATTGATATGTACAGGATGGAGATAGAATAGTACTCTTTTTAAAACATAGATTATTCTAACTCCCTATTAACAAAACTATTTCTATCTTTGCTGCGTAAATAAAAGTAATGTCGCAAAACGTAACCCCCTATAAAGATTCCGGCCTGGGTAAAAAAGAGCAGGTCGCCCAGATGTTTGACACTATTTCCGGTAATTATGACGGCCTTAACCGCGTAATTTCTTTTGGGATAGACGTTAAATGGCGTAAAAAAGTACTTAAGCTTGTTGCCGACAAGAACCCGAAGACCATTCTTGATATCGCTACCGGAACCGGAGACCTTGCCATACTTATGGCACAGACATCGGCTACCGAGATCATTGGTGCAGATATTTCTGAAGGCATGATGGAAGTGGGCCGTAAGAAAGTTGCCGAAAAAGGGCTTGACAGCAAAATTAAGCTGGTGTATGGCGATAGCGAAAACCTTCCGTTTGAAGACAATTACTTTGACGCTATCACTGTAGCTTTTGGTGTCCGTAACTTCGAGACCCTTGAAAAAGGCCTTGCCGAAATTTTACGCGTACTGAAGCCAAATGGTATTTTTGTGATATTGGAAACTTCGGTACCAACAAAATTCCCATTCAAACAAGGTTATAATTTTTATAGCAAAAACCTGCTACCCTTAATAGGCAGGCTGTTCTCTAAAGACCGTTCGGCGTATGCTTACCTAAGCGAATCGGCATCTGTTTTCCCTCATGGTGAGGCACTGAACAATATTTTACGTAAAATTGGGTTTATAGAGGTTAAGAATATGCCGCAGACTTTTGGAGTGGCAACAATTTACTCTGCTTCAAAACAATAAGATGAAGAAACTGTTTCTATATATACTGCTATTTACAGGCCTGTGCACACATGCGCAGTTTGGCACACAGGTATTCAGCAAAGACCCTATCGTTAACCTTGAGAACTTTGACAAACAAAGGGTTCACTGGGGATATTTTCTTGGCTTTAACAGCTATGATTTTAAAATTGACTACAAAGAAGATCCGGGAGTTGACATCGAAGTAAAAAAAACAACAGGTTTCAATGTGGGGCTTGTAGGAAACCTAAGATTATTCGAATACCTCGACCTACGTTTTGAACCGGGATTATACTACACCCAACGTGACCTTACATTTCATAATGTAGAAGGCACTGAAGCAGACCGTTTGAGGGAAGTAAAATCTACTTATCTTCATTTTCCTTTATTGTTGAAATTTTCTTCGAAAAGAACCGGTAATATAAGACCTTATATTGTTGGTGGGCTTTCGCGTTCACTTAACCTTTCGAGCAGCTATAACGTTAAGGACGATAACATGACGGGACAGCGATTCAGGATGAACAAATGGACCAGCTATTATGAAGTTGGTGCAGGTATCGATATTTACTTTGAGTTCTTCAAATTCTCACCATCTATTCGTGGTGTATTCAGTTTAAATGATGAACTTATACGTGATAACGACCCTAACAGTCCTTACACAGGCAATATTGAATCGATGAAAACAAGAGGCATTTTCATCAACTTTACTTTCCACTAAAATTACGCCTAAATTCGCTTAAAATGATAGCTGCTGCTGTGGCTACATTAAGGCTTTCCGTTTGCTGCAAACTACCGAAACGTGGTATGGCGATCCTGTGCCCTGCCTTGTTTTCAATAGCCTGAGAAATTCCGTTGGCCTCATTACCCATTATTATGATACCTTCACCAGGCAGCGATGCTTCGTAAATATTTTCACCATCCATAAAGGTTCCGAACACGGGTAATTTTGTATTGGCAAGATAAGCCTCCAGATCAGTATAAACTACATTTACCCTCGTAAGCGAGCCCATGGTAGCCTGCACAACCTTGGGATTATACACATCTACACATTCTTCCGAACATACCAGTTGGCTGATGCCAAACCAGTCGCAAAGGCGTATGATAGTACCCAGATTGCCCGGATCACGAACATCATCCAGCGCAACGATCAGTCCGTTATCAGGAACAGCTTGTTCTTCAGGCATCACAAAAAGCGCAAGGCAGCCGTTGGGTGTGGTAAGCGCACTTATTTTTTTCAGTTCCGTCTCCGTAATAAGTTCGACCTTGTTTTGAGGAACATCATCAAAGACATCTTTTGTGGTAAATATTTGGTGTAATTCAAAATTGGAATTCAGTAATTCCTGTACTACCTTTATGCCTTCGGCAAAAAACAATTTATGCTGCTTTCTGTATTTTTTTTGCTGTAAGCCCGTTATTGTTTTAATTTGGTTTTTGCTAACCATAAAAAATGTATTTTTGAATTACTATTGGTTATACCGTCTTGAGAAATAAAACAACAAAAATAGCACTAATTATCTTATCGGGCTGGGTTTTATATTCCTGTTCTCTTGTAAGGAGAGTACCGGAAGGTAAGCACCTGCTTGAGAAAAACGAAATTACGGTAAATGGCGGAATCAAAACGGATGAGATAATCAACGACCAGCTATACCAGCATCCAAACTCGGACATACTGGGCTACCACCTGAGACTGCACATGTACAGCATTGCAACACCAGATGCCGACTCCTCATACCATGCATGGCTGGAAAGAAAACCGGGAAGGCATGAGCGATACAAAAAAGTACTTTCAGAAAAGCAGGTACAACGCCTTGGCAACTCTTTTGCTGTTTCAGGTATAAATAATTTTCTAAAAAAAACCGGGGAGCCACCTGTATTGGTCGATGTAAACCGTGTAAAAAAATCCAGAAACAGGTTATTTACCTATTATTACAAAAAGGGCTTTTTCAGGGCTAAAGTTGGCTATAAGATTGACACGCTGCCCAACAAAAGAGCGAAAGTCTATTATGATGTCATTACGGGATCGCCATATATTCTTGACACACTGGCAACTTATATCGAAACCCCTGCTCTTGACAGCCTGTATACTAAAATTAAAAAAGAATCGCTCATAAAAAAAGGCGAACAGTATGATGAGGCCAATTTTACTGCAGAAAGAGAAAGAATCACAACTTATTTTAAAAACCACGGGGCTTACCGCTTCCAGCAGAATAACATTACCTATGTTGTTGACACGGTAAACAACGGCGGCTACAAAGCTAACGTTGACCTTATTATAGACAACGAATCGGTTAGGCAGGGCGACTCAACCTTTGTTAGGCCGTTTAAACTCTATAAGATCAGCCAGGTAAATATTTATACGCAGAATCCAACCAGCGAAGACCAGGCTATTGACAGCACAAGCTATAAGGATTTCAATATTTATAGTACGGGTAAACTTAACTACAGGCCAAAAGCACTTACCGATGCGGTATTTATTACACCAAACAGTACTTATGCCGATTTCAGAAGAATCCTTACCTCACGCTACCTGAGCAACCTGAGGGTATTCAACTCGCCTTCTATAGAATATGTAGAAGACAAAAATGACCCTAAAGGCGAATCGCTTATTGCTAACATTAAGCTTATCCCAAAGAAAAAGTTCAGGTTTAATGTGAGCGCAGATTTCATGCATTCTAATATCCAGGATATTGGGGTTGCAGGAAGTCTTGGAGTCTCTATGCGGAATGTTTTCCGGGGTGCAGAAATACTCGACCTGTCTACACGGGGAAATATTGGTAACTCTAATGACAATGCCATTAAGGATAACGCATTCTTTAATATCCTTGAATATGGTGCTGACCTGAAACTTACATTCCCGAGGATATTTTTCCCTTTCAATACTGAGAAGATAATCCCTAAGAATTTAATTCCTTCAACGATTTTTAGCCTTGGGGTAAGCAGCCAGAAAAACATTGGCCTCGACAAGGAAAACGTTACCGGTGTTTTAAGCTACAACTGGGCACCACCAAGAAAGAACCATTCTTCGAGGCTTGACCTTCTCAATGTACAATATGTAAGAAACCTGAATCCTGAAAACTATTTTAAGGTTTACGAATCATCCTATGACAGGCTGAATGCCATTGCTCAGGAATATCCTGATGTACCAGACTCTTATTTTGATGCAAATGGCGATCTTGATATTGCCAGTGGTGGGACTGATAACTTTATTAATGATGTTCAGGACGGTACAATTCCTGTTTCTCAGGACGACAAGAATAATGTAGACAGCATAGAAGAACGCAGGGTTAGGCTTACCGAAAACAACCTGATTTTTGCCAGTAATTATACCTTTACCACAACCAGCCGTGAAAACCTTACCGACAATACTTTCTATATTTTTAAAACAAAAGTAGAATCTGCGGGGGCATTCCTGTCATTATTAGGAGGCACACTGGTTGACCCCAATAATAACGATAGCCAGAGAACCATCTTTAATGTTGCCTATTCACAATATATAAAAGGTGAACTTGACTTTATAAAACACTGGGATCTAAGAAGAGGAAAAGTACTGGCAATGCGTGCTTTTTTCGGATTAGCTGTCCCTTATGGCAACTCAACATCAATTCCGTTTTCACGAAGCTATTTTGCCGGTGGATCTAACGACAACCGTGGATGGCAGCCCTATAGTTTAGGTCCCGGAAGCAGCGGTGGTGTAGACGACTTTAACGAAGCCAACTTAAAGATGGCCTATAGTGCCGAACTCCGTTTTAATATATTTGGAAAGCTTAACGGTGCTATTTTTGGCGATGTGGGCAATATTTGGAACGTTTTTGATGAAGTTGATGATAAGAGCAAAACTTTTAACGGATTGTCATCTTTCAAAGACCTGGCATTTGGCTCAGGCCTTGGTTTCAGGTACGATTTCAACTTTTTCGTGATACGATTTGACCTGGGCTTCAAGACCTATGATCCGGGCCGTGAAGAGGGCGATCGCTGGTTCAAAGGGTACAATCTTTCCAAATCAGTCCTAAATGTCGGAATTAATTATCCGTTCTAAGTTTAAAAATATTATTTTTGTCTCTTCTAATCTAAAATTAAAAACAATGGCCCATAATATCAAGCCCGGTGTTGCTACCGGAGACCAGGTACAGGAAATATTCAGATATGCTAAAGAAAAGGGATTTGCCCTTCCGGCAGTAAACGTTACAGGATCAAGCACAGTAAATGGTGTTATGGAAACTGCAGCAAGACTTAATGCTCCTGTTATCATACAGTTCTCTAACGGTGGTTCAATTTTCAATGCCGGAAAAGGATTATCTAACGCAGACGAAAAAGCAGCAATCCTTGGAGCTGTTGCCGGTGCAAAACACATCCACACACTTGCTGAAGCTTATGGTGCTACTGTAATACTTCATACTGACCACTGTGCAAAAAAACTTTTGCCTTGGATTGACGGACTTCTTGATGCAAGCGAAAAACATTTTGCCGAAACAGGAAAACCACTATTCAGCTCACACATGATCGATCTTTCTGAAGAATCTCTTGAAGAAAACATGGAGATCTCTAAAAAATACCTTGAAAGAATGAGCAAAATGGGCATGACCCTTGAAATCGAACTTGGTATTACTGGTGGTGAAGAAGATGGCGTTGACAACTCTGATGTTGACAGCTCTAAACTTTACACACAACCTGAAGAAGTTGCATACGCTTATGAAGAGCTTAGCAAAATATCTCCTCGTTTCACTGTAGCTGCTGCTTTTGGTAACGTACACGGTGTTTACAAACCAGGTAACGTAAAACTGACTCCGAAAATCCTTAAAAACTCTCAGGAGTATGTTCAGGAGAAATTCAACTTAGGCCATAACCCTGTTGATTTCGTATTCCACGGAGGTTCAGGATCAACTCTTGAAGAGATCAGAGAGGCTATCGGCTATGGTGTTATCAAAATGAATATAGATACTGACCTTCAGTTTGCATTTACAGAAGGTGCACGTGACTATATTGTAAACAATGTTGAATATCTTAAAACACAGATAGGCAACCCGGAAGGACCTGAATCGCCAAACAAAAAATATTACGATCCAAGAAAATGGATCCGCGAAGGTGAACTTACCTTCAACGCAAGGCTTGAGCAGGCCTTTAAAGACCTTAACAACGTTAATACACTATAATACTAACTGCTCGCAGTAATAACTTTAACAGAAAAAGATGGCTTGGTTTAAAAGAACAGAAAAAGGGATAACAACTCCAACGGAAGACAAAAAAGATGTACCAAAAGGATTATGGTACAAGTCACCAACCGGTAAAGTTGTTGACGCAGAAGAGCTTGCCAGAAATTTTTACGTAAGCCCGGAAGACGGATACCACGTAAGGATCGGAAGCAAAGAATACTTCAGTATTCTTTTTGATGACAACGAATTTTCAGAGTTTGACAAAAACATGACTTCTAAGGACACCCTTAAGTTTGTGGATACTAAAAAGTATGGCGACCGTATTAAGGATGCTACCGAAAAGACCAAGCTTAAAGATGCTGTTAGAACTGCCGTAGGAAAATCTAAAGGTAAAGACCTTGTGATTGCATGTATGGATTTCGCTTTCATAGGCGGATCGATGGGTGCTGTTGTAGGAGAAAAAATAGCCAGGGCAATCGATTACTCTATCAAAAACAGGATTCCTTTTGTGATGATTTCAAAATCAGGTGGTGCAAGGATGATGGAAGCGGCTTATTCGCTTATGCAGCTGGCAAAAACATCGGCCAAGCTGGCACAGCTTGCAGATGCAAAGATACCATACATCTCTTTATGTACTGACCCAACAACAGGAGGAACAACAGCTTCTTATGCTATGCTTGGAGATGTAAACATCTCTGAACCTGGTGCATTGATAGGCTTTGCAGGGCCACGTGTTGTAAAAGACACTACCGGCAAAGAGCTTCCCGAAGGTTTCCAGACCGCAGAGTTCGTACTAGAGCATGGATTCTTAGACTTCATTACTCCACGTAAAGAACTAAAAGACAAAATAAACTTGTACCTGGATCTTATACAGAACCAAGCAATACGATAAAGCAATCCCCCTAAAACAGGGGGATTTTTTTTACCCATAAATACAGGTAGATATACCTGTTTTTGTTACAAAAATTAAAATTTCAGTCCCTTCGACTGTTTTTTTGGAATTTTATCCCTTATTTTGCAATGCATTTCATCTACGCCCCCGGATACAAAAGAATGCTTGTATTGGAC
Source organism: Flavobacterium hauense (assembly GCF_054457175.1). Classification (NCBI taxonomy): domain Bacteria; kingdom Pseudomonadati; phylum Bacteroidota; class Flavobacteriia; order Flavobacteriales; family Flavobacteriaceae; genus Flavobacterium; species Flavobacterium hauense. Next base: position 193,308 of record NZ_JBTKVX010000006.1, read on the forward strand.
ACATGAAGCTAAAGTTATTCTGTATCTTGGTTATGTTTTTACAACTAAGCTACTCTCAGACTCCGGGGATAGATATTGTAAAAAAGAATCGCCAGATTAGGCGCACGATCACCTCTGAACCGGACAGCGCCCGGGTTTACATTAAAGAAATACTGGCCTATAAAGGCAAGCTACATGATACTGTTTATTGCAGTACATTCATGTCGTATGCTTATTACCATCACCTGAAAAACAGCACAGACTCAGCGCTCTATTATTATAACAAAGCTGCAACTTTTGCCGACAGGCAAAAATTTCCAAAAATATATGCCCGCTTGCTACGCAATAAAGCCGGCACTTATAAAAAAAGAGGCGAAAATGAAGAAGCGCTTGAACTACTTGACATCGTTGAAGATATTTATAAATCTACCAGCGACGAAACCGGCCTTGCCCTTGTTTATGGAGAAATTGCCTCCAACAACAACCTATTATTGCGAAGGGATGAAGGTATCCGCTACTTGTTAAAAGCTATAGAAATACTCGAAAAGCAAAATAATAAAGAATATATACTTAGCATAAAATCGAGTCTTGCAAATGCATATCTTGACACAGGAAATCTGGAATTTGCAGCTGACCTTTACAAAGAAATATTAAAAGGATACAAAGAACTGAATCTGGTTAAAAATTATTCAATCGTTCTGATAAATTATGGCGACTGCCTTACCCGTCAAAAAAAATATCCAGAAGCACAAAAGATACTTAATGAAGCTCTTCCCGGCCTTAAAAAATTTAATGACCAGGAAATAATTGGTGTAGTATATTCTAAACTTGGCATCATCAAAAGGGAAACAAATCATTTAAAAGAATCCGAAATCCTGTACCGCACTGCTTTTCAAAAAGTACTCACAAACAATTCACCTAGGATAATTTCTATAGGTTCAGAATACCTCGATGTACTCAACCAGCAAAACAAGACTGAAGAAGCACTGTCAATAATAGAGCAAATAGACAAAACTGAGTTTCTTGAGAAGGCAAACATTCATGATCGTGTCTATTTTGAAAATCTAAAAGCTGAAATTTTCCAAAAGGCAAACAAAACAGATAAAGCACTTTTATCAATTCAAAACAGTCTTAAACTACAAGATACCCTTAAAAAATCCGGTACCGGCATGACTACTGTAAAATTACAGCAGGAATACCAGAATAAATACCAGGCAGAAAGAACTGAATCTTTAAAAAACACTAACAGTTCCCTAAAACAGGAGATTAACGAAAGTAGGAAAAACATACTCTTCCCACTGGGAATATGCCTTTTTGTCCTTGTACTTGCCTTTATTTATGTAAACAACCTTAAACGGCATAAAACAAAACTGATGCTGGCAAAAACAAAGAAAGAGCAATTACTCCGGGAATATGAGAACACAAAAAACCTGAACAAGATTAACCGGCAAAATCTTGAACATAAAAAAGAAGAACTCGTATCAGGAATTGTTTCGCTTACAACATTGGAAGGTAATATTAGCAGACTTATCACACTATGCAAGGAGAATCCGGAAAATCTCTGTATAAATACTATTAAGGACCAACTAGTATCTTTAACAAGCGACAAGGATTACTGGACACTCTTCAGAAAAAGATTTAGTGAAAATTATGCCGGCTTTCAGAATAATCTCGAAAGCAGCTATCCCACACTTAGCAAGAATGATCTTTTCTTTTGCGCATTGCTTAAATTAAATCTTCCTTACAAGGACATGGCTACACTAATGC
>NZ_JBTKVX010000007.1:0-184528 GCF_054457175.1 Flavobacterium hauense
CTATTAACTTTCCAAGTTTTATAGAAGTGGTTTCAAATAAAAGCCCATTATAATTTATTTGCCATGGCGTGTAATAATATCCCGGTACATAATCAGAATTTTGGATTGTAAGATAAGTTTCGTCTTCAAATTCTATAGCAAGCCTTTGCCAATTTACTGTTGTACTTCTTGTTCCATAATCTTTTTTAAAGGCTTTTTCGATAACTTCGGGAGTCACTTTATTTAAAGAGTCAGCAGCTGTTTTATAAAAACTGTAATCTGCTTTTTCATCAAAATTATATAATCGGTCAGTTGAAATGGGGATTGATATATTTTTTGAATGTGATCTCGCCTTTTGCTCTTTATCGACGATTTTCTTAAAATTTTTAATGTTCTCAGATGTTATTCCTAAATCAGTTATTGTTATTTGTTTTGTTCGGGAAATATCGGTTTCATTTACTATAGCAATCAGTAAATTTTGGTCAATGATATTATCCATTTTTTTGAATGCATTTTCAGGTTCTTTATTTACATGAATAAAATCATTGCCTTTAATGGTGTATTCTCTATTTCTTGCACCATTGTGAAAACATCCCCTGCTGCCTAATTCTACTGAAAATTTCACAGCTTTTTTCCCAAGGAACAATACGGGTGGGAAATTATATAGTGAAGTAGTTTTGTTTTGAAGATCTACAAGGTAAGATTGTTTTGTGACAGGATTATTTATAATTAGTTCTCCATCTAAAACAGATGCATCTGCTATGTATCGTATGTTTGTTTCCATATAACGATACCATCTGTTATTTATCGGATTCAGTTTAAATATTGCATTCTCATCAAAGCCTAAAAGCTCATCATTATATTTTAGCTGTAAATCCGGTTCTTCAATTGTAGTGCCTTCAAGGAGGGTTATCGCTTGGTTGAATTCGTTCTTGTTTATCTTATATATATGCTTATTACTGTAGATAAACAGATTCTCGTTCTTTACAATAATTATTGAGGGATAATCCATCAGTTTCTCTGATGATTGTCATATTGTATTAAAGTTTCTATCTGTAAGTGTAATAGATTTGTCTTTGTTTATAATATATAGGTTGCCATTTTCAGTTACTTCAAAATCAATCGCGTCCGGCAATAGTTTCCAGTTTATAGTTGAAGCATTGGTGGTCAATACGTTGTTAAGTTGTGAAACAATATAATTTTCCCCTAGGATCCTTACTTTATCTATATCAGGCCTTGTATTATAAACATTCTTTATTTTTTCTTGTAATAATGGAGTTGGTATGTTTTCCCATGTCTTACAATTATCTTTTGTTATAGCTATATTCCCTTTATATGAGCTAACTATTCCCGTATTGCCATCATTTAAAAAATATATTGTCTGAACTCTGAAATCGTCAAAACCTGTTACTGCATTATGGCGTTTCCAAGTTATCCCGGTATCTTCAGTATAAAAGATATAATGGCTTGAGCCGCTCATCCATGCTTTACTGCCATGTGCATAAATGGCATCAAGCCAATCATTACCGCCATATTTTATAGTATTCCATGTTTGTCCGCCGTCTTCTGAGCGGTAAATCCAGCCGTCTCCTGAAGGATACTCATTTAAAAGTCCGGATATGATCATTACATTGTCAGAGAAAAAAGTGACTCTTTCAGCAGTACCTTTTATTTCATCCAATGTTGTACCGAAAGGGCCATGCTGCCATTTACTATCAAATTTATTGGTATGGTAGGTATTGCCGCTGCTATTTGCTATCCATATTTGTTCAGATGGAGAAATTCCTATCTCATTAAAACTATAAGAGTATGGTACCACATCCAAATATTCATCTTGCGAATAAGTAGAAGTAATACTAAAAAGCAATAAACCGAATATTTTTCTCATAAAAAGCGATTGGTTCTCAAATATAAAAAAATCCGCTCTGATTGCTCAAAGCGGATTTTATTATTTTGACAGTGGCATAACTGCCAACTGTGACTGTATACTGTATACTATAAATGGATCACTTCATCGTAAGCAGCCGCAGCAGCTTCCATGATAGCTTCACTCATGGTAGGGTGAGGGTGAACCGATTTGATGATCTCATGACCTGTAGTTTCAAGTTTTCTTGCAACAACAGCTTCAGCGATCATGTCAGTAACTCCGGCACCAATCATGTGGCAGCCTAACCATTCGCCATATTTAGCATCAAAGATAACTTTTACGAAACCGTCAGGAGTACCAGCAGCTTTAGCTTTACCTGAAGCTGAGAATGGAAACTTACCAATTTTAAGTTCGTATCCTTTTTCTTTAGCCTGTTTCTCTGTAAGACCAACAGAAGCGATCTCAGGAGTAGCGTATGTACAGCCCGGGATGTTTCCGTAATCAAGCGGCTCTACGTGAAGGCCTGCAATTTTCTCAACACAAAGGATACCTTCAGCAGAAGCAACGTGTGCCAATGCCTGACCCGGTACGATATCTCCGATAGCGTAGTAACCCGGTATGTTTGTCTGGTAGTATGAGTTTACCAATACTTTATCCCTGTCAGTAGCGATACCTACTTCTTCAAGACCGATGTTCTCAATGTTTGATTTGATACCTACAGCAGAAAGAAGGATGTCTGCTTCAAGGATCTCTTCACCTTTAGCTGTTTTCACAGTAGCTTTAACACCAGTACCTGAAGTATCAACTTTCTCTACAGAAGAGTTTGTCATTATCTCGATACCTGACTTTTTAAGCGAACGCTCAAATTGTTTTGATACATCTTCATCCTCTACAGGAACGATGTTTGGCATGAATTCAACGATAGTAACTTTAGTACCCATTGAGTTGTAGAAATGAGCAAATTCAACCCCGATAGCACCTGAACCTACAACGATCATAGATTTTGGCTGCTCAGGAAGCGTCATTGCCTGACGGTACCCGATAACTTTCTTGCCATCCTGAGGAAGGTTAGGAAGCTCACGAGAACGTGCACCTGTAGCGATGATGATATGGTCAGCGCTGTACTCAGTAGTTTTTCCGTCAGCTGCTGTTACGTCAAGTTTTTTACCAGGCTTAAGTTTACCTGCACCTTCAATAACATCAATTTTATTTTTTTTCATTAGGAACTGGATACCTTTACTCATACCGTCGGCTACGCCACGGCTGCGTTGTACTACAGCACCAAAGTCTTTATCAAATTCGTTTACGGTAAGGCCGTAGTCTGAAGCGTGTTTCAGGTAATCAAAAACCTGAGCACTCTTTAAAAGTGCTTTTGTTGGGATACAGCCCCAGTTAAGGCAGATACCGCCAAGGTTTTCTTTTTCCACAATAGCAGTTTTCAATCCTAATTGTGCTGCCCTGATAGCGGCTACATATCCGCCCGGGCCACTTCCTAAAACAATAACATCGTATTTCATCAGTGTATAATTTCTGTATTAATTTGTGCCTACGAAAGTAAGTATAAATTTGGTTATTCTAAAATGTTTCGGTTGATTTGCTTTTGCGATTCTTTATGACAGAATAGATGATTCCGCTATGAGCAAGTATATTTACTGAATATGCAGAAATTGCAATAACAGCGCCATCAGGTGTGTAAAATGGATATGTAGGGTCAATTAGAATTGACGGCATACTTATTAGATCAATTGAAATATGAAATATACTTCCCAGAATACCCGTTGTAAAATTCTCTGTAAGCATTAAAGCTATGACTAATATAGCTTCAAGTATAAAAACAAGGAAAAATATTTTTAAGAATTTCTTCATACTAAGCTTCCTCTTCAGCTACAAACTGCGAATAATAAAGATTCTTATAATATCCTTCAGCACGGTTTATCAGCTCGTAATGTGAACCTGCTTCCACTATGTGGCCTTTGTCCATTACAATGATCTTATCAGCATTTACTACTGTTGCCAGCCTGTGTGCAATAATGATTGACGTTCTTCCTTCAGTGATCTTATCGGTAGCGTTTTGAATCAGTTCTTCAGAGTAGGTGTCGATAGATGATGTAGCCTCATCTAATATAAGTATGCTCGGGTTGCTTACCAGTACACGCAGGAAGGCAATAAGCTGGCGCTGCCCTGAAGAGAGCATCACCCCGCGCTCTTTTACATTGTAATCATAACCTTCCGGCAGGCTCATAATGAAATCGTGCACGCCAATTTCTTTAGCCGCATTGATAACCGTTTCACGGCTGATCGATGGGTCATTCAGCGTAATGTTATTTACTATGGTGTCGGCAAAAAGGAATACATCCTGCAATACGATACCTATTTGTTTTCTAAGGCTTTCAAGCGTGAAGTCATTAATGTCAATACCGTCAATTGATATTTTACCGCTGCTTATTTCGTAAAAACGGTTTAGCAGGTTAATGATAGTTGACTTCCCTGCTCCTGTGGCTCCTACTATGGCAATAGTAGTTCCGGCATCGATCTTAAGGTTTATGCCTTTGATTACTTCTTCGTCTTCAATATAGCTGAAATGTACTTTTTCAAAATCGATCTGTCCTTTAAAATGGCCTGCAACTTTTGTTCCCGGAGTCTGCACAAGATCTTCCATTTCCAGTAGCTCGAACACCCTGTCAGAAGCGATCATACCCATCTGCATCTCGTTGAACTTATCAGCGATCTGCCTAAGCGGGTTAAACAACATACCGATATACATAATGTAGGCAAACATATCTCCCGGCTGTGTGATCGTATCTCCGTTAAGAATACTCAAACCCGCATACCATATCACCATACCCAGTGTCAGTGAAGAAATGGTATCGGCGATGGGGAAGAAGATGGAGTTGTAAAGGATGTTCTTCTGCCAGGCGTCATTATGCTTCTTGTTGATCTCTTTGAATTTTTCATATTCAATATCCTCACGGTTAAATAACTGAACGATACGCATACCCGTTACGCGCTCCTGAATAAATGTATTAAGGTTGGCGACCTGTGTACGTACTTCTTCAAAAGCACCTTTCATCTTTTTCTGGAAGATACGGGTGGCATATACCAGTAGCGGCATTGCCAGCAATACCACAATACTTAGTTTCCAGTTCATGTAGAACATAAAGCCCAGTATCACAACCATTTTTAAAAGGTCACTGACAATCATGAACAGTCCCTGGCTGAAAATTTTAGAAATGGATTCGATATCAAAAACAGTTCGCGTTACCAGTCGGCCTACGGCTTCGTTGTCAAAGAATTTCATCCTGAAGCTGTTGATGTGGGCAAATAGTTTTTCGCGTATGTCTTTCACTATGTCCTGGCCCAGCCAGTTGGCCAGATACACAAAATAGAATTGCGACAGTACTTCAAGCAGCAATACAACAGCCATTAACACAACGTAGAATAAGAGTCCTGACATATCCTTTTTTATAAGATAGTCATCAACCGTTTGTTTAAGCAGGTAAGGCCTTGCTGCTGCAAATAATGAGAGGAATATAGAGAATAATATAACCCATACAAAACGGGCTTTGTAAGGTTTTGCAAATTGCATAACCTTTTTAAACGATGTCGATTTTTTGGCTTTCATAACAAATTGATGGCTTAAAGATACGGATAAATTACCTTGGTAAGATACAATCCATGTGCTGGAACCGAAAATCCTGCCTGGTTCCTGTCCCGGCTCTCAATGATACTTTTAAAGTCTTCGATACTGATTTTTCCGAGTCCTACATTTACTAGCGTTCCTACTATGGCTCGTACCATATTACGAAGAAAACGGTCGGCACTGATAGTAAATACAAGCTTATTTTCGTTTTGTTCCCAACGCGCTTCCATAATATCACAGTTAAATGTCCTGACATCAGTATGCGTTTTCGAGAAGCATTTAAAGTCGGTATAATTAAAGAGCAACTGTGCGGCTTCATTCATTTTTGCAACATCCAGTGGCTGAAAGTTATACCAGCTTCCTTCGTTGTCAAATGCATCCTTATACGTGTGAACATGGTATTCGTAAGTACGGCGCTTAGCATCAAAACGGGCATGGGCATCGTCGTGTAACGGAATAAAGCGATAGACAACAATGTCGGCAGGCAGAAAGGAGTTCAGTCTTTGTACCAGTTTAGGAGTATCTGCAATCTCTTCATGGTCGAAATGAGCAAACATCTGCCTGGCGTGTACGCCGGTATCAGTACGTCCTGCGCCTACAACATCTATCTCTGTTCTAAGCAATGTTGATAAGGCTTTGTTTAAAGTTTCCTGTACTGATGGGCTATGCGGCTGAAACTGCCATCCGCAGTAGTTCTTACCGTTGTATGCAAACTCTATAAAGTATCTCATGAGGCTGCAAAGATAAGAATTAGTGACGAAGTAGTAGAGTTGCAAAGTTGCAAAGTTTTACAGTTACAGAGTGGCAAAGTTTCAGGATTGATTATAATATAGTTTTACACTATAAGCTTTGTGGCGGCTTCCTGACTTTGTAACTTTGCTACTTTGAAACTCCCAATAAAAATGAAAAAAATTCTCCTTCTAAGTGATACCCACAGCCATATTGACGATACGATCCTGAAATATGTACGCCAGGCCGACGAGGTTTGGCATGCAGGAGATATAGGCGACCTTTCGGTTACTGATACACTTAAAAAGGAAAAGCCACTGAGGGCTGTGTATGGCAATATCGACAGCAATGAAGCGCGTCTGGAATTTCCGTTGAACAACCGTTTTATGTGCGAAGGGGTAGATGTATGGATAACGCACATTGGCGGCTATCCGGGCAAATACAATCAGGCAGTAAGGGAGGAGATTACGATGAATCCCCCAAAGCTTTTCATTTGTGGCCATTCGCATATATTAAAGGTACAGTTTGACCAAAAGCTGGGTCTGTTGCATATGAATCCCGGAGCGGCGGGCGTGAGTGGTTTTCATCAGGTGCGTACCATGTTAAGGTTTGAAATTGATGGCGATAAGATACAGAACCTTGAGGTGATAGAAATTGGCAAACGATAATCAGATTTTTAGATTGTTGGATAATTAGATTTAGGCTCTTCTGTAGAGACGTTGCAGTGCAAGATCTTCATAAGAAAGCGAATGATAAATCTGTGTTATTAGAGTAGTTTTTGACTAAAGCAGAAAGTTATAAAAACAAAAAATCCGGATACTATCCGGATTTTTCTACGCACTAATAAACTAAGTTAAAAGGTTTATCTCAATCGGTCTACAGATTTTACGAGGTCCTCATCCTTCTTGATAGCTTTATTGGCTAAGCTTAGAAAAACGATAGAAACAATAGGGAGGAATACCCCAATACCCTTCTCCGAAACCACCTTTTCAGGGTCGGTCTCTCCGGATAAATTGAATAGCCTGATAATAAATAATCCTAATAAAATTATGTTCAATATTATATTCAGCCTGCCCATGACAAACTGATTTTTTCTCTTCTTAAAAGTCATTATGCTCACAATACTAAGCGTAGTACTGAAAGCGAACAATAATACAAAAGACAGGTCACGGATGAAATAATAGTTTTCACCGTTTTTTGTAACCCATAACGGTAGTGCAAACGGTAATATTCCCGTTGCGATTACTGCTATGATAAGATATACTGTTTGTATTCGTTGTAACATTCTGCTGTTATTTGCAGGACAAAAATATGCTTTCTTTTTAAAAAATACTATTGCATACTTAAAAAAAAATTGTAATATTGCAATACCAAATCATAACTGCTTCATTCTGAAGTAGGGGTATCCCCAAAAATTGCTTTCCACCAAAATTTACCAGATTACACTATTTAATTTAACCAAAACGTTTTCATGTTTGATATTTCCGAGTTAAAAGAAATGAAGCTTCCTGAGCTTCAGGAAATTGCAAAAAAAGCAAAAATAAGCAAATACAGAGGTCTTAAAAAAGACGAGTTAGTTTACCAGATATTAGACCATCAGGCCGCAAATCCGGCAACTATAAAACCGCTTTTTGAAGAAACAGTCCCTGCATCTGTTCAGGAAACTCCGGCACAGCCTGCTGAAAAAGCTAAAAGGGCAAGAATTGTTGACGGACCTCCCAAAGTGGTTCCTCAAAAGAAAGCAATTCCGGCTAAAGAAGCGGCACCACAACTGCCTTTGACAGATACACCTGCCGAAGTTCCTGCGGTTAAACCGGAATTCAAAAAACCGGCAATTATAAAAAAAGTTGCAGATGTGGCAGAAGTTACTGGCGAACAGGCACAGGAAGCTGCTCCGGCTAAAATAATACCGAAGCCTAAAAGTACGGCTGAAAATGAAGATAATGGCAGGAAAAATATACCTGTAAAGGATAAACCGCAAGCAGCGGATGGTAAAATTAGCAGGCCTCAGAAGCCTCAGTTAACCGAGGAGGAAAGACTTGCGCAGATTGAGAGGGCTAATGCAAATAACCCAAATCATCCAAGTTATAAGGGTAACCTTAATAAGGACAATACCCAATCTGCGGGTGAAACGCCTACTATACAAACAGCAGCAGCAATTGCACCGGCTCCTAAACCGGTTCAGAATGCTTCTCATAATAAAAAACAAAACTTCCGTGAACCTGATTATGAGTTCGACGGAATTATAGAAAGCGAAGGCGTTCTTGAAATGATGCCGGACGGTTATGGTTTCCTTCGTTCTTCTGACTACAACTATCTTGCATCTCCCGATGATATTTACCTTTCCAATTCACAGATACGCCTTTTCGGACTTAAGACCGGAGATACAGTAAAAGGAGTGGTTCGCCCGCCAAAAGAAGGCGAAAAATATTTTCCGCTTGTTAAGGTAAACAAGATCAACGGACACGATCCGCAGGTAGTGCGTGACAGGGTTTCTTTCGAGCACCTTACACCACTTTTCCCTGAAGAAAAATTCAACCTTGCCGACAGGCAAAGCACTATATCAACAAGGATTATCGATTTGTTCTCACCTATAGGTAAAGGACAAAGGGGTATGATCGTTGCACAGCCTAAAACGGGTAAAACAATGCTTCTTAAAGACATTGCCAACTCAATTGCGGCTAACCACCCTGAAGTTTATCTTATCGTACTGCTAATTGACGAGCGTCCTGAAGAGGTTACCGATATGCAGCGCAGCGTTAGGGGAGAAGTTATCGCTTCTACCTTTGATGAGCCTGCGGAGCGTCACGTAAAAGTGGCTAACATCGTGCTTGAAAAAGCAAAACGTCTTGTAGAGTGCGGACACGATGTTGTTATCCTTTTAGACTCGATTACACGTCTTGCAAGGGCTTACAATACGGTTCAGCCGGCGTCGGGTAAAGTATTAAGTGGTGGTGTTGATGCCAATGCATTACAGAAACCAAAACGTTTCTTTGGTGCGGCACGTAACATCGAAGGCGGTGGTTCATTAAGTATCATTGCTACAGCACTTACCGATACCGGATCTAAAATGGACGAGGTTATCTTTGAAGAATTCAAGGGTACAGGTAATATGGAGCTTCAGCTTGACAGGAAAATCGCAAACAAACGTATCTTCCCTGCTATCGATCTTACCTCTTCAAGTACAAGAAGGGATGACCTTCTTCTTGATCCTAAGACCATACAGCGTATGTGGATCATGAGAAAATACCTTGCGGATATGAACCCGGTTGAAGCAATGGACTTCATCAACGAACGCTTCAAAAAAACAAGGAACAACGAAGAGTTCCTTATCTCAATGAATGATTAACATTTAGTACTTATATATGAAATGAAGCCCACTTTTAAGTGGGCTTTTTATTTACTGTATTTCTCACATCAATCATATTTTTATCCATATTTGTGTACTAAACTACTTTTCATGAAAAGAAACTTTACTATTGTTTTTGGCTTGATGCTGACTCTGCTTCTTTCATCTTGCAAAATGGGGCGCTTTGTATATTATAATTTTGCCAATATCACCGATCATAAAATTTTCCCTTCAAGACCTTTGCATAACGACTCTGTAAAATTTCATTTTGCAACTGCGGCAGTTCCTTACGCACCTAAAAAGGCGCAGATGGGCGACAAAGAGATTACTTTTGAAGAATACCTTACACTAACAAAAACAGTATCATTTGTTATCATAAAAAATGATACAATTCAATACGAAAATTATTTCAATAACTACAGCAGGGAATCTATTGTAGCCTCATTTTCGATGGCGAAATCGGTTACGTCCATTCTCATAGGTTGTGCCATTGATGACGGTTATATAAAATCTGTTGATGAGCCTGTAATTAACTATGTTCCTGAGCTTAAAAAGAACGGCTTTACCGAAACGCTCACCATTAAGCATGTGCTTCAGATGATGAGCGGGATAAAATTTGAAGAAAGCTATTCTAATCCTTTTGGCGATGCTGCTACATATTATTACGGAACGAATCTGAGAAAGGCCATTAGTAAAATGAAACCTTTACATGAGCCGGGCAAAAACTTTGAGTATAGTAGTGGCGATACTCAGCTTCTGGGACTAATACTGGAACGCTCATTAAAGGGTAAGACCATAACCTCATATCTTGAGGAAAGAATATGGAAGCCGATCGGTATGGAATATGATGCTTCATGGAGCCTTGACAGAAAGAAAGATGGACTTGAGAAAACATTCTGCTGCCTTAACGCAAGGGCTTTGGACTTTGCCAAACTCGGAAGGCTTTATTTGAACAAAGGTAATTGGAATGGTAAACAGATAGTGTCTCAAAAATGGGTTGAGGAATCTACCGTGGCTGAAAAAGGCCCTAACGATGTAAATTACTATAAGTACCAATGGTGGTTGCCGTCAACGAATGGCGATTTTATGGCTGAAGGCATCTTAGGGCAGTATATTTATGTTAACCCTGCTAAAAAACTTATTATCGTTCGTTTAGGAGAAAAAAAAGGTACCAACGAATGGGAAAGCCTGTTTCAGGCTATTGCAAATAAATATTAAAAAAAGGCTCACAATGTGAGCCTTTTTTATTGTCCTGCTGCAGCAGGTTTATGTGTCTTGTCAACTGTGGTAGTGGTGCAACTTTCGTTATAATAGCCTACCATCTCTACAAGGGTGCTTTTATTGAATTCACCAGTGTCAAGGCGGTCAGTAATGCCCTGGCACTGAAAATAGGCTGCTATTTTCTTTTTATTGGTCAGAACGGCAAATTCTTTTTCTGTACTTCTCTTGGCTCTAAGGTTTTTAGGCATTGGAAGCAGGAGTTTGTCTGATTTTGTATCCCAAACAGTTGCGGCTTCAGCATAGATAGTGATCTCTCCGGATTCAACAATTTGAAAAAGTGAAGCCTGTGTGCCATCTATATAGGTAACTGTAATATATTCAAAGGTTTGGGGTTCGCCAAGATCATGGAATACAATTTTAGTAACTGTTTCTTCATCCCATAAATCAGGTTCTTCATCTTGGGAAACCCTGAATGAAATTTTATCTTTAGCGAGTCCGTAGAAAGACTCTTTAATGAATTTTATGGATGCGAAACCGCTAACGTCGGTTCCGTCATGGAAGTACATGGTAGCTTCATGATCCTGTGCAAAGGCGGCAAGTCCCTGAAACATAAGTAGTAATATCAGTAGTTGTCTCATAGTCTGATTGGCTTAGAGACAAATATAATACACTATTCCTTTATAACCATAATCGAAGCTTTAAATCCTGTGGCAAGATTCCACTGGTTTGACATCAATTGTTTGTCAGTGTCATCATACACAGTGAATTGGGCTGTATTTGGACCCGAAGTTCCCTGGTTCATGGCCTCAAACTCTATTTTGTTAAAGCCCGGCTGAAGTGCAATCTGCAGCGCTTTACTGTTGTTGGTAAGCATAAATTCAGGGATAACAACCTTATCGTTTATCAAAACGCGTATCCTGTCGCCGTCTTCAAGGCCGTAATCGGCTGAGTATATGGTGAAATAGTTGGCCTTTGTGCGTAATTCGCCAAAACTCTGGTTACCGCGATAGGCCACATTTGACTCCCCTTTTCGTTGTACGCTTTGGTTTACTTTGTCCTCATATTCAGTACCCCTGTTAACGAATTCCTCCTTTTTGATCATGCTGAATTCTTCCGTTTTCTTGGTTAAATCGGTGGCATTGTAGGTTTTAGACGGAGGCATTACTGTCGATGGCAAGTCAGTCTTAGCTGGAATAGGCGAAGACTTAACTGTCGACTTACTCTTAGGAATGGCAAGTCCGCCCATAGGGTTATCTACCTGAGCAAAAATTCCTGTTCCTGAGGTAATTATGAATAAGAATATAATGTATTTAAAGTAGCGTCTGTGCATAAAGTCGTTCCTTTTTAAAGGGTATCTTACAAAACTAACCAAAATTTTAAGAATTTATTGCAATTTACGTGCCAACCTTCCTTATTTGTTGAGTTTTGAAGAGGATAAAAAGGTTTTGATTTGCTTTAATATGTTGAAATTCTATTTGTTACGTCCGGTTCTGCTCTTTTCGGCGTTCCAGTCATCGGTGCTTTTATTGCGGTCGCGGTCGTCTTCGCGGGTGAGTTCCCCGTCTTTTGAATAATGTGCGTTATTACTTACGTTATCGTCTGCGGAAGTTTTTCCTTCAGACGGTTTTTTTTCGTCGTTCATAGCTCTGATTTTAATTCTTAAAGTTATAAACTATGTTTTGTATTTCTGTTAAAAACGTAATAAATCATTCTTAACGTAAATCGCGTGAGGGATGGCAGCGGCATCCCCGGAGCGAAGCGCAGGGATACAGCGAACAGCCCGACCGCAATGCAATGGAGGGCACGCCCAAAGCCTTAATATAAAAGTTCCTCTACATTTTTGGCGATATTTTCGGCTATCCTGGCAGTAGGCAGGTCGTTGGGGTCGTTACCGAAAGGATCTTCTATCTCTTCGGCAATAAGCTCAAGGCTGGCAAGCACATAAAAGATGAATACCACTACCGGGATAACATAGTACCCCAGCTGGAACACATAGCCAAAGGGCAGCGTGATCACGTATGCAAAGATGAACTTCTTGATAAAGGCACTGTATGAGTAGGGAATAGGCGTGTTCTTGATGCGTTCGCAAGCCCCGCAGATATCGGTAAACGACTGTACTTCGGCATTTAATATGATAAGCTGCTCACCGCTTATTTTACCGGCAAGGTAAAGATCGTTGAGCTTTGCCATAATGGTTTTGGCAATCTGGTTGGGTTTGTGTTTGTAATGATCGGCCGAAAGGGTTGCATCGTCAAACAGCTCATGGCTGATGTCGGCATTCTTAAGGTGCAGGTTCAGTACCGACGCATAACCCCCTATAAGCTTACGCAGCAGCTCTTTATCTTCTTTGTCTTTAAGCATTACAGCAAGCTTCAGGGCAAGGTTACGGCTGTTGTTTACCAATGCACCCCACATCCGGCGGCCTTCCCACCAACGGTCGTAAGCCGTATTGGTACGGAAAACAAGCAATAATGAGATCACGAATCCGAGCATGGTATGCATAACAGTAATATTCTTTACATGGCTGGTTTGCGCAAGATTGAACACCTCCATCTCAAGGTATGCTACAACTGCTGCGTAAACGCTGATACCTGCCATTATAGGCAAAAGCTTAAGGAATGTATCACCTTTATGAAACCTGAAAATAAACGAAAACCACTCTTTGGGATTATAGGATATCATGTTGTCTTATTTCTTTATTTTTAACAAATTCTTTACGAAATTAATATTGCACTTTTCGTTCTCAAAACGCCATTTTCGTGCGTAAAATTAAATCGTGTAAAGTATTGATTATCAGTACTTAAATTTTTAATGTTGCACTTTACGTTTTTTTAGCGAAAGCAGACAAATTTAGAAAAAATCCTTTACGAAAAAACAGCATCATCTTGCTGAAAGAAACGTTTCAGTAAAATCTTTGGAAAGCAGCTTACCTTTGCAAAATGATTTCGTTTGACATACTATTCTGCCGTAAGATTTGTTTTATATTTATAGAATTAAAAAGTATTCCATGCTAAAACAAATTGCTACTACATTTTTAATCCTGTTTTCGTTTACCATGATGGGACAGGATTTTGCGAAGATCGAAAAAGAGATCAAATCCCTTTCAGGTGAGACTATAAAAGCCTATTGGGAAGCACTACAAAGTTTTGATCAGTCAAACATTAATAGCGGGTCGGAAGATGTAGCGAAAAATGCTATTGTAAATAATTACAAAACAGCCGTTTTGATACACTATCATGGCTACCCTGTCGTTAAGGAGTATGATTATCCTGCCTATGTTACACCGTGGCTCACCTGGATACATTGTCCGTCGGGCGCACTGAAGCAGTACACGTTTCCCATCATCCTTGAGGGGCGTGACAAACAGCAGCTGCCTGAAGGCCGTTTTCCGGACTATTATGTAGGCGGTATGCTACTCGATATTTACGGACTTGACATGGTATATGATGAAGATTTCCATACCAATGGCGCTTCGCCTGTTACCCGTTTCCTTTACAGGATGGAGGAAGACAGGCACGAAATTAACCTGAAAGAACTTCAGAAGCTTTCGGAAGATGCGATAAAGCTCACGAAACCACAAACCATTATGGAGATTGGCAAATGGGAAGTGCTGCAGCATGATACCAAAACTTATTTCAGTATTGGGAAAATAAAGAAAGATTTTTATCTGGTCTACCATACCGAAACGGGCCGCAGGCATTATTCAAGGATAAAGTATACCGGCAAGAACACCTATGATTTTGTAGAGGGCTATGGTTTCTACAGCCTTATTATGGATGGCACGCTGCAATTTCGCGACCATACCGGCAAAATTGTTAAGACATTACAGCCGGTGAAGATTTAGCTACTCCCTCTCCATGGAGAGCGTTGGGGTGAGGCCTCAACCTAAAAGGCAGGCCTTCCTAAAAAGCCTGCCTTTTGTGTTCAAAACCTGATGATCTCGTCCAGGTGCGTAATGGTATACGCCAGTGCCGAAACGGTTAATCGCAGGTTTCTCATGAACGAATGAGCTTTGGGGGCATTTCTCATAAGCGTTACTTTTTATAAATTGTTATACCCAAATATATTCAGCTAAAACGATATATGAAACTAATTGAGGTAAAAAGGCTGTTTTATGCGGTGGAAAAAAAGAATCCCCTCCGTATGACGGGAGGGGATACATAACCAATAGATCCTTACAAACTATAAATTATTATAGCGCGAGATAAAGATAGTCTGATATTTAATGATTTATGTTGTAGTTTAAAGCAGGGAAGTTATAAGATTGTGTTTTAAGAGAGATGTTAGATATTAGAATTGAGATGTTAGACAGCTTCACTGTGTCGGTTTGTCATTCTGAGTGGAGCGAAGCGGAATCGAAGAATCTCTGATACTATCACGACCTAATTTTTAGATTCTTCACTTCACTGCGTTACGTTCAGAATGACAAAATACATGCTTATTCATTTTCAAAAGCAAGAGTGAGCGGGTAGGAGTGTTCCCCTTCTCCTTTGGAAAGGGGTTAAGGGGGAGGACTATTGGGAAAGAGTAGGATTCCCCTCCTTTGGAGGGGTGGCTGAAAGCCGGGGTGGTTATACCATAATTTTTGCCAGTATAATTAACCACCCCGCCCTATGGGCACCCCTCCAAAGGAAGGGAAACCTATCAACTCGAAAATTTTCAAAAGAACATTTACGGCAAGAGTGAGCTATCTGACAACTATCAACCAATCTCTATCCACACCGGGGCATGGTCGCTGGTCTTTTCCCAACCGCGTACGTGGCGGTCGACCTTCGCATCTTTAAGTTTGTCCACCAGTTGCGGACTCAACAGGAAATGGTCGATGCGCAATCCGGCGTTGCGGCCATAGGCATCGCGGAAGTAATCCCAGAAGGTATATATGGTTTCGGTGGGGTAGAGGTGACGTATGGCATCTGTCCAGCCCTGTGCGACAAGATTATGGAAAGCAGCACGGGTCTCGGGCCTGAAGAGTGCATCGTCTACCCAGCGTTCGGGTTTGTAAACATCGAGTTCGGTAGGCATGACGTTGAAGTCACCCAACAGTATCACGGGAATATTAAAGTCAAGCAGGGCTTTAGCACGTTTGGTAAGGCGTTCGAACCACTTTAGCTTATAGTCGAATTTAGGCTCCGGTGCAGGGTTGCCATTCGGCAGATACAGGCAGCAGATGAGAATACCTTCCACCATACACTCTAGGTAACGGCTCTGCAGATCTTCGGCATCTCCGGGCAGCGCACGGCCTACTTCCTTAACGTCCATACCGGTTTTGGTAAGAATGGCGACACCGTTCCATTGTTTTTGCCCGTGCCACACGGCATCATAGCCCGCTTTGTTGATGTCGTCTACAGGAAACTTCTCCTGCGGGGCTTTCAGCTCCTGAAGGCATACGATATCAGGCTGTGCCTCGCCAAGCCACTTTAGCAGTACCGGAAGCCTGCCGTTTACCCCGTTTACGTTATAGGTTGCGATTTTCATAACGGGAAGGTACGAAGAGGTTGTCAGTTTATGATTAAAGTTAACAGATTTTTAGATTGTCATTCTATTTGGTTTTCAACTATAGGAGTTACACTTTCTATTAATGCTTGATATTGATCTGGATCAATTGTATTAATTCTTTCCATAACTGCTTTTGATACAAGATGTATAGCTTCTGAATCAATTGGTTCTAATCCTCTTTCAAAATTATCTCCTAAGTGGGAATATTCATTAATAACTCTATTGATTAAACTTATTGATATTGTATCATCTGCAAAAAACTTGGTTAATCTCTGATTTAGATTTAATTTATGACTTGGATATTTATAAAATAGAAAAGCCTCTAAAAACTTACGCATGTTGTTTCCAAAGTTATATTCAAAATCATGCGATATAGTCTCTTTATCTGAAATTGAACATTGATAAATTTGATTAAAGAGATAATTAAATTCTGTAATGTAATTTCTAAGATACTCTGGAGACATTGCAAGCTGAGCTATTGTCCTATTTTTTCTTTCTAAAATGAAATTTGCTAATCCAGGAATATTTTTTCCTGAAGGTGTGAATTTGTACTTATCTGGTTCAGTTAATTTTCTTAAGTATTTTAAAAAGTCTAGGTTGTGAGTTGATATGAAGAGTTGAAGATATTTTTTTGGTTTTGCAATTATAGCTTCAATTAGACTAAAGATGAAAAATATGTGATTATTATCTAAACTAGAGATAGGGTCATCTATATAAATTATTAAATTATTACTAGCTTCAACTTTTAGTTCGTCTTCAAGCTTTGCGATAAAATAACAAAAAGAAATTAAACTACTTTCTCCTTCACTTAAATTAGTAGCCTTTACGTCATTTCTAATTATTTTAAATTTTATATTTGGAGATTCACCTTCAGCAACTAATTTTAGTTCTTGATGACCAAAAAAATGGGTTAAATATTGATTGACAAGTTCTGCTCCTTTGCTCTCATCTTTTGCTTGGGCTTCAAGTTTTCTTTTTTCTTCAGTTAATGTATTAACTTTTTCCGATAGATTGTTTTTTTGTGTTTCAAGTTCTTTTACAACTTCTTCAAGTAATTCTATATCACCAATTTTTTCTGAATAATCAATATCACTAATATATCGAGCCACTTCAGAATACCTAAGTAGTTTTTTTGCATCATCTTGATCGGTTGAAAGTGACTCTGTTCTTGAATTATTTTCATTTATAATCTTATTAAACTCTCCTAGCAGTTTTAGAATATCTTCTGAGTTGTCGTTTATAATTGGAAGTTGAACCTTAGTAAAAATGTCTTTATTTCTTTGATCTAAATTTTCTATTAGAATATCAATGTTATTGGAATACAATAATGATAAAGTTTCCCATGATTTTTTTAAAGAATCATATTTTTCATGTAAGGTTACATAAAAGCTATCTTTTGTAAGACTAATGTATTTTGCAAGTTCTTGTTTCGCAATTTCTAATGTTTCTATTTGTTTTTTAATATTTACTCTTAGTTCTTCTGATTCTTTACTGAAGTGGTCGTCAAGCTTTTGCCATATATCAGAGGGTAATGTGCTTCCACAAAAACCACATTTATCTCTTGATTTATTTCTATCAATCCCTTGTCTAACCCATTCTTGCAAAAGACTGTCATTAATCAAATCGGTTAAGGGTTGAGTTGGTCTAATTTCTTTTTCGAGTAATTCTTTTGTAGTTATTAAATAAGAGTCAAAATTTGGTTTCGATTCTAGTAATAACTCAACATTTGGTTTTGATTCTTCTTTTAATAATTTTTTATACTCAAATACTTTTTCGGAGGGAAGGATTGAAGGTTTAGATTCAATCTCTTTTTTTATATAAGTTATCTGGTATGTAGGAAAACCATAAGTAGAATCATTTTTAATTTCGACTGCTTTGGTTCTAAGTTTATTGTCTATATCTGTTTTATTGGCGTCATATTGTCTTTTTGTGTTTTGATATTCGTTGTTTTTATTTTGCAATTCAAAATACAAACCTTTATTTTCTTCAATTTTACCGAGCTCGTCATTTATATCATTTATCTGTTTTTCAATTTCAACATTCTTTGCACCTAAAATTGTAAAAGGTACAATACTACCATCATCATTATGTAGCCAACTTAAATTTTCTTTGACAAAATCAGTATTGTATACTCGGATTGTATTGGTGTTGAATTCCTGAATATTACTTTGGGTAACAATAGTCTCATCATAAAATGTTAATGAAAAATCTGCATCCTCGTATTGGCTATGCAGAGATTTATTTTCTAAACATCGTATGATTCTAGAAAGAGTTGTTTTGCCTACATAATTTCTACCATATATAATGTTCAATTTTCTAAATCCTTCATTTGGACCTATTACAGACTTCCATGCGTATTTGTCGAATACACCAAATTTCTGAATATCAATTTTTTTAATCATACAATTAGATTTAAAATAATTATTATCTACTTCAGATATAATAAACATAACAAAATATGGAAAATTAACCGAATAAAAGCTACGTATAATTACCTGATTTTCTGAAGTAAGTAAAATTACAAGGGATAGATTGCCACGTCGTACCTCCTCGCAATGACAGGCACGATTTTACAAACTTCACTTAAAAACAAAACCCCGAAGACAATCTCCGGGGTTTATAATTCTTTGTGGTGTGGTTATGAGTTACCGTACAGGTTAGACTCACCACCATCTATGGCTATGGTCTGGCCGTTTACGTACTGGCAGTCGTCGCTAAGCAAAAAGGCAACCAGCTTGCCAACTTCTTCCGGTTTACCGAGGCGTCGGGTAGGGTTGCGCTGTGCATATTCTTTTTCGGCAGCAGCAGGGTCTTGTGGGTTTACCTGCTTAAAGGCGCCTGCCACCATTGGGGTTAAGATCGCTCCCGGCGCAATGGCATTGGTAAAAATATTGTCTTTACCGTACTCAATCGCGGCATTTTTTGTCATACCCGAAACGGCATGCTTACTCGCTACATACGGCATTTGGTTTACAACTCCTCTTATACCACCTACAGAAGCTACATTCACGATCTTTCCGCCACCGTTTCTCTGCATGGCTGGGATAACGTGTTTAAGTCCGTAATACACACCCAGCAGGTTAATGTCAATGACCTTTTTAAAGACTTCAAGGTCGTAGTCCACAAGTGGAGCCTGTTTACCTTCTATACCGGCATTGTTGTAAAAGCCGTCTATTTTTCCAAACTCGGAAATGGTTTTAGCTACATAGTTCTTTACAGCGTCCTCGTCAGAAACGTCAGCTACTACAGTAAGTATTTTTGCATTTGGCGCAGTTGTAAGTATCTCTTCTTTGGCTTTATTTAAAGCTTCTTCGTTATAATCTACCAGCGTAACGTTTGCGCCTCTTTCGGCAACAATTTTAGATGCGGCAAGGCCTAAACCCATACCGGCTCCGGTAATGACTACCGTTTTTCCATTAAATGTACTCATGATGTATAATTTTGTTTTTCCTAAAATTACGAACCACAAAACGCGGCAAAGGTTAACGCCCCGTTAATTAACGGAATAATTGCCATAGCTGTACCATAGCTTTTATTTTAAACAGAATAATGAAGTGTAATACAAAATTCAATAAGGATTGTATTGGATTTTAAAAGCGAAGCGTTGAAATTAAAGGGAATGAGTAAGCAACTGTTAACTGTCAACTGAAAACTGTTAACTAATGTAATTCCAAATATTCTTCTTCTTGCTAATTTCGAGGAAGGCAAGGCGTAGGGCGGTGTGTTCGGGTTTTGCCAGGGCGGCATCGTCCTTTAAAATTTTAATAGCATATTGGCGTGCCAGCTGTAGTATGTCGCGGTCACGAACGAGGTCGGCAATCTGCAGGTTCAGTACACCGCTTTGCTGCGTACCCATAATGTCGCCGGGGCCGCGCAGCTTAAGGTCAACTTCGGCAATCTCAAAGCCGTCGTTGGTACGGCACATTGTTTCCATGCGTATCTTGCTGTCGTTGCTCAGTTTCTGCCCCGTCATCATAATGCAGTAGCTTTGCTCGGCACCTCGGCCTACACGTCCGCGTAACTGGTGCAGCTGCGAAAGCCCAAAACGCTCGGCGCTCTCTATAATCATCACACTGGCATTGGGTATGTTTACGCCCACCTCAATAACGGTGGTGGCAACCATAAGGTTGGTTTTGCCTTTGGCAAAGCGCTCCATCTCGCTGTCTTTTTCAGAGGGTTTCATTTTTCCGTGTACGATGCTCAGGCTGTATTGCGGCAGCGGGAAGTCGCGCGAAATGCTCTCGTAACCGTCCATCAGGTCTTTGTAGTCCATTTTCTCGCTTTCCTGTATCAACGGGTAAACGATGTATATCTGTCGGCCTTTGGCGATTTCCTCTTTCAGGAAAGCCCAAACCTTTAGTCGGTTGCTGTCGTAACGGTGAACGGTCTGTATGGGTTTACGTCCCGGAGGCAGCTCATCGATAACCGAGATATCCAGATCGCCATACAGGCTCATCGCCAGCGTACGGGGGATAGGCGTGGCGGTCATGACCAGCACGTGCGGCGGAATCTCATTCTTATGCCACAGCTTACTGCGCTGCTCCACACCAAAACGGTGCTGTTCGTCAATAATTGCCAGTCCAAGGTTCTTGAATTGCACCTTGTCTTCGAGCAGGGCATGGGTGCCTATAATAATATGCAATTCCCCCGATTCCAACTGTTCGTGTATGATCCTGCGTTCGGCAGTTTTGGTGGAACCGGTCAGTATCTTAATGTTGATTCCCAGCGGGGCAGCCAACTCACTCAATCCAAAGAAATGCTGGTTGGCAAGGATTTCAGTTGGAGCCATTAAACACGCCTGGAAACCGTTGTCGAGAGCCAACAGCATACTCATCATGGCTACTATTGTTTTTCCTGAGCCTACGTCCCCCTGTAGTAATCTGTTCATTTGTGCAGGCTGACCCATGTCGTTTCGTATCTCTTTGAGTACGCGTTTTTGGGCTCCTGTCAGTTCAAACGGCAGGTGATTGTTATAGAAGTTGGTAAAGTAGTCGCCTACCTTATCAAACGGGTTTCCTTTTATCTTATGCTTACGGATAAGGTTCTTGGTGATCAGCTGCAGTTGTATGAAGAACAGTTCCTCAAACTTAAGCCTGAATTGCGCTCTCGCCAGTAAGTCCTGGCTCTTCGGGAAATGTATATTGAACAGTGCGGCGTTCTTGGGAATCAACTGCAATTCATTGACCAGATGCCCGGGCAGTGTCTCGCTGAACAAGGCCTGCGTCTCAATGAAAAGCTGCTGCATAATTTTGTTCACCACCTTGTTAGTAATGCCACGTTGTATCAGTTTCTCTGTTGATGGGTAGATAGGCTGCATGGCGCTGCGTAGACTCTGTTCGTGTTCGGTGAGGAGTTCCATCTCGGGATGCGCCATGTTGAAAACGCCATTAAACGAACTTGCTTTACCGAATACCACATACGGCACGTTGATTTTCAGGTTCTCACGTATCCATTTCTGGCCCTGGAACCATACGAGTTCCATTTCGCCGGTGCCATCGGTAAAGGTGGCTACAAGACGGGTACGCTTTTCTCCAACGGACTTAAGATTTATCACCTTACCAACTACCTGAACCTCGCTGTTGCTGTTCAGCAGCTCGTTGATCTTGTAATAGCGTGTACGGTCGATGTATCGGTTAGGGAAAAGGTTTATGAGGTCGCCATATTTATGGATGCCCAACTCTTTCCGGAGCAGCTCACCGCGTGCCGGACCCACACCTTTCAGGTATTCTATGGGAGTTTCGAGTAGGTTGTTCATGTATGGCTTATAGATTGAAGTACGAAGGTAAGAAAGCGGCGCTAACTATCCAACTATCTAAAAATCTAATCATCCAATAACCGGAAATTAAGCCGTACCTTGTGAAAATGGACACATCTAAATATGATCTCTCAGCTAATATCGACTTTACCGTCTTTGAATTTACCAGCACCGGTAAGAACGGGAGTATACATAAGGCAGTAAAGTATTCCAAAACGCTCAATGAGAACGTGTACAATCTTGGCTTTGGTGATATCATTTTCAGTAATGAGGTAACAGGCGAGGTAGAAGTAGACGATACCGGCCAAAGTAATAATGACGACTTTGAAATGATCATTAATACTGTGGTTTACTCCGCGTATATCTTCAGCTCTTTTCATCCTGAAGTTTATATGCTCTTTGGGAGTGTCAATACTACCAAAATGCGCCTGTACCGGATGTTTCTTTCCCGTAACCTTTCTCAGATATATAAAAGCTTCATCTTGTTTGGAGCTATTCATAACAAACAGGGCCAACTCATCAATATCCCATTTATTGCATCACAGGATGTAGAAGGGTATTTTGTAAAGAGAATTTAAATATTTAACGAAGATTGGAGTGTCTTAAGTTATAAGGAAATCTGTATTAAAAATAACATATTAGAAAATCAAAGAGGTATCTTTGTGAGAATGTGCATACCTAAATTGAGGATGACTCTTATTAAAAAATCAGTTAACTAATTTTAGAAACGACTATTACTAATGGAAGATAATTCAGTAAAAATTTTGAAAGAAAAAAAAGATGCCATACTTGAACTTTGGGTTACCAAACAAATGGCTCAGGACAGTTACTTTAACGCAGACGACCAAAAAGAAGATTCTGAGGATTTCGTCAGTGCTTTCTTAAGTGCTTTAAACGACGCTAATATTGATGATCAGAATTCAAGGTCGTTCGAAAAGGTTCACGATATCCTTATGGGTATTTCTGTCTCAAGGGCAAAAAGAGGATTTTCGCCAAGGGAAACAGGAGTGTACATGTTTACATTTAAGGAGGCTCTTTTAGAGACGCTTGCAAGTGATATTACCGATCCTG
The DNA here is from genome assembly GCF_054457175.1 of Flavobacterium hauense. Taxonomy (NCBI): domain Bacteria; kingdom Pseudomonadati; phylum Bacteroidota; class Flavobacteriia; order Flavobacteriales; family Flavobacteriaceae; genus Flavobacterium; species Flavobacterium hauense. The sequence continues at coordinate 23,108 of NZ_JBTKVX010000007.1, forward strand.
TAAGGCTTTATGAAGACAGCCTGAAAATAAGCAAGATCATAGACAACATGGCTATCCTTACTTTTGAAGGTTTTATTAAAGGTCGTGAAGATGTTATTTCAAGGCAGACAGATGAGATTACTGAAATTTCTACTCCTGTAATACGTGTATGGGATGGTGTTGTTGCACTTCCTATTATCGGTACGCTTGACAGCGCCAGAACTCAGGTAGTTATGGAAAACCTGCTTCAGCAAATAGTTGATACCGGCAGTACCATAGCAATTCTTGATATTTCGGGTGTACCTGCGGTAGATTCACTGGTAGCACAGCACCTTATAAAAACGGTAAGCGCTACAAGATTATTAGGTGCAGAATGTATCATTAGTGGTATCAGACCTGAAATCGCGCAGATCGTGGTGCATTTAGGTATCGATCTGTCTAACATCATAACTAAATCTACATTGGCGAGTGCGCTGCAAACAGCATTTAACATGCTACAGCTTGAAGTGAATAAAAAGAAAGGCAATTTTATAAACAACTAGATTGATGGAAAGGATTCCTATTCTAAAAATGGGTGATTTTTTATTGGTCACCATACAGGTAGATTTATACGACCAGTTAGCCGAAAATCTGGAAACTGATCTTGTAAATGCTGTAAAAAAACATAACTCTAAAGGGGTTCTTATCGACATTTCTTCAGTATCGATCATCGATTCATTTATGGGGCGTATACTTGGCAATATCGGCATCATGTCCCGCATTATGGGGGCACAGTCGGTTATTGTGGGTATGCAGCCTGCAGTTGCAATGACTTTGGTAGAACTTGGCCTTACCTTAACCGGTGTTGCTACAGCACTTAATGTTGAGAAAGGAATGGAACTTTTGCGTTCAAAAATTTTATTAAGTGAAGGCCAAAGTTATCATGATGAGAGCAACAACACTGAGTAAACAGGACTATCTTATCGTTCGCGAGCAGGATGTTGTTCCTTTCCGGAACAAGGTCAAGGAGGAAGCGGTAAAGATTGGTATGGGGATATTGAACCAAACCAAGCTGATCACTGCTGCCAGCGAACTGGTGCGTAACCTGCTTAAATATGGAGGTGGCGGTACTGCTGAGATCGAGTCTGTAAATAATGGCAGGGAAAACGGCATTCTCCTGAGGTTCTCTGATAAAGGACCCGGGATAAAGGACATTGACCTCGCCATGAAAGACGGCTACAGTACCGGTAAGAGCTTAGGGTTAGGCCTGCCCGGAACAAAAAGGCTTGTGAATGAATTTGATATAAAATCAGCTGAAGGGGAAGGAACCACAGTGACGATAATAAAATGGAAGAATGGCTGATACCGTCTTATTGAATTATAAAATTAATGACAGGAGTTATGTCTCTTATGTAAAAAGAGAAATACATAACCTTGTGGTTGCAGGAGGATTCAGTCCACAGAAAGTAGGTGAGATAGACATTATAGTTTCGGAACTGACTTCTAACCTGGTAAAATTTGCTGAAGAAGGCGAACTTTTATATAGGGTCAGTACTGATGAAAACGGTACTTTCTTTGAAATATATTGCATCGACAACGGCAGGGGTATACCCAATCTGGCAAGAATGCGCCAGGATGGTGTGTCAACTTCAGCTACGCTTGGGCAGGGACTTGGAGCTATTGAACGCCTGAGCAGTACTTCAGGTATTTTTACTAATAAAGATTGGGGAACTATTGTGCATAGTAAAATATATCAGAATGAAGTTACCCCGGCTCACGATAAAAAAGTCATAGACTCCGGAGCCGTACAGGTGTGCTGTCCGGGAGAAAAAGTATGTGGCGATGGCTATGCCGTTAAAAGGTTTGGCAACGGATACCAGTTTTTTATGGGCGATGGACTTGGACATGGTGCCAATGCACACGAAGCAGCCGAAGAAGCCATAGTTGCCTTTAAGCAGTGCAAAGAAAAAAGCCCTGCAGAAGTGTTGCGATATATTCATCAGGAAGTAAAAAAAACGCGTGGCCTTGTCGCCACGGTCGTGTATCTTGATTTAGAAGCTAAAAAATGGACGCTATGTGGTATAGGTAATATCTCGACAAGCATCTACACGGGGCTGTCTGCCAAGAATTACACACCTTATAACGGTATCGTAGGACATAATATTCCAAGAACGGTCAACGATTCTACGCAGGACTTTGAAAAATATCAGACCCTGATAATGCATTCCGACGGATTGCGCACAAGATGGAACCTTTCGGAAATGCCGGGCATCTTAAAATTTGACCCAAATATAATTGCTGCTGCACTTTATAAAGATAATGCAAGGCACAACGACGACATGACGGTCTTTACTGCCAAAATAAATATGTAAATGGAAGAAATAGTACGCATTAGCCTTGACAATGAAATGGACCTGATTCTGGCGCACAAACGCACCATGAAGCTGGCAGAACTGTGCGGGCTGATGCCTTCTGCACAGACAAGGTTTGCGACTGCGGTCTCTGAAATTGCACGCTGCGCCATCGCTAATGGCGAAAATTCCAACCTTACCTTAGGCATTTCTTTTTTAAGCGGAGGCAAAAAAGAGATCACGGCGGTAATAACTGATGGCGTTGATCTTGAAAAATGCAATGCAGAAGCGTATGCTTATGCATCACGTTTGTCTAAGGACATCGTAAAAAAACACCATGATGGCGTTTACCAGATTCTGTTGAATTTAAAGATCCCATTTTCCGGTATCATATCTCCAATACGAATTACGTCTTTTATAGAGCACTTCAAAAAAGAGACTTCATTGTCGCCTTATGATGAGCTGCGCAAGAAGAACATTCAGCTTATTGAGCTTTCGGAAAAGCTGAGTGACAGCGAATCAAAATACAGGCAGCTTACCGATACCGTGCCGCTACTTGTGTTTTCAATTACGGGTACTGGTGCAGTTACATTGGCTAATAAAAGAGTTAAAGATGTTTTTGGCTCTGGTTTTACAACCTTTTCCCAAACCTCTATTGCTACTGTTTTTCATCCTGACGATGTTGTTGTGGTAAGCAATGGGTGGGATGCTGTAAAACGAAAGGGCAATAGCTTTTCGGGGCAGGCGAGGGTAAACAGTAAAGACGGATACCTGTGGCAGCTGATATCTATTGTTCCCGATAATAATGATAATGGGGATGTTTCCGAGTATATCATATCGATGGTAAACATCCATGCCCAAAAGCTCATCGAAGAGACCTTAAAAGACAACAAAGAGTTAAGGCAGACGCAGGAAAGCCTGAAAGCTTCTAACGAAGAACTGTCAAGAAAAAATAAGGAACTGGAACAGTTTGCTTATATAGCGAGCCATGACCTTCAGGAACCGTTACGAAAAATAAGGAACTTTACTTCGTTGGCAGAGCGTAACCTCTCACAGGAAGAAAAAGAGAAGTTATATTTCAACAAGATCAATTCGGCTGCCGAGCGTATGTCCCGATTGATTAGCGACGTACTGAATTACTCCAAACTATCTTTAAAGGAAAGCGAATTCTCTAAAGTCGACCTGAATGTAGTGCTTGACGATGTTATTGGCGATTTTGAATTCCTGATACACGAAAAAGGCGCTAATGTTACGGTTGATAAACTTCCTGTGGTAAATGGGATTCCTGTACAGTTAAGTCAGTTATTCTACAACCTCATAAGCAATTCCCTAAAATTTGTAGAAGGAAATCCTGAAATAAAAATCAGCTACGAATTGTTGGCCGATAAAAGTTTCCATAAAATTTCTGTTGCCGACAATGGCATTGGCATAGAAGAAAAACACCTCTCCAAGATATTTACCATCTTCAAAAGACTACACCACCAAAGCGAATACGAAGGTACCGGTATTGGCCTTGCGCTTTGCGAAAAAATCGTTGGTAATCACGAAGGTAAGATAGATATACACAGTTCTCCGGGAGAGGGAACTACTATTGATGTTTATTTGCCTGTAAATTGATATAACTATCAATTTACATTTACAATTATTCTTCTGCTGGCGCCGGTTTCACAACACTACCTTCTTCAGGATAGTGAATACTTCCCTTAATATCCTGAATATGTTTTGGGTCAAATTTAGGAAGCTGGAGTTCGCCTTTTTCTTTCCATTGCTTAACGGTTTCTGAGGCCTGCGTGGTTTTCTCTTCGGAGTTGGCTGTATCACGGGCAAAATAAATGGTCTGTGAAGGGTAAGCTAAGGCAGTACCGCTATTCGAAATAATATCCATTACACGTAATAAAAGATCTTCCTGTACCTCCTGGGAGTCATCTACATTTGGGGCTTCAATATATGAGGTTACCTCAACCTTTAACGCATCGGCTGTTATGCCTGTAAAACGTACAATGGGAGAAGAGTTAATGATACTTGGGTGAGAGTAGAGCAGGGCGCGCAGCTCAACCAGCAGGTAACGCATCTGATCGGGTGTGGTCTCCATCCTAAACAACAAGATAGGGTTAAAGATAAAGCGGTCACGATGCGCGTAGTTCTCAATCTTACTGGCTGCAAATTCACCATTAGGTATGGTCACAATGGTACGTGCTGCAGTACGCAGTGTAGTCGACCTCATCCCGATAGACTCTACTGTTCCCTTGATCTCACCCACACGGCAATAGTCGCCCACACGCACAGGCTGGTCGGCAATAAGCGAAACGCTGCCTACAAAGTTTTCCATGGTCTTTTGCGCACCCAGTGCCAGTGCGATACCTCCAATACCCAGTGCGGCAAGTCCGGCAGTTACATCTACGCCTATAACACCAAGTATGACTATTATACCAATGATCACAATGGCTGTTTTGGTCATGCGTCTCAGGAAGAGTATAACCGATATGGCTGAGATACGCCCGCGTTGGGTCATTTTCTTCTTGGTGTAAATGCTTATGTAGTCAGCCAGCCTCCACAACAGCATGAGGAAGGCAATAATGGCGATAGTAACGATTATTACGCTGAAACGCTGTCGCACGATAATGGAAATCCCCATGCGCTGCGTGAGTCCCACAAACACCCAAACCGAAAGGTAGAGGCGTACCGGTACGGTAAATGCCTGGATCACTGCGGCAACTTTCCCATCTTTATTTTCGCCCTTAGGCCAAATCTTCAATAAGATAAAGCTGATAAAAGAAATTATTGCCCATGATAAAAGATAGGATACGACTATCATGACCACTACAACAAGCCAGTGTCCTACGGGAACACCGGCAAGTTTGCGCTCTTTCAGTGTTCCGGGTAATATCCTGTCAAGAAATGTATCTTCACCCAGTTCGGCTTTGGCAACCGCGTTGACCGTATCATCCGAAAATAGCCATAATGCAGGCTTCTCATCATCCGACTGGTTTTCTACATAGATATTTATAACTGTTTTATTGGTGGTTATTGTTCCTACCAGATCGATACCTGTCCCGAGGTTATCGGCTGTATCTCCTGTTTCTTTATTGCTTATCATAGACGATGCCCTGATGTCGCCGTTTTTGTCAAGCAGCTGCTGGAAAGCCTGTGCGATGCGCACTTTCTCTTTTTCTCTCCTGTAGGAGCGTTTACTCAGCACAAGGTATTGGCTTGCCCTTTTGTAATCCTGTTCGGCTATTGCCTTTATGAAACCGTTTACTGTTCCCTGCGGCGTGCGCCTGCCTAATGAATCGGGTTCAGAGACCTTTGGTGCTTCCTCGGTTTTGGCTTTAGGGGCTGTCAATAGTTGGGCATTGGCCTCAAAAGAAAGCAAGAGTAATAATGCTAAGGAAGAAAGCATTATTGTTTTTATAGCTGAAAGTCGGGCGAAAGGAATCATAAGCTTACATTAACAGTACAATAGCTATAAATTTAGAAAATTATTAGGCCGGTTTTACGGTTTTTAACGATATGTTCTGAAAATAAGGCATTGCCAATGCATTGGCAATTGTGTAGCTTTGTACAAATACCATTTCCGATACATGAAATATTTTTTACTATTCTTATCCACGATAGCTTTTGCACAGCAAACCAAAAAGGTCGACTTTAAGACTGCTAATGCATATCTGACTTTTGACGTGCCGCAAAAAAAGGTAATGGGTAAGGTTACCTATACCTTTGAGGTTTTGGACAAAAAGACCGATACCATTTTTATCGATGCAAAGAACATGCAGTTCACTGATGTGACGATTAATAAAAAGAAAGCGGCTTGGATAGCTTCGGCGAATGCATTAAAGCTGTATAAGGGTTTTAAAAAAGGAAAGAATACTGTTGAGTTCAGTTATACTGCCCAGCCAAAACAGACATTGTATTTTGTAAAAGACGGTGATGATGTTCAGTTGTGGACACAGGGGCAGGGTAAATATACGAGCCATTGGCTGCCCAGTTTTGATGATGTAAATGAGAAAGTTGTTTTCAACATAAGTCCTTCTTTTGATAAAAATTATACTGTTTTATCTAATGGGATACTTAAAGATAAAACCGTGGAAGGATCAAACCAAAAATGGGCTTATCAAATGGAAAAACCAATGAGCAGCTATCTCGTGATGCTCGCTATTGGCAAGTATAAAAAATGGGATATGGCCACGGCATCGGGAACACCCTTGGAATTCTATTTAAGAGACGAAGACAGCGATATGTATGCTACGACCTATCGCTACAGCAAGGAAATATTCGATTTTTTTGAGAATGAGATAGGTTATAACTACCCGTGGAAGGTGTATCGACAGGTACCTGTAATTGACTTTTTGTATGCGGGTATGGAAAATACTACTTCAACAATTTTTGCACAGGATTTTGTTGTCGATGAAACAGGATTTAACGACCGTACCTATACCAATGTAAATGCCCACGAACTGGCGCACCAGTGGTTTGGTGATGTTGTTACTGCTCAAAGCGGAAAGCACCACTGGCTGCAGGAAGGCTTTGCAACCTATTATGCTCTACTGGCAGAGCAAAAGCTTTTTGGTGATGATCATTTCAATTATGAATTGTACCAAATCGCCGAACGTTTACAGGTGGCAGCTAAAAGTGATACCATTCCGGTAATGAATGAAAAGGCGAGTTCGCTGTCATTTTACCAAAAAGGGGCATGGGCACTTCATGTGCTGCGTGAAGGCGTTGGGTATAATGATTTCAGGAAAGCTGTAAAAAGCTATCTTGAAAAATATGCATTTAGCAATGTAAATACAGATGAATTCCTCGCAGAGGTTAATAAAGTAAGTACTTATGATACCAATAGTTGGAAGAAGCGCTGGCTGGAAACAGGAGGTTTTGAAGTTGATGAAGCGATAGCACTGCTTAAAAAGAATGAATCGATGGGGCTGTATCTTGAAATGGGAGAATTGCAGGACAATACTTTTGCCCAAAAGAAAGAGGCTTTTATAACATTGTTGAAATCGGATGCGTATTATGCGCTTAAAGAAGAGGCTATTTATCAGACTGCCGAGGTACCTTTTGAAGAGAAAGCCGAATTTGTGCGCCTTGCTATGCAAAGTAATGATGTGAAATTACGCCAAGCAGTAGCACGTACCGTAACAAATTTTCCCGTAAGCTTTGTTGATGAATATAAAACCTTTCTGTATGATGCGTCATATATCACCCGTGAGATAGCTATTAATGTATTGTGCCGAAACTTCCCTGACCGTCAGACCGAGTTTTTAGAAATAGGGAAAGACTGGGTAGGTTTTAACGATAAGAATCTTCGCATTTTATGGCTTACATGGGCGTATACTTCTAAAAATTACAGGAACAGTGAGAAAGAAAGCTTTTATAGTGAATTAGAGAGTTATGCTGCTCCTGAATATGAGAGTGGCATACGAACGAATGCTTTGTCGAATCTGTTATATATAGGCAAACCCGACCCGGTAGTATTAAAAAACCTTGTTAGCGCTACACTGCACCATAAATGGCAATTTGTAAAGTTTGGTAAGGACAATATTCGTAAGCTACTTAAGAAAGTAGGCTACCGTGAGCATTTTGAAGAACTGCTGGCATCACTACCTGAAGCAGAGAAGAAAAGCCTTGAGAGATTGTTGGCTGAGAAATAATTAAATAGGCAGTAAATCACAAAACCAAAATTTCGATTTGAATCCGTTGATATCATATTCCCTCATTACAATCTCGCCTTTGGTAAATGGTACAGGCTTCTTAAAATAGGGACCGTCAAAACAAAAGGTATGGAATTCGCCATTCTCACCACAGATGTCTACACCTTCAGGGAGGTCGGCTATAAAGTCATGGTCTATGATCCTCCCAACGAATGAGCTGTCCAGCTTGCTCCCGTCTACACAAACAGTAATGGCTTTAAAACCAAGACTGATGAATTGTGTCAGCAGTTCTTTTGTATCCTTCTTCCATAACGGAAAAACAGTTTTAATGCCATAAGGTTCCAACTGCTTTTCGCGATACGCTTTGAGGTCTTCCAAAAAGATATCACCAAAGGCAGTACATTGATAGCCATCGGCCAGTAATCCTGTCACAGTCTCATCCATTAGGGCTTCATATTCAGCATTGGTTGGTTGAGGCGGAAGCTCTATAATTTTAGTCGATATGCCAATTGATTCTGTTTGCTGCAATAATAGCTCCCTGCGCAGGCCATGCATACTCACCCTGTCATATTCAGTACTTACCGATGTGAGCACGCAATCAATACTGTAATTTTTATCCTGTAGCAGATAATACAATGCAAGGGCACTGTCTTTGCCGCTGCTCCAGTTAAAATAGGTTTTTAAGGGCATTGTAAGTTAATTGTCGATAAATTACTCAATAGTAGAATATATCCATTCTTCATCTGTTTCGCTGTCAATTACAACAAGTTCGGTTGCAGTTATGCTCTTAACGAAGGCTTCTTTGGGCATATTTTTACTTCCGGTAATTATACCGTCGTTTTTAGGATTAAGCGACCAGGTTCCGTTTTCTTTTTTATCGCCTACCTGAAGTGAATATTTACCGTTTGTTTTAAACTCAACATAACTACCTGACATCTTTTCGCCAAAGGCTTCTTTTTGTTTTTCAGTCATATTAGCCGGAGAAGGGAATTGTTTTAAGTACCATTTTTTTGAAACCTGGGCGGCAGTAACTTTAGTGTAACTCTTTTCTTCTTTAAAAGCAGGTGGAGGAGGAACATTTGCCCCCTCCCTGGAGACAACTATGGCTAGTTTTTGCTTATCTAGTGTCATCAAATTGGTTTCATACGCCACTATGGGAAACGAATAGCTTTTTCCATCAGAGGTATGGAATACAATTTCTTTGCCTTTTAATTCCCATTGTCCCTTTTCATTCATGCCCATAAGACTCATAATATAACTCTTGTCGGCATTGAGCTGCATTGTCATACTGCCCATAATCGAGGTAGCGCCATTATACTGGCTTAGTGTGGTTCCGGGCTGTGTCCTGATGGTGTAAAATTGCCAGTTGCCAATAATTTCTTCGGTTGTCTGCGAACTGGCAGTAAATGAATATATAAGCAAAAACGTGAGTAGTAGATTTTTCATAATGGATGGTTTCTACAAACATAAATAAAAAAAAGCATTCGCCACAGCGAATGCTTTCCAATATCGAATGATCTAAATCTATAATTCGGTTATTCGCTCCAAAGTCCTGATACTTCATTTTTAAGGTGCGCAATGGCAACACTGCTCGGGCTTTGCTTGTCGAACAGGTTTTTTAGCATTGCTTCACGAAGGTCCTGCGCTGTAGCGATAGAAACATCAGCAGTGGTTTTGCGTACCATTTGTATGGTGGCATTCTTTGCTGTAGTAACAATGTCCCAGCTTTCAGATGAAACATAGATCTGCTGCGAGAGGTTGTGTTCATATTCTACTTCGATCTGCGAAACAAGATACTCTTCATAATCATGCTTGTTAGACGATTGAGGTGTAATTCGTATCAGTATCTTGGCAGGGTTTATCCTTTCAAGGAATAGTGTAAGCCTTTCATAAGCCTGCAGGCGAAGCGGCAATGCATTCTTTTGGGCTTCTTTATGTATCAGGTAACGACGGCGACCTTCTTCATTTCGGGTATGCATGCTAAAGAAGTAGTAAGCAACGCCACCGGTAATAAGTGAAGGAAGGGTATAAGCGGCAACTTCAATAATTTTGTCAGCGATCATGGTAAATAGTTTGGGTGTTTAGATATAACGCCACCAGGGCCTTTCAAATTGTAAAGGCGAAAATAAGGAAATAAGTTTTTTCCGTAGGTGTGCGATTCAAATAATTTGCAATTATATTTGGTATCCGGCATCTGTTATTATGAAAAACAAGAGGATCACATTTTTAATCGTCAGTTTACTTACCATTTGTACAGGCTTATTCGTAAGGCTTAAAAAGCAATGGTTCCCTGATAGTGTCAATCTTTATCTTGGTGACATTTTATATGCATTTATGATGTTTTATATCGTCAGTTTTTTTACTGTGAACAAAAGCAGGAATACGAGAGCAGTAATAGCCTTAGCGATATGTTATTGTATTGAGCTGCTGCAGCTATACCAGGCCGGCTGGATAAATACCTTGCGGCAAACCCTACCGGGAAAGTTGGTGTTAGGTTCAGGCTTTTTATGGAGTGACCTTTTAGCTTATAGTATTGGAGTTGCAATGGCTTTTATATTTGAAAAAATTATGCTTTTTAAAGGGAAATAACCATACATTATTAAATTATTATTGGTCTACAGTAAACAGCACATATCTTTTTTCTGAAGCTGCATTTTTCCAAAACTCCAGAGATTCCTGAAACCATTCCCATGTATAATCAAAATCTTCATCGGTTAATTCAAAACCATAATCTTCGCTGTCAATTCTCTTATAGCCATCTCTTAATGTTTTTTGAGTAACCAGACTAATAGCTTTTAAAATTTCAACAACTTGTTCGGGAGTTTTTAAGGACATAATATAGTCATCTTGAAAATATAATTGTTGACCACCTAAAATAGTGTGGTTTAACGGAAAATTTCCATTAGCCAATTCCATTTGTCCATTTGTCCATTCAAATTTTCCATCTGTAAGACTTCTATGCAATGCATCCCATGATTTATCTAATTCAACAAATTTGTCGGGATGATTACTCATTAAATCTTCTTCAATTTCCTCCTGTAAAAAATCCAGTCGTTCCTCATCAGTTTCAAAAGATTTTAATTTTAAAACTGTTTTTTCATCTAGTGAAAAAAGTACACCTAAGCATGCCATAATTTTTGATTGTTTTTTGATAAATATCTATTTATATGAGGAGAATCCTCACATTAAATCTCATCTAAAATAGCTATTTTTGCATTGTAAATCGTAAAAATGGATATTCGCACTTATATAAGCCAGTTAAATGAAGCCCAACAGGCACCTACATTGCAAAAAGACGGTCCGATGATCGTTATTGCTGGGGCAGGTTCGGGAAAAACAAGGGTACTAACACTTCGTATTGCCTACCTGATGAGTCAGGGAGTTGATGCATTTAATATACTTGCGCTAACCTTTACCAACAAGGCTGCAAAAGAGATGAAGAAACGTATTGCCGATATTGTTGGTAACTCCGAGGCCAAGAACCTCTGGATGGGTACATTTCACTCTATTTTTGCCAAGATACTGCGTTTTGAAGCCGATAAACTGGGATACCCGTCAAACTTTTCTATTTACGATACTCAGGATAGTGTACGCCTTATAAGTTCTATCATAAAAGAGAAACAGCTGGATAAGGATGTCTATAAGCCTAAACAGGTTTTAGGAAGGATCTCTACCTATAAGAACAGCCTTATTACTGTTAAGGCTTACTATAATGATCCGGAATTGCAGGAGGCCGATGCCATGTCTAAAAAGCCACGCCTTGGTGAGATCTACGAAGCATACGTAGAACGTTGCTTTAAAGCCGGTGCTATGGACTTTGATGACCTTTTGCTGCGTACTAACGAATTGCTTACCCGTTTTCCGGATGTACTGATGAAATATCAGGACCGTTTCCGCTATATACTCGTAGATGAGTACCAGGATACGAACCATTCGCAATATCTTATCGTGAAGGCATTGTCAGACAGGTTTCATAATATATGTGTGGTGGGCGATGATGCGCAGAGTATCTATGCCTTCAGGGGAGCGAACATCAATAACATCCTGAATTTCCAGAAGGATTATGAAGGGGTACAGATGTATCGCCTGGAGCAGAATTACCGCTCAAGCAGGAATATTGTCGAAGCAGCTAATGCTATTATTGATAATAACAAAACAAAGCTGGATAAGGTGGTTTGGACTGCTAATGAAGAAGGACCAAAGATCAAGGTACACCGCAGCCTTACCGATGGAGAGGAAGGTCGTTTTGTAGCCAGTACCATTTTTGAGCAAAAGATGCAAAACCAGCTTGGCAATAATAAGTTTGCTATACTTTACCGTACCAATGCACAATCCCGTGCAATGGAGGATGCCCTGCGCAAGCGTGATATCCCGTACCGTATCTATGGAGGGTTGTCTTTCTACCAAAGGAAAGAAATCAAAGATGTATTGGCATACCTTAGGCTTGTTATAAATCCTAAAGATGAGGAAGCCCTGATCCGTGTGATAAATTACCCTGCAAGGGGAATAGGGGATAGTACAGTTGAAAAGCTTACCGTTGCTGCAAACCATTATGGCCGTTCGATATACGAGGTTATGGAAAACATAGACCGTATTGACCTTAAACTGAACAGCGGGACCAGAAACAAACTGCAGGACTTTGTTACCATGGTAAAAAGTTTCCAGGTGATGAACGAAACGCAGGATGCTTTCTATCTTGCTGAACATGTTGCCAAAAAGACTGGGCTTATACAGGAGCTTAAAAAAGATGCAACGCCTGAAGGTATTGCACGTATAGAGAATATTGAACAGTTATTAGGTGGTATCAGGGACTTTATAGAAGGACAGAAAGAAATAGACGGAGCTCGTGGTGCGCTTTCTGAATTCCTTGAGGATGTTGCCCTGGCTACCGATATGGATAATGATACGGGAGATGATGACCGTGTGGCACTAATGACCATTCACCTTGCAAAAGGATTGGAATTCCCTCACGTATTTATCGTTGGTATGGAAGAAGATCTTTTTCCAAGTGCGATGAGTATGAATACCCGAAGCGAGCTTGAAGAGGAGCGAAGGCTGTTCTATGTAGCACTTACGCGTGCAGAGCATCAGGCTTACCTGACTTATGCACAGTCGCGTTACCGTTGGGGTAAACTGGTAGACAGTGAGCCATCACGTTTTATTGAAGAGATAACCGATAAATTCCTTGAATACCTGACACCGGCCGAAACCAACTATCGTTATAAGCCGATGATTAATGCGGATATTTTTGGTGATGTAGATAAATCGAAGTTAAGACAGGCTAAGCCAACTAATACACCGCCACCTAAATGGGTTACTGATAATGATCCGAAGCCGGATCTGCCGATACGCAAGCTAAAGCCCATGTCATCTAATGCGCCTGTTTCATCGGGGCCTGCAATCCCCGATACCAAACTGGTAGTGGGCAATGTGGTTATGCACGAGCGTTTCGGGCAGGGAAGAGTATTGGCTCTTGAAGGCATAGGTGCCGACAAGAAAGCTGAGATTCATTTTGAAGTAGGAGGAATCAAAAAGTTGTTGCTGAGATTTGCCAAGCTGGATATTATCAGTTAATCATTTTCGCTTATAAAAGCAGTAGCTTCTATTTCCAATAAATATTCAGGATTCCCCATTCCTGCAACAAATACCGCTGTTACTACAGGCGGTGTAGGTGTTGCAGGCATATATTTTTGTGATGCTTCAAAAGCTGAACGGGCATCCTGTCCTTCACTTATATAAATGTTGAACTTCACGATATTCTTGTAACCTGCCCCTACAGATTCTAAAATAATACCAATATTTTTCATGATCTGTTCCGTTTGGGCAGCGATATCGTCTTTACCTATTAGTGTGCCATCAGCATTAATAGAGTTCTGCCCGCCTATGTAAATAGTTTTGCCTTTTCCGCCTATGGCAACCGCCTGCGAAAAGGAAGGGCTTTTCATTACCCCATCCGGATTGATGAATTTAACCTGATTCATGATTTAAATATTTAGTTACCAGATTGTTCCATTAAAATTATGAAAAACAGTCAGGAACTGAATCTTAATTGTGATTACTTTATAATTCCCTAATAGTTATGTAAAGTTTCCGATGCTAATGTTCTTTACTTCTTTGGCTTATAGAAGAATATTATTTTTAAGATAATTTTAATAGAATATTTTTACACTATATATGTATAAATTTAGTAGATTTATAGTCTAAATAATAAGTATGAACTACACTTTACTAAGAGAAGTACTGGATATGCTGGAAGAATTTGAAAGCACATCTTCATACAAACATCAGCAAAACCTGAATGGATTTAAAGAATGGGTTGCAGATGCTTTCACTCATGACAAGCAGGAATACTCTGAGCCTCAATGGGAAAATAAAGCAGATGGACGATCACCGGAAAGTACTATATGTACCATGTTGGTGCATATGAACAGGTATGCAAAGATGTATTCTAAGGCGGCTATTATAGATTCATCCTTCTCCACGCAGGAAGACTTTATTTATCTTATTAATCTTAATGCTTTTGGCCCAATGACAAAAATTGAGCTGATAAAAAAGAATGTACAGGATAAGCCCACGGGAATGCAGATTATCAATCGTCTTTTAAGACATGGATGGGTAGTACAAAACAATTCTGAAAATGATAAACGCAGTAAAGTTGTAAGGATTACAGACCAGGGCATAGCAGCTTTACAGGCACAAATGGGAAACATACGCAAGGCTACAAATATAGTATCAGGTGATCTCAGTCATGCAGAAAAGATGAATTTAATACGTACCCTTCAAAAGCTTGATGATTTTCATAAACCGATATTTAACAGCAATATTGCAGGAAACGAATTGCTTGATAAGGTCAATGCCGAATATTTACACCTACAAAATTAATTATGGGGAATAAAATAGCTGTTATAGGGTCTGGTATTTCAGGGCTTTCTGCTGCTGCATATCTGGCAAAAGAAGGCGCGGAGGTACATGTTTTTGAAAAGAACAGTAGACCCGGTGGGCGTGCAAGGCAGTTCTCTACGGATAATGGCTATACATTTGATATGGGGCCGAGCTGGTACTGGATGCCCGATATTATTGATGGTTTTTTTCAGGACTTTGGCCATGAGACAACTGATTTTTATAAACTGGTTCGCCTTGATCCTCAATTTGAGATGATTTTTGCCGATGGCAGGTTAAGCCTACCGGATAGTTATGAAGAAATGAAACAACTCTTCGATAGCATTGAACCGGGTGCAGGCATCCAGCTTGACCGTTTTATGGAATCGGCAAAATATAAATATGAGATCGGAATGCAGGATTTTGTTACCAAGCCTTGTCTTTCGTGGTTTGAGTTCATGTCGTTTAAAATTGCCAAAGGTGCATTAAAACTGAATCTATTATCCGATTACCGTTCGTATGTAAAAAAGCATTTTTCAAATCCAAAGCTTGTTGCGCTAATGGAATTTCCTGTCATATTCCTTGGCGCCTCACCAAAGAATATTCCCGCGCTCTACAGCCTTATGAATTATGGTGGCTATAAGCTAGGTACTCATTATCCCCTTGGAGGTTTTTATGAGTTGGTAAAAGCCATGAAATCAGTTGCAGAAGAACAGGGGGTGCAGTTCCATTTTAACGCTGCAGTTGATAAGATCGTAACAGAGGGTAAAAGAGTTACGGCTATTCGTGTAAACGGTGAAATAATGCCTTTCGATACGATCGTATCATCATCGGATTATCACCATACGGAAACGCTTTTGGAGCCGGAATACAAAAATTACGGAGAAGAGTATTGGGAAAGCAGGACATTTGCACCGTCTTGCCTTATATATTATCTGGGTTTTAACCGGATAATACCAAAATTAAAACACCATACGCTTTTCTTTGAAAATGATTTTGATTCGCATATTGAAACAATATATGGTGATAAAAAGTGGCCTAGCGATCCTCTCTTTTACGCATGCTGCCCTTCTAAAACAGATGATTCAGTTGCTCCTTCGGATCACGAGAATGTGTTTTTATTGATGCCATTGGCTATTGGTATAGAAGATAATGAAGCTATTAGGGAGAAATACCTCCATCAAATGATAAAAAGGCTGGAGAAGCATACAGGTACTTCAGATCTATTGTCGAGTGTTGATTTTAAAAGAAGTTATTGTGTCAGTGATTTTTCAGCCGATTATAATGCCTACAAAGGTAATGCTTATGGGCTGGCAAATACTTTAAAGCAAACTGCAGTTCTTAAGCCGTCGATAAAAAATTTTAAATTAAAGAATCTTTACTACACAGGCCAGCTCACTGTGCCGGGCCCTGGTGTACCACCCTCTATCATATCCGGAAAAATAGTTGCAAAAGAAATAAATAAACATATACCGCTTGTATTATGAAAAGACTGTTTGATGAACTCTCCTCTCAGGTAAGTAAAGCTACAACGCAAAAATATTCTACCAGTTTTTCTCTGGGTATCATGGCACTTAAGGCCGAATTGAGACCCGCCATCTATGCTATTTATGGCTTTGTCCGCCTGGCAGATGAGATCGTGGACAGTTTTCATGACTATGATAAAGAGGTATTGCTGCAACGCTTTAAATTGCAGACAAATGAAGCCCTTGAAGAAAGGATTTCGTTGAACCCTATCCTGAATTCATTTCAGGAAACTGTTCATAAGTTTCAGATAGGGAGGGACCTGATCGACCAGTTTTTGAAAAGTATGGAAATGGATCTTAACCCTGTGGATTATAATACTGATCTTTATAAGGAATACATTTTAGGATCGGCAGAAGTAGTAGGTCTTATGTGCCTCAAAGTTTTTGTGGATGGACGTCAGGATGTGTATGATGAATTGAAGCCTTTTGCCATGAAATTGGGGTCAGCGTTCCAAAAGGTGAATTTTTTACGTGATTTGAAAGATGATTACTCTGTCCTTGGCCGCACCTATTTTCCTAATCTGGATATGAATGAATTCAATCATGAGGTTAAATGCAGTATTGAACAAGAAATAAAAAACGAATTTGCAGAAGCGTTAACAGGCATAAAAAAGCTTCCTCCATCATCACGATTTGGTGTATATCTGGCTTATAGATATTATCTTTCACTATTGAAAAAAATATGTAAAACCCCGGCAAACGAGATTCTGAATGCCAGAATAAGAATTGCCAATACCCAAAAAATCTCGCTGATGATGAGCAGTTATGTGCAATATAAAGTGGCTAACGTATGAGGTTGATTTTCTTTATAGTGCTATCCGGTTTTGCTTTTGGGGGTAATATATCGGAAATAGAGAAAGTAAGGGTTAACTATGCCCAGGCAGCTTTGAATAAGGCTTTGTGTAGAGAAATGATAAAAAAGCTTAAAGATTATAATGATCCTGTTCAGCAGGCTTACTTAGGTGCTTTTCAAACAATTTGGGCAAAACATACTTTGAATCCGTTTGAAAAGTTAAAGACGTTCAAAAAGGGGAAAGCAAATATTGAAGAATCGGTCGCTTTGGCACCATTAAATGCAGAGATACGGCTAATACGCTTATCGATACAATTGAATGCCCCCGGATTTCTTGGCTACAACGATAATATAGAAGAAGACAGAAACTTTATACTTGATAACAAGTCTGATATAAAGTCTGAATCACTTCAGAAAATGATTGATGAATGCATAAAAATTAAAAAATAATGGAATTTCTGATAATTATCCCGGTATTTCTTGCAATGGAAGGCCTCACGTGGGTTATTCATAAATATGTTATGCACGGTTTTCTCTGGATATTGCACAGGGATCATCATGACCATAGCTCTGACAGCCACTTAGAACGTAACGATTATTTTTTCATCATCTTCGCTATTCCGGCAATTGTGCTGATGTATATTGGCGCTATGGAGGAGTATAATTATCTTTTTTTTATTGGTTTGGGTATTACTTTATATGGAATGGCTTATTTCTTTGTACACGACATATTTATCCATCAAAGGATTAATTTCCTGAAGAATACAAAAAATCCATATTTATTGGCTATAAGACGCGCGCATAAGCAGCATCATAAACATACAGGAAAATTCTATGGCGAATGTTTTGGCTTTCTTTGGGTTCCTGTAAAATATTTCAGAATGTACTTTAACAATAATAAAAAATGAGGCAATATACCTATCTGCTTATAAACTTCCTGACCATAATCATCTGTTTCATATTCTCTTTCCACCCAAAAATTAAGTTTGACAGATATTTTTCGTCCTTTATAAAAGCGAGTGTTTTGGTCGCAATACCATTTATAATTTGGGATGCGTGGTTTACCCATTCCGGAGTATGGTGGTTTAGTGACGAGTATCTTTTGGGGATCGGCCTTTTAGGAATGCCTGTTGAAGAATGGCTGTTTTTTATATGCATCCCTTTTTCGTGCATATTTACATATTACTGTCTTAATAAATTCTTCGACATGAAGTGGGCAGAGAAATACAGCCGGTTTTTGGCAATCCTCATAATCGCCATTTGTGCAGTTACTTTGTTTTTATTCAATGATAGATTATACACTTTAATAACAGCAGTAGTAACAATACTTACCGTCATATATCTTTGCTTTATTGTCCGTTCATCGTCATTCGGTAAATCTACATTGGTTTATATAGTACTGATGCTTGGGTTCATTCCTGTAAATGGTACTCTTACAGGTACTGGACTAGAAAAAGCTATTGTAAACTATAATCCGCAGGAAATAATAGGCTTCAGGATACTTACCATCCCAATAGAGGATTTTTTCTATGGATATGTATTATTCCTGTTGAATATATATCTTTTTGAAGCCTTCACCGGATCAGGGTCATCATCAGTAAGAAAACTCAAAATTAGCGAATAGGGCAGGGCCTAATTACAGTCAACAGGCATTCCCTGTTCTTTAAGCTTAGTGACGATCTCCCCGGTGTCAGAAAGATTCACAAACTCAAACTGTGTATAAGAGTAGAAGTAGTTGTATACTTCTTTCTTCAGGTCATATTTTCTTTCAAAGTCTGCATCATCAAGGCCTATATATATGGTTGGAGTCTGCGAAGCTATATAAAGTGCTACCAACGGATTTGAAGCGAATCGTCCTTTCTTTTGCGCATGTTTTTTTAAGCATTTGGTTAGCTCTGTAAGCGACGATTTATCTAACGGCATGAAGAATGTAGAGACCTTGCGTATAACTACCCTTCCCTTTACAAAGTCTTCTTTGTTGAGATTCTCATAAACATCATCGGTTACATTATTACCTTTTTTATTGTTGGCCGAAACTTTATACACATACACGGGGCCAAAAGGCAATCCCCACCATCCCCAGATCAGGTTAATGAGGTTATATTTAGCATAATATCTTTTAGTGTCGCCCCTTTTTATAAAATAAATCTTTGAAGCAGCCCTGCCCGGAGCAATGATAGGCCTTGGTATCACATATTCATAGAAAAGGAATTGTGCACCACTTTCCCTTTGTTCCATGATACTTTCGAAAGTTTCATCTTTAGGGATGTTTAATTTGTAAATGTGCTCTTTCATAAGGTGTAAGGTGTTGAAGGGTAAACAAATATAACAAATTCAGCATTCATTTTAAATACCCTGAAAAGCAAAATTGTATGATTTTGTGAATGATGTTTATGTTTGCTTTAACGTTACTATTCATACAACTTTTGTAATTTTACAAGTCAGAAACTAAAGTTATGGCCCAATTCATAAAAATTTACCCCGAAAACCCTAACGAGAAGGAGATTGCCCGTGTTGTAAAGATACTGCGTGATGGCGGTCTGGTAATTTATCCTACCGATACCGTATACGGTCTTGGTTGTGATATAACAAATTCAAAAGCACTGGAACGTATTGCCAAGATAAAAGGTATTAAGCTTGATAAGGCAAATTTCTCTTTTGTATGCAGCGATCTCAGTAACATATCGGACTATGTAAAACAGATTGATACTTCTACCTTCAAGATACTGAAGCGATCACTTCCCGGTCCTTATACCTTCATTTTACCAGGTAATAACAACCTGCCAAAAGAGTTTAAGAAGAAGACAACTGTAGGTATTCGTGTACCCGATAATAATATCGCATTGGAAATTGTACGCCAGTTAGGTAACCCGATCGTTTCTACATCAATCTATGATGAAGATGAAGTATTGGAATACTTAACCGATCCGGAACTGATTTTCGAAAAATGGCAAAACCTTGTTGATGCTGTTATCGATGGCGGGTATGGCGATAATACAGCTTCAACCATCATCGATCTTTCAGGCGATGAACCTGTAGTAATAAGGGAAGGTAAAGGAGATATTGATATTTTCTAAGCTTAGTAAAACCTGCAAGGTTTTTAGAACCTTGTAGGTTTGAATATTATACCTGCAAGGTCTTTAAGACCTTGCAGGATTAAAAAAAAGCTCCCAAGGGGAGCTTTTACTTTTATATAAAATTCTGATTACGAATTCTCTGTTTTCAGTAAGCTGATGATCTGCTCTGCAAGCTCGGTGCCTATACGGTCCTGAGCTTCAAGTGTAGCAGCACCAATGTGTGGTGTAAGTGATACTTTAGGGTTCATCAATACCTGGATAGCAGGCGTTGGCTCTTCCTCAAATACATCAAGGCCTGCAAAAGATACCTTACCTGAATCAAGGGCATCAACAAGCGCAACTTCGTCTACTATACCACCTCGTGAAGCATTAACGATACCTACACCATCTTTCATAGCGTCAAGTTCTGCCTTGCCTATTACGTAGCCTGCGTCCTGTGAAGGAACGTGAAGCGTAATGAAATCGGCATGCTTAAAGATATCTTCCATAGGCTCGGTAACGATATCAACGTTAATGAACTGTCCGTTGTAAAAATCAACTCTTATTTCAGCCTGACCAACAAATTTATCAGATGCAATAACACGCATACCTAAGCCAAGAGCTATCCTTGCAACCGAACGGCCTATACGCCCGAAACCAATAATACCAAGGGTTTTACCTCGAAGCTCAATACCGTTGGCGTATGCCTTTTTAAGACCTTCAAAGTTGGTGTCACCTTCAAGGTGCATATTACGGTTTGAATCATACAGGAAACGCACGCCGCTGAAAAGGTGTGCAAACACAAGCTCTGCAACTGAATCTGATGACGATGCCGGTGTATTGATTACATGGATTCCTTTCTCACGTGCATATTCAACATCAATATTGTCCATGCCTACGCCGCCACGGCCAATGATCTTAAGTCCCGGGCAGGCATCGATAATGTCTTTGCGCACTTTGGTAGCACTGCGCACCAACACTACACTTATGTTGTTAGCATTAATATAATTGGCAACCTGTTCCTGTGCCACCTTTGTCGTGATCACTTCAAATCCGCCATCTTCAAGGGCAATGATACCGCTTTTAGATATGCCGTCATTCGCTAATATTTTCATAATTAGATTTTAGATGTGAGATTTTAGATTTTAGATTGAGCTTCGCTCAAATCTGTTTTTTTATCTAAAACTTAAACTTATTATTTATTTGATGAAGCAGGAGTAAAGCTGCTGCCAACTGCTACTGTTTACTAAACACTTTTCTCAAGCTCCTGCATTGCTTCTACCAATACCTGAACGCTTTCAATTTTCATGGCATTGTAGATAGAAGCACGATATCCGCCCACAGAACGGTGGCCGGGAAGTCCGCTTATGCCTTTGGCTTTCCATATTTTGTCAAATTGCTCCGTATGCGCTGCGTCTTTAAGAAGGAAGGTAACATTCATTTTAGAACGGTCTTCAGTAACAGCTGTACCTTCGAATAACGGGTTGCGGTCAATTTCTGCGTAAAGAAGCGCTGCTTTGGCATTGTTCTTCTCTTCCATAACTGCAATGCCACCATTGTTCTTAAGCCATTGTAGCGTAAGGTAAGAAGTATATACCGCAAAAACCGATGGGGTATTATACATGCTTTCTTTATCGATGTGCTGCTTGTAGTCAAGGATGTTAGGGATTTGTCTTCCGGTTTTACCAAGAATTTCTTCTTTTACTACTATCAGTGTAGTTCCGGCAGGGCCCATGTTCTTTTGTGCACCGGCATAAATAAGGTCGAATTTTGAGAAATCAAGCTGGCGCGAAAAGATATCAGAGCTCATATCGCATACTACCGGGATATCCGTTTCAGGAAAACTTTGCATCTGTGTCCCGAATATGGTGTTATTGCTCGTGCAGTGAAAATAATCTGCATCGGCAGGAATAGTATAGTCCTTAGGGATATAAGTATAGTTATCAGCTTTTGATGAGGCTATAACCTGGGTGTCGCCAAACTGTTTTGCTTCTTTAATAGCTCCTGCAGCCCATGTTCCTGTATCAAGATAAGCCGCTTTACCGTGAAGCGTCATAAGGTTATACGGAACTCTCAGAAATTCAAGGCTGGCACCTCCGGAAAGGAATAATGCCTGATAGCCTTTGCCTGTAAGTCCTAAAAGATCCAGTGCAAGGGCACGGGCTTCTTCCATAACGGCTACGAAATCTTTGCTGCGGTGTGAAATTTCAAGCAGCGACAAGCCTGAACCGTTAAAGTCCAGTACTGCCTGTGCGGCTTTTTCGAACACTTCTTGTGGCAGGATAGATGGCCCTGCGCTGAAATTATGCTTTTTCATGTGAATGAGATGAATTTTGGTAGTGCAAATTTCCAAATTAAACCTTAAATACAGTGCGAAAAATTATAAATAATTCGGCTATATTTTTGATAAAAATGCAATTGTATCTACATTGTCGGCGTAATCTAACAGTTCCGGCTTTTGGGTTTGGCCAAAAGGAATACTGTTTTCAGTTACTTTATTGCTTACAACACACTGAAGCTGATCCTGTTCTGTTTCCAGTTTTTGTTTCAACGTATCCAAATCGTCATAAAACTCATAAAACACGCTCGAAATAGGCGATGCATACCCTGAATCTTCTTTTAGGGTCAAAAATTCGTTATCCAGAAGCTTGAAGTTACTCATCAGGAAAACGGCTTTATTATAGTCGTAATTGTTGGCGTATTTATCGTAGAATATTACATCCTTGTATTCGTATATCGCTTCAAAGAAGTCTTTGAAATCATAGCCCTGCGGTACAAATAATTTGGAAACATTGCGGCATCCCAATCCAAAATAGCGGAAAATGTCTTCTCCCAATCCAACAAGTTCCTCACGGGACTCATTGCCGGTAAGTATGGCCGCCGAATTCCTGTTCTTACGGATGATAGCAGGCTTATTTTTAAAGTAATATTCAAAATAACGTGCCGTATTGTTACTACCTGTGGCAATAACAGCATCAAAGCCTTCGAGCTTGCCATCGGTAAAAGTGATTACGTCTGCAAACTCAGGTTCTACTGCAATAAGATATTTTGCAAGGAAGGGCAGCAGGTGCTGGTCGTTGCTCGATGTTTTTATCAATGCTTTATGTCCTGTAATAAGTACCGATAAGAAATCATGAAAGCCTACCAATGGGATATTACCCGCCAGTACAAGGCCAACCGTTTTAGGTTCTATGTTATCCAGTTCATAATTTGACAGCCAGTTATCAAGGTTCTCAGTGGTTAAAGCCTCTGCCCATGACTCAAGCGAAAAAAACACCTGTTCTTCTGTATACCAGCCATTATGTGACCTTGAAACCTGTACAAGGTTCAGCATATTTTCGTAAAAAGGCGTATTGTGCAGCACATTGTCTTTTGGCTGGCTATTATCCAAATGGAACTGGCTTAAAAATTTTCCAAGCGCTATAAAAGCGTTTTTTCTTTTCGTTAACGTCATTATGTTTGCGTATGAATGGATTTGCTCGTAATTTTGTCGCAAATTTAAGCTTTTAAATACTAAGATACGCTATGGCAATCATTATAACAGACGAATGTATTAACTGTGGGGCATGCGAACCAGAGTGCCCAAATACGGCTATTTATGAAGGAGCCGATGACTGGAGATATAAAGACGGTACAAGCCTTCGTGGCAAAATAGTGCTTCCTTCTGGGGAAGAAGTGGATTCAGAAGAACCACGTACACCGGTATCGGATGATATTTATTATATCGTTCCTGATAAGTGTACGGAGTGTAAAGGTTTCCATGATGAGCCGCAATGTGCTGCTGTTTGTCCGGTAGACTGTTGCGTTCCTGACGACAATCACGTAGAGAGTGAAGAAACACTGCTTAACCGACAGGCATTCCTGCACGGAGATGAGTAAAACATAAAAAAAATCCTGAGCTTAAAACTCAGGATTTTTTATTTTCATAGCAATTTGAAAACGTATTAAGGTGCTTTGGTATAGGTCTGTATCGTAATACCATCGGTCTTGTCGTCATAGCTTTCCACAACAAAATTTCCGTTGGTATCAAAATAACCTATCGATGTCCTGTCTTTGGTTTTGTAGATATAATTATTGTTTGCCGCTTTTCTTATTATGGCATAGTTGGAATTGTCAGGGGTAGATATCCTGTACCCTGAAGCATCTGTAACAAACTGGTATCTGGCATTATCCATTGTGTAATAACTTGAACTGCTTACCTGTGTTGGCACACCGGTACCTGATACTGTGGTTGTAGAAATAACCTGCGTAGGGGTAGGTTTTACATCTTTATTCAGTTTTTTAGATTCAGCATCTTTAAGCTCAATATTTTGCTGTGTCGATGTTTTCTCGGTTTTGGTAACTGTTTTAGGAGTTGAACCGTTCTGTACGGTCACGGTTGTTGTCTTTGTCTCTTCCGTGACGTTCTTGTTTACCTGTGCATTAAGCGTAAAGCCTAACGAAAGGAATATAATAGCTGCTATATTTTTCATGGCAATGTTATTTTAGGATTATTATACTTACAAAGTTACCTGCCGTATGTTAAACAAGTTTGTAGAAAAACATAAAGTATTGGTAAAAATCACCTGAGTTACAAAAGTAGCAAAGTGACAAAGTTTCAAAGTTAAGAGTGTAGTAATTCAACTTTACGCGGATTAAAGACTTTGTTACTTTGAAACTCTGTGACTTTAGATTATATTTGCACCCTCAAAAAAAGCCAATTCATGAAAGCAGGTATAGTAGGATTGCCAAACGTAGGCAAATCGACACTTTTTAATTGTTTATCAAACGCTAAAGCACAGAGCGCGAACTTTCCGTTTTGTACGATCGAGCCTAACATCGGTGTGGTAAACGTACCGGATCCGAGGCTTGAAAAACTGGAAGAGCTTGTTAGTCCTGAACGAGTTCAGCCGGCGACTGTTGATATCGTAGATATCGCAGGTCTTGTAAAAGGCGCGAGCAAAGGTGAGGGTCTTGGTAACCAGTTCCTTGGTAACATCAGGGAGTGTAACGCTATCATTCACGTATTGCGTTGTTTTGATAACGACAACATCATCCATGTTGACGGAAGCGTAAATCCTATCCGTGATAAAGAGACTATTGATATCGAGCTTCAGCTTAAAGACCTTGAGACTGTTGAAAAACGTCTTGAGAAAGTAAAAAGAGCTGCTAAGACCGGAAATAAAGAAGCTCAGGTAGAGGAAGCTTTACTTGAAAGAATCAAAGAAGCTTTGCTTCAGGCAAAATCTGCAAGGACTGTAGAGCCGCAAAATAATGACGAAGTTGAATTGCTTGAAGCATTCCAATTAATCACTACGAAGCCGGTACTTTATGTTTGTAACGTAGACGAAGGTTCTGCTGCAACAGGTAACAAATATGTTGACCAGGTACGTGAGCTTGTAAAAGACGAAAACGCAGAGGTTATGTTTCTTGCTGTTGGTACAGAAGCTGACATCACTGAACTTGAAACATACGAAGAACGCAAAATGTTTCTTGAAGACCTAGGCCTTACAGAGCCGGGATCATCTTCACTGATCAGGTCGGCGTATAAACTTTTAAACCTGCAAACGTACTTTACAGCAGGTGTTAAAGAAGTTCGTGCCTGGACTATTAATATCGGAAACACTGCGCCACAGGCTGCAGGTGTTATCCATACTGATTTTGAAAAAGGATTTATCCGTGCAGAGGTTATCGCTTATGATGATTATGTAACGTATGGAACTGAAGCTAAAGTAAAAGAAGCAGGAAAACTTAAAGTAGAAGGAAAAGAATATATCGTTAAAGATGGTGATGTAATGCACTTCAGGTTTAACGTGTAAGTAATTTCAAATTACGAATTATAAATTACGAGCCTGTTGGATACTATCCGGCAGGCTTTTTCTTTTTATATTACTTATATTATTTCTACTTTTACCTTCAACCAAAAATCAATCTATGAAACTACTAGCCTTTGGCGGAAGCAGCAGCAAACATTCCATTAACAAACAATTTGCAACCTATGCTGCATCCCTTTTTAATGCCGATGAAACCGAAATACTCGACCTTAACGATTACGAACTGCCTTTATTTAGTGTTGATAAAGAAAAACTAATCGGTACGCCGCCTATCGCCAAACAATTCTATGAGAAAATAGAATGGGCAGATGTTTTGGTAATCTCTGTTGCCGAGCATAATGCCGGTATGACTGCCGCTTTTAAAAACATCTATGACTGGGCTTCGCGCCAAAAGAAACTGGTATTCAATAATACACCCTTATTACTGCTTTCTACCTCTCCGGGTAAACGTGGAGGGGCGAGTTCGCTTGAAGCAGCACAAATAAGCCTGAAATGGTATGGAGGCAATATTAAGGCTACTTTCTCATTGCCAAGCTTTATAGAGAATTTTGATGTAGATTCCGGTAAAATATCCAATAAAGAAATGGATGAGGCGTTAAAAGAGATTATACGCAATTTCGATTATGAACAAAAAGGGTAAACAGGTCCTCAAATTCACTGGCAGGTTTGTACTTGCCATAGTTTTGTTTATTGTTGTATATGTGCTTTTTGCCTTTATACTGGCGCACATTCCTGTAAATTCTGATACCGAAAAGAGCAATGAAGTAACTATTTATATCAACTCCAATGGGGTTCATACCGATATACTTGTTCCAATAAAAAATGGGGTAAAAGACTGGACTACAGAAATCAAATATGACCAGACCAAATCAAAAGACAGCATTATGCAATATGTGGCTTTTGGCTGGGGTGATAAAGGCTTCTATCTTGATACTCCCGAATGGAGTGACCTGAAAGCAAGTACGGCTGCAAAGGCGGCTTTCTACCTTGGGACTTCTGCCATGCATACCCGATTTTATAATACGGTTACAGAAGATGACGAGTGCGTGAAAGTTACCATCAGCAAAAAAGATTATGCCGATATGGTAAAATATATTGAAGATAGTTTTCAGTTAGATAAAAACAATCATGTACAATGGATAGCCGGTCGCAGCTATGGTAAATATGATGCTTTCTATGAAGGGCAGGGCAGTTACAGCCTGTTCTATACCTGTAATACCTGGGCTAACAACTGCCTGAAAGCAGGACATCAAAAAGCGGCATTATGGACGGTTTACGACAAAGGGATTTTTTATCATTATCAATAGAGTTTCTTAGTAACTAAGTCACTTAGGCTCTTAGTTTTCTCGCTCAGTTCCTAAGAACCTAAGCTTCTAAATGCCTTTCTTGAAATTTGGCATTCTTTTTGTCTTAGCTAAAGCATGAAAAACACATTCAATATATTTCTTTTACTACTCCTGTCGCTTAGTTTTACTGTAAACGCTCAGGATTTTGCAAAGGTAGATGCTACCGTAAAAACCTATCCAAAAACCTTTTCTTCGCCTGATAAATTAGCCGAACATATCAATAAAGATTTTAAGCGTGACGATGAAAAAGCGCGTGCTATCTTCACATGGATCGCTACTAACATAAAATATGATTATGCTGCTTATGGCGTAAACGAACGCCCTGTGGCTTATAAATTTAAAACTCAGGAAGAGAAGGAAGCCAAACAAAAAGCCATGAAGCAGGAACTTGCCCAAAAGACGCTTAAATCTAAAAAAGGAGTGTGTCAGGGGTACGCCACTTTGTATATGGTGGTTGCCGAAAAAGCCGGTCTTGAATGTGAATTGATTCCCGGAACATCAAAATCACATCCTGCACATATTGGGAAGGCACCCGGTGCGAGTGACCACGCGTGGAATGCTGTAAAGATCGGAAGCGAATGGAAGCTGCTCGATACTACATGGGGTGCGGGTACCGTAACAGGGGAGAAGCCTGAGTTCGTTTTTAAGTTCAATGATAAGTATTTTTTCAGTGAGCCTGATACATTTTTCCTGAACCATTTCCCGGATGATAAGCGCTGGCTGTTAACAGATAAAACCGAAAAAGACTTTGCAAATCTGCCGTTATACTATGGTGATTACCTGATGAAAGGCTATGATTTTACAGCTCCTTCAGCAGGTAGTTTTAAAGTTGTTCCGTCAGGGATTATTGAGTTTAAAGTAAAGAACTTAAAGCCCGGTGATATGGTGCATTACGCCTATAGCAGGGACAGGGTAATTAAAGAGGTTACACCCGAACTAAAAGGTGATACAGCTGTTTTTAACGTGTCGATGAATAACGGTTCTGTTGGTACGCTTACCATCTATATCAACCAGAAATCGGTGGCTGCCTATAAGATAAATAAGGTATAAAGTAAGAATATATACTTAGTGCTTAATTTAAGTCGGATCGTTTGATAAGTTTCTGTGATACGGCTTTCATTTTTTGTGCAGAAATGTTACATTAGCAGAAAATCCATAAAATTTTATGCTGGAGCAGAATCAGTACACTGAAGATAATATCCGTTCACTCGACTGGAAAGAACATATCCGTATGCGTCCGGGTATGTACATCGGTAAGTTGGGCGATGGCTCTTCTCCCGATGACGGTATCTATATCCTTATAAAAGAGGTTATTGATAACTCCATTGATGAGTTCGTTATGGGTACCGGTAAAACTATTGAGGTTACCCTGAAAGACAAAACCATAAGTGTTCGTGACTTTGGCCGTGGTATTCCACTGGGTAAGGTGGTAGATGTTGTGTCTAAAATGAACACCGGTGGTAAGTACGACTCCAAAGCATTTAAGAAATCGGTTGGTCTGAATGGTGTCGGTACTAAGGCGGTTAACGCCCTTTCGAACTATTTCCGTGTGGAATCTGTTCGTGATGGTATTCTCAAAGCGGCAGAATTTTCTGCCGGCGAGCTTACCATTGAAGAGCCGGAAACCGAAACCAGTAAGCGTAAAGGAACTAAAGTGATCTTTACTGCTGATGAAACCATATTTAAGAACTACAAATACCGTAATGAGTATATCATCAAGATGCTCAAGAATTATTGCTACCTGAACACAGGGCTGACAATAATTTACAACGGTGAAAAATACTTTAGCGAAGACGGACTTAAAGACCTTCTTGCCGAAACTATAAACGAAGACGACAGGATATATCCTATCATCCACCTGAAGGATGAGGATATCGAAATTGCCATGACCCACAGTAAGACTCAGTACAGCGAAGAATATTACTCTTTCGTTAATGGTCAGAATACGACTCAGGGTGGTACGCACTTAGGGGCTTTCCGTGAGGCAATCGTAAGGACGATAAAAGAGTTTTATAACAAGAACTTTGAAGCGTCCGATATCCGTAAATCAATCGTAAGTGCGATTAGCGTTAAGGTTGAAGAACCGGTTTTTGAGTCGCAGACCAAAACCAAGCTTGGATCTACTGATATGGGGCCTGAAGCACCATCGGTACGTACGTTTGTAAACGACTTCGTTAAGAACAAACTTGATAACTTCCTGCACCGTAATCCAGAAGTAGCTGATTTGCTGCTTAAAAAGATATTACAGGCAGAGCGTGAGCGTAAGGAACTTTCGGGTATCCGTAAGCTGGCTAGGGACAGGGCTAAGAAAGCGTCGCTTCACAACAAGAAGCTGCGTGACTGCCGTGTACACCTTACCGATGCTAAAAACCCACGAAGTCTTGAGAGTACACTTTTCATAACCGAGGGAGACTCGGCTTCGGGTTCAATTACTAAGTCAAGGGATGTAAATACGCAGGCGGTATTCAGTTTGAGGGGTAAACCCCTGAACTCATACGGTATGACCAAGAAGATCGTGTATGAGAATGAGGAATTCAACCTGCTTCAGGCTGCATTGGATATCGAGGAAGAGATGGAGAACCTGCGCTATAACAATATCGTGATCGCTACCGATGCCGACGTTGATGGTATGCACATCCGCCTGCTGCTAATTACGTTCTTTCTACAGTTCTTTCCTGAGCTGATCAAAGAGAATCACTTGTATATATTGCAGACACCGTTATTCAGGGTGCGTAATAAAAAAGAAACGATATACTGCTACTCGGATGAGGAGCGTAGAAATGCCATAGAAAAACTGAAAGGCAAACCGGAGATAACCCGATTCAAGGGATTGGGAGAGATATCTCCAGATGAGTTTAAGCACTTTATAGGGCAGGATATTCGCCTTGATCCTGTTTTGATGGATAAGTCAACTTCTGTAGAAACCTTATTGGAATTTTACATGGGTAAAAACACACCGGACAGGCAGATGTTTATTATCAATAACCTGAAGGTGGAGCTTGATGTGACGGAGTAGTGCACAAAAAATGCCACAGTTATAAATAGAGACGTAGCACTGCTGCGTCTGTTGTATTTAAAATAAAATTTCAAAATTCTGGAATTAATACATGGACGAAGAAGAAGATGTAAATAACGGGCCTTTAAACGAAGAAGGCGGCGAACATTTTTACGATAAGGAAGAGAATCCTGAGTCTGGCGATACCATTACCAAGGTAACCGGTATGTACAAAGACTGGTTCCTTGATTATGCGTCTTACGTTATCCTTGAACGTGCTGTACCTGCTATTGAAGATGGTTTCAAACCCGTTCAGCGCAGGATCATGCACTCGCTTAAGGAACTTGACGATGGCCGTTATAACAAGGTTGCCAACGTAGTAGGGCATACCATGCAGTATCACCCCCACGGTGATGCGAGTATTGGTGATGCCATGGTGCAGATAGGCCAGAAAGATCTTCTAATCGATACCCAGGGTAACTGGGGTAACATACTTACCGGTGATGGTGCAGCGGCATCGCGTTACATTGAGGCCCGACTGTCTAAGTTTGGGCTTGAGGTGTTGTATAGCCCTAAGATTACTCCATGGCAGGCATCGTATGACGGACGTCGTAATGAACCCATCAATCTTCCGGTAAAGTTTCCATTGCTATTGGCTCAGGGTGCCGAGGGTATTGCGGTAGGTTTATCTACCAAAGTGCTTCCGCATAACTTTAATGAGCTTATAGATGCGTCCATAAAAATATTAAAAGGCAAGCCTTTTACGATTTTCCCTGATTTCCCTACCGAAGGCATTGCCGACATATCGAACTATAACGACGGTATGCGCGGCGGACGTGTCAGGGTTCGTGCAAGAATTTCGCAATTGGATAAGAGTACACTGGTTATTAACCAGATACCATTTAGTACTAATACAACTACTTTAATAGATAGCATCCTTAAAGCGAATGAAAAAGGCAAGATAAAGATTCGTAAGATTGAGGATAATACCGCGGCTGATGTTGAGATTCTGATACATCTTCCTGCCGGTGTTTCTCCTGATAAAACCATTGATGCATTGTTTGCCTTTACGGCTTGTGAAACATCAGTGGCACCGCTTGGCTGTGTTATTGAAGATCACAAACCACTGTTCATTGGCGTAAGTGACATGCTAAAGATATCTACCCACAGAACGGTAGATCTATTAAAACGTGAACTTGAGATTCAGCTTGACGAGTTGGAGGAAAGCTGGCATTTCCAGTCGTTAGAGCGTATATTCATAGAGAACAGGATTTACCGCCTTATTGAGGAGGAAGAAACCTGGGAAGGCGTTATAAAAGCCATTGATGAGGGTTTGAAGCCTCATACCAAGCATTTAAGACGCGCGGTTACCGAAGATGATATCGTAAGGCTAACGGAAATCCGAATCAAACGTATCTCTAAATTTGATATTGACAAAGCGCAAGAGAAAATCGAAGCGCTTGAAGGTGAGATCGAACAGGTGAAACACCACCTTGACCACATCATCGATTTTGCTATCGATTATTTCCAGAGCCTTAAAGACCGTTACGGTAAAGGACGTGAGCGCAAAACCGAACTTCGCAGCTTTGATAATATCGAAGCTACTAAGGTTGTATTGCGTAACACCAAGCTTTACGTCAACCGTGAAGAAGGTTTCGTTGGTACAGGACTAAAAAAAGACGAATACGTTGCTGATTGTTCGGATATTGATGATGTTATCGTATTCCTGCGTAACGGAAGCATGATGATTACCAAAGTGGATGTTAAAACATTCGTTGGTAAAGACATTATTCATGTTGCGGTATTTGATAAGAATGATAAGCGTACCATATATAACATGATTTACCGTGATGGTAAGTCGGGGCCATCTTATATTAAACGATTCAACGTTTCCGGGGTGACCCGTGATAAGGTATATGACCTTACTGCCGGTACAAAAGATTCTATGGTATTGTACTTCTCAGACAACCCTAATGGAGAAGCAGAGGTAATTACTGTGTTGCTTCGTCAGGTGGGTAGTGTGAAGAAACTGAAATTTGATCTTGATTTTGCTGCTATGGCTATCAAAGGGCGTGCATCTAAAGGAAATACGGTTACCAAATATCCGATCAAGAAGATTGAGCTAAAAGAAAAAGGTATCTCTACACTAAAACCGAGAAGGGTTTGGTTTGATGATACTGTTCACAGGCTGAATGTAGATGGCAGGGGAGAGCTTCTTGGGGAGTTCAGGCCAAACGACAAGCTATTGATCATCAATCAGTCAGGTAAAGTGAAAACAATTGTTCCTGAGCTTACAACACACTTTGATGAAGGTATGATCGTGCTTGAGAAGTGGGTGCCTAATAAGCCAATCTCGGCTATTTATTTTGATGGAGAGAAAGAGCGTTACTTTATTAAACGTTTTCTTGTAGAAAATGAAAATAAAGAGGAGATTTTCATTACTGAAAATCCTAAGTCACAACTTGAGATTGTATCAACAGATTATCGCCCTGTGGCAGAACTTGTATTTGCTAAAGTAAAAGGTGTACAGAAGGAAAACCTGACGATAGATATGGAAGATTTCATTGCTGTAAAAGGTATTAAAGCATTAGGGAACCAACTTACAGCAGATAAACTGAAGCAGGTAAACCTGCTGGAACCATTGCCATATGAGCCTCCTGTAGAAGAAATCCCTGAAGAGATTGAAGTAAGCGGCGAAACCGATACTGACGATACAAACATAACATTAGAAGACGACGGGCAGATAACCCTGTCATTAGATTAAAAACAAAACTCCCGCTATTTGGCGGGAGTTTTTTTATAAAAAAAGGGCTTCCAATTTGGAAGCCCTTTCTATAATCGGGGATGTATTATTTTGAAGTACCAGTTTTCTGGTTTTTCATTTCTTTCTCGATCATGTCGTAGAACTGGTCAATTTTAGGAAGTACAAGGATTCTTGTTCTTCTGTTTGTAGCTCTTCCTTCAGCAGTATCGTTAGACGTTAACGGTACATACTCACCGCGTCCTGAAGCTACAAGGCGTTTTGGATCGATACCAAAATCAACCTGAAGCAATCTCACGATAGAAGTTGCACGTTTAACAGACAGGTCCCAGTTGTCCTGAAGTACAGGGTTTTTAATAGGCACATTATCAGTGTGTCCTTCAACCATACATTCAAAGTCCGGTTTGTCCTGAACGATTTTAGCAACTTTGCCTAGTATTTCTTTAGCCCTGTCGCTTACCTGATAGCTACCACTTTTGAAAAGAAGTTTATCTGCAATAGAGATGTAAACCACACCTTTCTCAACGTTAACTTCGATATCCGGATCGTTTACACCAACTGCTCTCTTGATGCTTGTAACAAGAGCAAGTGTAACTGAGTCTTTACGTGTAAGTGCATCCTGAAGTCTTGTAATTTTAAGATCTTTCTCTTTTAAGCTTTCTAAAGATTTTTCGATGTTCTCAGCACCTTTAGAAGATAACGTAGTAAGGTTACCTACTGTACTCATTAAGTCAGTATTATTCTTTTTAAGATCTTCCAGGTGTTTTGATATTGCATCTCTTTCAGCAAGGCAGGTGTTAAGCTTAACAGTAGCACTGTTTAGCATATCCTGAATCTCTTTGTTTTTGGCTTCCAGCTCAGCAATCTTTTTCTTCGATCCGCAAGAAACCGAAGTTAGCGTCATAGCTGCTAACGTAAGGACTAGAATGGCTCTTCTCATAAAATTCAAATTTAAATTTCTAACAAAATTAAGTAATAATCAAAAAAAATATAACGTGTTTGTGTATAAAGTATTGTTAAATTATTTATCAAATATCCTGCCTTTTCTTATGAAATACAAATACACAATGCTTTTTGTTTTGTAGTAATTAGCGTATTGCTTTGAACCTCTTTTGTTTAAGAAGTGGAAAAATTTTAAATAAAAATAGAAATGAGACTTTAAAATTGCCCATAAATGTGAAAATTCCCCTCTCAAGAGGTGTCGTATCCCCGCAATCCCGTCAAGCGAAAGACGTACGAACAATACAGGAAAGAGTTTAGAAGTTGGCAGGTTTTTAAGCATCATCCACAATGAGTTCCTGAAATTAAGGAAAGTTTTGCGCGGGCTACCCATTGTTAAAGTAGCACCGCCAACGTGGTAGACTACACTTTCGCTGCAAAACATAATTTTGTGATTTGTATTGAAAGCACGCCAGCAAAGGTCTATTTCTTCCTGATGGGCAAAAAAATCAGCATCAAAACCTTTTAATGCCCTGAAGGTTTCTTTACGAATAAAGAAACATGCACCCGATGCCCAGAATATTTGGCTGGTATCATTGTATTGGCCTTTGTCTTCTTCAATGGTATCGAATATTCTTCCACGACAAAACGGAAAGCCATATTTATCAATAAAACCTCCGGCAGCACCGGCATATTCAAAATGTGTCTTGTTTTTATAGTCGAGTATCTTGGGTTGTACGATAGCTGTTTCACTGTCGTGTTCAAAAAGCGAAAGTATGGGTTGCAGCCAACCTTCGGTCACTTCAATATCAGAGTTTATAAGGGCATAAATATCTTCTTCAACTTCCTGCAATGCCACATTATAACCCTTGGCATAGCCAAAGTTACCCTTGTTCTCTATAATTTTAATCTCAGGATAATTTGCCTTTACGAATGCAAGAGAATCATCGGTAGATGCATTGTCAGCTACATATATAGCAGCTTCGGCGGAATATTTTGTAACAGAAGGCAAAAACTGTTCGAGGAGGCTTTTGCCATTCCAGTTTAAGATTACTACAGCTATACTGTTCATGGTGTTGGGGTATATTCGGGTAAATCCTGCAGGAAAAAGTATTTCTCCTGCTCATAGTCCATTTGACAAAAGTAATGATTTAAGCCATTGGTAACCATCATGTGTACTGCATTTAGCGACATGTTATAACGGGCAATCTGGTCGAATGTATTTTGAGAAATGGTTACTGCCGGTGCTTTGCATTCAACTAAAAGAAATATTGAGCCATCCGGTTGAAACACAACAACATCATAGCGTTTGGACATACCATTGATCTTAACGATCTTCTCAACATTCACATACGATTTTGGATATTTTTTTTCTTCCAGGATAAAACGCACTACATGTTGCCTTACCCATTCTTCCGGAGTAAGGATGATGAATTTTTTACGGATTTCGTCAAAAATGGCGACCTTATTTTCACTATTTTTGAAACGAAATGTATAGTTCTTAAAGTTTAGCTTTTGCATCACGCAAATTTAGCTTTTTTGATATATACCACACTCATTAAATAACCGTATAGTGGACGAAGTTGTAAAGATTTTAAACGAGATAAAGCAGGGCAATATTAAGCCCA
The DNA here is from genome assembly GCF_054457175.1 of Flavobacterium hauense. Lineage (NCBI taxonomy): Bacteria > Pseudomonadati > Bacteroidota > Flavobacteriia > Flavobacteriales > Flavobacteriaceae > Flavobacterium > Flavobacterium hauense. The sequence continues at coordinate 58,801 of NZ_JBTKVX010000007.1, forward strand.
TTTATTTTTTTATGGGTGAGGAACCTTATTATATTGACAGGCTGACTGAATATATAGAAAATAACATCCTTGCAGAAGAAGAAAAAGGCTTTAACCAGATGGTGCTTTATGGAAAAGATGTATCTATAGAAGATGTGATATCAAATGCCAAACGTTATCCGATGATGGCCGACAGACAGGTGGTAATCGTTAAGGAAGCGCAGGAACTTTCACGTACTATCGAAAAGCTGGAAAGCTATGCCGAGAATCCGCAGCCAACAACCGTACTTGTTTTTGCTTATAAATATAAAACCCTTGATAAGCGAAAGAAGATTACCAAGCTGCTTGAGAAAAAAGGAGTAGTGTTTGAAAGCAAAAAGTTATATGAAAACCAGGTTGGTGACTGGATCAAGCGTGTCCTGCAAGGCAAGAATTATGGTATTGAACCAAAAGCAGCCTCAATGCTGGTTGAATTCTTAGGTACTGACCTTAGCAAGATTAATAATGAGCTGGAAAAACTCATGATCATACTTCCGAAAGGAAGCACGATTACACCCAATGTTATTGAAGAAAATATAGGTATCAGCAAAGATTATAACGTTTTTGAGCTACGCAAGGCTATTGGTGAGCGCGACCAGCTAAAAGCGTATAAAATTGCGGATTACTTTTCGAATAATCCAAAAGACAATCCCCTTGTAGTAACTACAGGACTTGTTTTTGGTTTCTTTTCGCAATTGCTGCAATATCATGGGCAGAAAGATAAGAACCCTGCCAATATAGCCAGGGTACTTAAAGTAAATCCTTATTTTGTAAAAGATTATGATGTTGCTGCCCGTAATTACCCCATGAAAAAAGTGAGTGCCGTTGTCGCTGCCCTCAGGGATATTGACGTTAAAAGCAAAGGTGTGGGCGCAAACTCAATTCCGCAGTCTGACTTATTGAAAGAGATGCTGGTAAAGATTTTTAATTAAGCTTTTTAATCACGATATTTGCTGGCTTAAAATTGAAGAAACACGATGGGAATGAATAAGAATACCATTTTAGGATGGGCCACTTTTATAATGATACTTATGGGGCTCCTGCTGATAGGGCTTGGCGCTTTTAGATATAACGATATTGCAGGTTACGGCTTTGCAGCTGTTGGCATAGGTTTTTTTGCTATAGCATGGGTATTCAGTTCTCTCAAAGGGCGAGTGTAACCACAAACAATAAACTATAAACAACAAAATAATAAACATTTTAAAAATGTCTGACGATAAGAAAGTAATATTCTCAATGTCCCGAGTTGGCAAAACCTTCCCGGGCGCACAAAAACCTGTGCTTAAAGATATTTACCTGAGTTTTTTCTATGGTGCCAAAATTGGTATCCTTGGTCTTAACGGATCGGGTAAATCGTCGCTATTAAAAATTATAGCGGGTGTAGATAAAAATTTCCAGGGAGATGTAGTATTTGCTCCGGGATATACTGTAGGTTATCTTGAGCAGGAACCACAGCTTGACGAGAACAAAACAGTTATTGAAGTTGTTCGTGAGGGTGTTGCAGAAACTGTAGCACTTCTTGAGGAATTCAATAAGATCAACGATAGTTTTGGAGATCCGGAAGTGTATGAGGATGCAGATAAAATGCAGAAACTTATGGATCGTCAGGCAGAGCTTCAGGATAGGATTGATGCTTCGGGTGCATGGGAACTTGATACCAAATTAGAAATTGCAATGGACGCGCTTCGTACAGCAGATCCTGATACCCCTATAAAAGTACTTTCGGGTGGTGAGAGAAGAAGGGTGGCTTTATGCCGTCTTTTGCTGCAACAGCCGGATGTATTATTGCTTGATGAGCCTACCAACCACCTTGATGCGGAAAGCGTACTGTGGTTAGAGCAGCATTTGGCACAATATGCAGGTACTGTAATTGCAGTTACCCACGACCGTTATTTCCTTGACAATGTTGCAGGATGGATTCTTGAGCTTGACAGGGGAGAAGGTATTCCGTGGAAAGGAAACTATTCTTCATGGCTTGACCAGAAGTCTAAACGTATGGAGCAGGAAGAAAAAACTGCTTCTAAACGTAGAAAAACCCTTGAGCGTGAGCTTGACTGGGTAAGACAGGGAGCTAAAGGCCGTCAGACAAAACAAAAAGCACGTCTTCAGAATTACGACAGGTTATTGAATGAAGACCAGAAAGAACTTGACGAGAAATTAGAGATCTATATTCCTAACGGACCGAGGCTTGGTACTAATGTTATCGATGCCAAAGGTGTTGCTAAAGCATTTGGAGATAAGTTATTATATGATAACCTTAACTTCACGCTTCCTCAGGCGGGTATCGTTGGTATTATCGGTCCCAATGGTGCCGGTAAGACGACTATATTCAAAATGATTATGGGCGAACAAACTCCGGATGCCGGAGAATTTGCAGTTGGTGAAACAGTTAAGATCGCTTACGTTGACCAGTCACACTCAAACATCAATCCTGAAAAAACTATTTGGGAAAACTTCTGCGATGGCCAGGAGCTTATCATGATGGGCGGAAGACAGGTTAACTCACGTGCTTACCTTAGCCGATTCAACTTTAGCGGCAGTGACCAGAATAAAAAAGTAGCTACGCTTTCGGGTGGTGAGCGTAACAGACTTCACCTTGCTATAACACTAAAAGAAGAAGGTAACGTACTATTACTGGATGAGCCTACGAATGACCTTGATATCAATACGCTTCGTGCGCTTGAAGAAGGTCTTGATAGTTTTGCAGGCTGTGCGGTAATAATCTCTCACGACAGATGGTTCCTTGACAGGGTGTGTACCCACATCCTTGCGTTCGAAGGAAACTCTGAAGTATATTTCTTTGAAGGAAGCTTCTCTGAATATGAAGAGAACAAAAAGAAACGCCTAGGTGGTGACTTAACACCTAAGCGTATCAAATATAGAAAGCTTATCAGATAAGTTGACAAATATGAAATCCCGCCTAAGGCGGGATTTTTTTTGCATACTATACAATAAAAAAATCCCCCGCAAAGCGGGGGATCAATCTAACCTTTGAAGTTATATTTATTATTTAATGATAAATGTAACTCGTCTTACAACCTGGCGGGCTTGTTTGCTATCTTTGTTTACAGATGCATCTTCACCATTTCCAATAATATTCAGCCTTGAAGCATCAATACCGGAGTCAACCAATATTTTCTTAACGTTTTCAGCTCTTCTCTGAGAAAGTTGTTTGTTATAATCACTATTACCAATCTCATCAGCATATCCGATTACATCAGCTGTTGCAGATGGATTCTCTTTAAGGTATTTAGTCAGGAAGTTAATTCCGGCAGTAGATTGCTCGTTTGGCATATCTTTATTAAAGTCAAAATATGCATTCACATAACCGCCGTTGATTAGACCCTGAAGATCTGTACCTGTTGTAGTGGTGTTATTTTTAGTTTTATTTTCAATATATGATTCTAATTCGTCTGGTACACCATTGTTGTTTAAGTCAACAGCTCTTCCTTTAGTATCAACTGCAACACCGGTTGTAGAATTAGGTTCAGCATCAAGATAATCCGGCACACCGTCTTTGTCTGTGTCATTCATTTGTGTTTCGATAGAGCCAACTCTTTCTTCAAGTGCTGCTAACTCATCAGATTTAACATCGGTTACCCAGTCAGCATGTTTTTCATGGCTTCCAAGATAGAATGTAAGACCAACGGTTGCGTTAACGATAAGTCCATCGATAGTATTGTTCTCAATGCTGTAACCGTCAAATGAGCGGCTTTGAAGGCCATTGACGATACCAGTTACATCTCCAGTCAATACAACTCTGTCAGATAATCTCACCTGTGCAGTAAGTCCTCCAATAAGATTTGCTCCCCAATCTTCTCCGTCAAAGGCATCATCATTGGTTAGCATATAAACACCCCCACCACCATGGGCTAAAAGGCCAAAAGTATTTGTCCAGTCTTCAAAATTCAGAACTCGCCCTAAGTTAATTACACCCTGGATGTTACCTCTTACATAATTACTTTCAAATTCCGGTGTATCGTCAGCATTTTTAAATCTGTTATAGCCAAAATCAAGTTTTAAACCAAATTTGTTATTTAGCATATAACGGAAACCAAGATCTGCGGTAAAAAAATTAGCAGGTTCTGTTCCAAAGCCCGGCGTAAATGTTCTGAAAGGTTTGTTTATCCCGCCTCCAACTTCAATTGACCATTTATTAAAATCATTATCGGCGGCCGTAGTTGTTTGTTGTGCATCCTGTGCACTTAAATTTGCCGAAGTCAGGCAAACTAATAATAAAGGGAATACAATTTTTTTCATAATATTGGTTATTGTTTTGATGAATTTTTTTGTAAAAGTAGTAATTTAGAAAAATGAAAAAATCACATTTTCTTAATGTAAATACTTGTAAATCATGAATAAAACAATAAAAACAATTAACCCTTTTAACAATAATTTATTGTCGAACTATCAGTATTTAAATGGGATACAAATTTCCGACCATATAAACGTTAGTCAGACTACCTTTACACAATGGAGGACTACAACTGTTAAAGAAAGAGTTGATTTTATCAAAACTTTAGGATTTGTTTTAACAAAACGCCAACATTTGCTTGCCGAAATGTGCACTTTAGAGATGGGAAAGCCAATAAAACAGGCGGTTGCCGAGGTTCAGAAATGTGCTCTTTTGTGCGAATATTACCTAAACAATTCTGAAGAATTTCTGGCTTCAAAACATATAAAATCCGATGCTTCTGAAAGTTTTATAACCTATGAACCATTAGGTGTCATATTAGGAGTAATGCCATGGAATTTCCCTTACTGGCAAGTTTTCAGGTTTGCTGTCCCTGCAATTTTGGCCGGTAATACTGTTTTGGTCAAGCATGCTTCTAATGTGGCCGGCTGTTCACAACTTCTTGAAGAAATCTTTCTTGAAGCAGGTTTTCCTACAGGTGTCTATCAAAACCTTCTGATTTCAAGTGATCAGGTTGAAGAAGTTATCAATAATCCAATTATAAAGGCTGTATCGCTCACCGGTAGTGAAAAGGCGGGAGCAGCAGTAGCTTCTGCGGCTGCTAAACAAATAAAAAAGGCTGTTCTCGAACTTGGTGGCAGCAATGCTTTTATTGTTTGTGAGGATGCAGATATTGAAGCTGCTGTATCCGTCGCGGTTACGGCCAGAATGCAGAATGCCGGTCAAAGTTGTATTGCAGCCAAACGCTTCTTTGTGCATGATTCAGTTTTTGACACTTTTATTGATAGCTTTAAATCAAAAGTGGAAGCGCTCAAATCAGGAGACCCTATGCTTGATACTACTGAAATAGGCCCATTGGCAAGAATTGATCTGGCAGAAGATATAGAAAAACAAGTTAATAGATCGGTAGAAATGGGAGCAAAGATTGTCACCGGAGGTAAAAGAAACAATGCTTTTTATAAACCTACAGTTGTAGTAGATGTTACAACGGATATGCCAATCTTTAATGAAGAAGTATTTGGGCCGGCTGTTCCGGTAATGCCATTCAGTACCTTTGAAGAAGCTGTAGCTTTAAGTAACCAATCTTCATTTGGACTCGGAGTTACAGTATTCACTAAAGATATTGAAGGTATTAAAAACAAGGTCCATCTTTTTGAAGAAGGTGCAGTGTTTATCAATGCTATGGTTAAATCTGATCCGGCATTGCCCTTTGGTGGTGTCAAACGTTCAGGTTATGGTCGTGAGCTTGCAGAAAACGGAATTAAAGAGTTTGTAAACGTCAAGACGGTTTACATTAAGTAATGATAAAAGAAAACGCCCAACATATGTTGGGCGTTTTTATATTCTGAATTAAACTAACGGATTAATACAATTTAGGGAATTCATTTGGTTTAGCTTCGTGCATTATAGCATATACTTTTTCGAATACATCTTCAACAGATGGTTTTGAGAAGTAATCACCGTCAGTTCCGTAAGAAGGGCGGTGTGCTTTAGCTGTAAGCGTTTCCGGCTTACTATCAAGATGTTTGTATGCATTTTGTTCCTCAACGATCTGCTGAAGGATATAAGCCGAAGCACCTCCCGGTACGTCCTCGTCAATCACTAATAACCTATTTGTTTTAGCTACACTCTGAACAAGATCGTGGTTAAGGTCAAATGGTAGAAGCGACTGTACATCGATGATCTCGGCGTCGATACCTATCTCTAAAAGTTCTTTTGCAGCCTGTTCCACAATGCGCAGGGTAGAACCATAAGAAACAAGCGTAATATCTTTACCTTCTTTAAGTGTTTCAACAACACCAAGAGGTGTCTTGAATTCCCCAAGATTAGATGGCATTTTCTCTTTAAGGCGGTAACCATTAAGGCATTCCACCACAAGAGCAGGCTCATCGGTTGTCAGAAGTGTATTATAAAAACCGGCAGCTTTAGTCATGTTCCTTGGAACAAGTACATGTATACCACGGATAGCGTTTATTATCATTCCCATTGGTGAACCTGAATGCCAGATACCTTCCAGTCTGTGGCCACGGGTCCTGATGATTAGTGGTGCTTTTTGTCTTCCTGCGGTCCTGTATTGCAGGGTGGCAAGGTCATCACTCATTATCTGTATTGCATAAAGCAAATAGTCAAGGTACTGAATTTCAGCTATAGGGCGCAGGCCTCTCATAGCCATACCAATTCCTTGTCCAAGGATGGTCGCCTCACGTATACCGGCATCACACACACGGAAATCTCCGTATTTTTCCTGCATGCCTTCAAGTCCCTGGTTTACATCTCCAATGTTACCACAGTCTTCACCAAAAACAAGTGCTTCAGGATATTTACTGAATATAACATCGAAGTTGTTACGCATTACCATACGGCCGTCTGCATCTTCAGTCTCATTGTTATACTCCGGAAGTACTTCTTTTACATTAAGAGCATTCTTCTCAGATTGTGAGAACAGGTGTGAGCTGAATCTTGGCTGTGTTTTTTCGGTATAAGTTGTAATCCATTGTGCAAGCGTATCTTTACCATTCTCTTTTACGATAAGGCGAAGTATTTTTCTCGCAGTAACCAAAAGGTCTTTTCTTATTGGCTCTTTGATGCCCGAAACTTCGGTAACATATTTGTCAATGAATACTTTATTCGGACTCTGTGCTGCAATACTGTTAAGCAATGCAACAAGTTCTTTTTGTTCTTCTTTTATTGGGTTTACATAAGCAGACCATGCCGCTTTTTTGCCTTCCAAAACATCTTTTTTGGCCTGCTCATCTATAGCATCAAGCTCTTCGGCTGTAGCCATACTGTTTTCAAGCATCCATTTTTTCATCTGCGCGATACAGTCGTATTCACCTTCCCATGCAAGACGGTCAGCATTTTTGTAACGCTCATGCGATCCTGATGTTGAGTGACCTTGCGGTTGAGTCAACTGATGAACGTGCATCAGTACCGGTACATGTTCTGTACGGGCAATTTCAGCAGCTCTTTCATAAGCCGAAACCAGTTCAGGATAATCCCATCCTTTTACTTTGATGATCTCATAGCCTTTACCATTCTCATCTCTCTGGAAACCTTTAAGTATTTCAGAAATGTTTTCTTTGGTGGTCTGGTAGCGTGCATGTACAGAAATTCCATATTCGTCATCCCAAACGCTGATAACCATAGGAACCTGTAGTACACCCGCAGCATTTATAGTTTCAAAAAACAAACCTTCAGAAGTACTTGCGTTTCCAATAGTACCCCATGCAATCTCATTTCCGTTGATTGAGAAGTTGGTTTTATTTTCAATACCCGTTACATTACGGTATATTTTTGAAGCTTGTGCAAGTCCAAGAAGTCTTGGCATCTGTCCTGCGGTAGGAGAAATGTCAGAGCTTGAGTTCTTTTGCTGCGTAAGGTTTTTCCAGTTGCCGTTCTCATCAAGGCTGTGTGTAGCAAAATGCCCGCCCATTTGCCTTCCGGCAGACATCGGATCGTGATTAAGGTCACTATGTCCGTAAAGGCCTGCAAAAAACTGTTGTATGTTTAGCTGCCCAATAGCCATCATGAAAGTCTGGTCTCTGTAATACCCCGAACGGAAGTCGCCATTCTTAAAAGCCTTAGCCATTGCAAGCTGTGGTACTTCTTTTCCGTCACCAAAGATTCCGAACTTGGCTTTTCCGGTAAGCACTTCGCGTCGGCCTAAAAGGCTGCACTCTCTGCTTGTAATAGCAATTTTATAATCGTTCAGTACCTCAGTCCTGAAGTCTTCAAATGAAATCGATTTTTTTGTTTCTGTCTCTGTCATAAAACCGGTTTAGGTAGGAGTACAAATTTAAGTAAAAGAATGACATATTATAAAAACATGCGAAAAAAATGATTTCGTTTTTCATAATAAAACTTTGACTCAGTATGCTTTGAGTGATTTTATCTTAATGAAAACACAGAAAAAGTGTTTTTTGTGTAATTTTTCAGAAGAAAATTTGTTCTTATAGCCATTTTCTGGTGAAGAGGCCAACCAAGGTTCCCGGGCTAATTGTTACTACAAAACGTATCCTTTCCTCATAATTTCCGAGATTTGGTTCAAAACCATTGCTTGAATATATCGGAAAATATAACTCAAAGTAGTCGGGAAGAAGGTTTAAGCGTATACCACTATCGTATACAAACTCTGCATCGCTGTATTGATTTTTGATTAATCCGACATCACCATACACTTCTATCCAGTTCCAAATATTAAAACTTGCATTAGCTGTAGTCATCCATTGGTTGGCATAACGTGTGTCCAGCTTGGACTTGAAACCGCCTTCGGCCATAACATATTGCTGGCTAAAAAGCCCCGTAGTTTCTGAACGGCCGTAGAAGCTGTAATCAAACATATAATCAGTAGGCCTGTCGAGTCCAAAGCTGAAGAACTCAGAAGTTGTATTGCGGTAAAGAAATGTTCCTGCATACAATCTTAGGTTGATACGCCTGTTGTCGTTAAACAATCTCCTGTATTGTATTTCTCCTGATATCTTTCCGAAAGAGCCTGAAAGCTGCAGATCGGTGAAAAAATTATAATGACGTATTATTTCTGATTCAAATCTGCTGTATCGCAAGTTGAATACAGAATAGTTTTCATTTTGCTCATCAGTATCGATGTAATATGACTTTTCGCGATTTACCAATACCTGTCTAACTAGAATGCTTTGTTTCTTGTTTTCCCTGTAATTGTCTTCACGAAGCCTGAAAAGAACCGAAGGGGTGAATTTAAGATAACGTGCATCGGGAGCGTAGTGATAGGTAGATCCTCCAACGGCATAGCGTACACTGTATAAGGAATTGTCACGTATATATTGATTAAGCAATAAGGAGAACGAACCAATAAGTTCACCCGTTTTAATGGAGTAGGTAGGTTCAAGATCAAAAATAAATGGTTTATCTAACAGTGATTTATTATGAACCCTGAATCCGGGAGAGAATCCATCATAAATATTAAAGCTAAAACTGGGTACATAGAAAATCTGGTTATAGTAAGGGTCTTCTATATCCTGAAAGAAGGTGAATTTTAAAGGCTTATTATTAGGAAAGAATTTGTCCAGTCTTCTCCAATTGTTACGCCTGTTATATTCCGGTATTTCATTATTGTAATTTAAGGCCAGTCTGTCCACATCCATTCGGGCAACGGTAAAGGTGCTGTCTATTTTAATTTCATCGAGCCACTGCTTAAAAACGATCTTTCCTTTTTTAAGTCCGTATAATGATACAGGTACTTTGGCTTCGGTCCTGTTCCTAACAGTAATTGTCAACGAATCTTTTTCTTCCTTAACTTTTGTGAATTTAAAATCGATGATATCGCGTGTGTCGACTACAGTTGTAAAAAACCAATCGGTTTTTTTTGTGGTTTTGCTGTTCAGTATCGACTGAAAATCATTCCTGTCAGTTATACTATTATCCAGGTTGAGAGTATAAAAATCAGTAATAGTTTTAGGCACGATGCTATCTCCCAGGTAATCATCAAGATAATATATACTAAGGCCGGCCCTGTACTTTCCGGCAATCTGCTCATTAAATTTTATGAAGGTATCTTTTGGGTCACCAATGGGCTGATCCAGGTTTTTACGTGCTGTTAATAGGTAAACATAGTTGTACTGTTCGTTAAAGCTTAGCTTGAATACTTTATGCCCTTTTAGAATACCCCAAGAGGAAAGCTGCCCCATCATTTTTCTGTCAGGATGGAATTGCTCAATGTATTTCATCATGAGTTCAATCTGGATACCATCATAGATCCAGTTGTCTTTTCTAGGATCCAGCTTAAGCGTATTTTTTAAATAGGTGTTCAGATAAGTCTTAAGGAATTTTATTTCATAGATAAATGAATCCGGATATGGACTTATAAATGCAGGGAGTTGATTTACGCCATAAGTCGGATTACGGTCATAATCAGCCTGTGTGACCATAATATTCTCATAAGGGTAAATACCAAGGTTTTTTTGAGCAAATTCAGCAATCTGGCTGATCAGCGTACCCTTCTGAATTTCAGTAATACGGTTTTCTCTTAGGTTACTGATTACAGTTCTGTTAGTGGTAGTAAAAGTTTCAAAACTATTCTGTTTTTCTAAAATAAGACCGAATCCCACGCGTTTTGTTCCCTCCAGTTCATATACCCATTTACCGCCTTTATCATATTTATCATGTTCTTTCAGGTCAGTTGCGACACTACTGCTTTTGGGTACTGTCAGGGTTACAAAAAAGTCGGAAACGGCATTGGCTATGTCGTCCAGGTTCTCATTGCTGTATTTTACAAATTCCCCATTTACATAACGTGCAGGGGTAAGGTACCAGTCTTTAAGATTGAGTACGCCATTCCTGTCGTCGTAACCAAACCTTGTAAAGCGGTCACTCGGAATTTTTACATGATAACTTAGGGTAATTTTAAATTGCTTTCCGGGATATATAGGTGCATTTAGACGGAGTTCTACAAGATCAGGATGTCCTTCCGGTCTTTGCCATGGAATCTGCACGCTATACAGGTCACTGACAGAATGTATGGTGGTATTGCCGCGCTCATCGTCGCTTGCCAAATGGAATGCCCTTACATATTCATCAGAAAAACGTTTTGCCAAAGGAGTATCTTTGGCAGAATATGCGTTGTTCCAGTCATTCAGGATAATTGAGGTTATTGTATCATTTGTCTGGTTATTGAATGTTATTTCCTGCCTGACAGTCAGTATTTTTTTATCAGTATCTGCTTCCACAAACAGCCTGTTAAGATGCTGGGCATGCAACTGTACCGAAGACATCAGTATAAATAAGAAAAATAACCGCGCTGTTATATTCAAACTACCTTAAGAGATTAACCTGTTAGACTTATATATATTTAGGTGCAAAATCAGGCGAATGGTTGCTTCGCCTGATGTTAAAATATACCGCAATATATTAAAAGTTCGGGCTAAGGCTATATTTTTTATAAAATGCATCTATAACCGCCACCACTTCATCTTCAGTATCTACGACTTTTATGAGGTTAAGGTCTTCAGGATTAGCATTTTTAAATTTGTCGATAAGCACATTCTTGATCCAGTCCATTAATCCGCTCCAATATTCCGTACCTACAAGTATAATAGGGAACTTAGCAATCTTCTTAGTCTGGATAAGGGTAATAGCCTCGAACATTTCGTCCAGTGTTCCAAAGCCTCCCGGCATTACTACAAATCCCTGCGAGTATTTCACGAACATTACTTTTCTCACAAAGAAATAGTCAAAGTTCACATTTTTGTCATGGTCGATATACGGATTGAAATGCTGTTCGAAAGGCAGTTCGATATTAAGGCCAACTGATGGGCCACCACCGGTAGCTGCACCTTTGTTGCCTGCTTCCATGATACCGGGACCACCACCTGTAATGATACCATATCCTGCACGGGTGATTTTCTCGGCAATTCTGTCGGCAAGTTGGTAGTATTTATCTTCGGGCTTTGTCCTGGCTGATCCAAAAATAGAAATACAAGGGCCAATCCTTGCCATGGTTTCGTAGCCGTTCACAAACTCTGCCATTACCTTAAAGATAACCCATGAGTCATTACTGCGTATTTCGTGCCATGATTTTTGTTTCAGGCTTTCATTAATCCATTCGTCGTCGTTTTCAAACTTTTCTTTCATGGCTTTTCAACTAAATAATGAGTAAAACAGATTCCTAAGATAGTTCTTTTTTAAGGAATTGTGCAGTATAGCTTTTCTTGTTTTTAACTACTTCTTCAGGCGTTCCTTTGGCAATAAGCTGCCCACCGCCTTTACCACCTTCATAACCAATGTCTATAATATAATCAGCCAGTTTAATAACGTCCATATTATGCTCTATAATAAGTACGGTATTTCCTTTATCAACCAGTTTGTTGATCACGTCCATCAGTACGCGAATGTCTTCAAAGTGAAGTCCGGTGGTAGGTTCGTCAAGGATATAGAAGGTGTTTCCGGTGTCTTTTTTGGAAAGTTCCGATGCCAGTTTTATACGTTGTGCCTCACCACCCGATAGGGTAGTGCTCTGCTGCCCAAGCGTAATATAGCCAAGCCCCACATCCTGTATAGTTTTTATCTTTCGGTAGATCTTAGGGATGTTCTCAAAGAACGGAACAGCCTCATCTACGGTCATGTCCAGTATGTCAGATATTGATTTTCCTTTGTAACGAATTTCCAGTGTTTCACGGTTAAAACGTTTGCCCTGACAGGTTTCGCATTCTACGTATACATCAGGAAGGAAACTCATTTCGATAACACGGAGTCCTGATCCTTCACAGGTTTCGCAACGGCCTCCACTTACGTTAAAGCTGAAACGTCCCGGTTTATAACCACGTATCATAGCTTCAGGCGTTTGTGTAAATAGCGAACGTATTTCTGAGAATACATCCGTATAGGTTGCCGGGTTTGACCTTGGCGTTCGCCCGATAGGTGACTGGTCAATATCAATAACCTTATCGATATGCTCAAGGCCTTCAATCTTTTTGTAGGGTTGCGGTTTCTTAACCCCGTTGAAGAAATGTGCATTCAGGATGGGATATAGCGTACCGTTGATAAGCGTCGATTTACCACTACCTGAAACACCTGTAACGCATATCATTTTCCCTAACGGAAGTTCTATCGAAACATTTTTTAGGTTATTACCAGTTGCGCCTGTAAGTTTCAGGGTTTTTCCGTTACCCTCACGGCGTTTTTCAGGAACTGCTATTTCTTTCTCACCGTTAAGGTAAGCCGCCGTTAGCGTATGCTCTTTCAATAATTCTGCCGGTGTTCCCTGGCTGACTATTTGTCCGCCAAAGCGTCCTGCAGCAGGGCCAATATCAATAACATAATCGGCGCGTTCAATCATGTCTTTGTCGTGTTCTACAACAAGTACCGAGTTGCCAATGTCACGAAGCGATTCCAGCGATTTGATAAGCTTTTCGTTATCGCGTTGGTGCAGACCAATACTAGGCTCATCAAGTATATACAATACACCTACAAGCTGCGATCCTATCTGGGTTGCCAGTCGTATACGCTGTGCCTCGCCACCCGAAAGCGTTCCAGAGCCACGATTAAGCGACAGATAGTTCAGACCAACATCTACAAGGAAACTAAGGCGTGCTTTGATCTCTTTTACGATTTCCATGGCAATAACCTTCTGTTTTTCAGAAAGGTTGCTGTCAAGGTTTTCAAACCATTCGGCAAGGTCTAATATATCCATAGCAGATAATTCAGCAATATTCAGTCCGTTTACTTTAAAGTAAAGCGATTCTTTGCGAAGCCTTGTGCCATTGCATTCAGGACACGGAATCTCATCCATAAAGTCTTTTGCCCAACGTTTCAGCGAAGCCGACCCGCTTTCGTCATGCTGGCTCTTTATGAAATTTGAAACCCCTTCAAAGTCAATTTTATATTCACGGTTTACACCCAGTGTTTTCGAATCGATGGTGAATTTCTCCTTACCACCGTTCAGTATCATATCCATGGCTTCCGTAGGGATCTTTTCAATAGCGTCAGTCAGCTTAAAGCCATATTTTTCGCCTATTATCTCGATCTGCTTGAATATCCAGGTGCTTTTATATTCGCCAAGTGGCGCAAAACCTCCCTGCTTAATGGTAAGCTTAGGGTTAGGTACAATTTTTTTAAAGTTTATCTCGTTAACGGTTCCCAAACCATTACAATGCGGACACGCCCCTTTAGGAGAGTTGAACGAAAAGTTATTCGGTTCAGGGTTAGGGTAAGAGATGCCCGAAGTAGGACACATCAGGTTACGGCTGTAGTAGCGCGCTTCATTAGTATCGTGCTCAATGACCATCATCACGTCTTCGCCGTGGTACATTGCAGTCCTGATGCTGTCGGCAAGGCGCTTATCGGTATCGGCAGAGGTATCAACAGCCATACGGTCAATAACCGTTTCGATATCGTGGTTCTTGTAACGGTCCAGCTTCATTCCCGGTTCGATGTCCTTGATTTCGCCATCTACACGCACTTTCAGGAAGCCCTGTTTTGATATCTGTTCAAAAAGTTCGCGGTAATGTCCTTTACGGGTACGAACAATCGGAGCAAGTATGGTAATGCGCTTACCGTCAAATTTCTCGATGATAAGGTCTTTGATCTGCTCGTCATTATAGCTAACCATCTTCTCGCCGGTAACATAGCTGTAAGCATCGGCACCACGGGCGTAAAGAAGTCGCAGGAAGTCATAGATCTCGGTAATGGTTCCTACCGTAGAGCGCGGACTCTTGCTTGTCGTTTTCTGCTCTATGGCAATAACGGGACTAAGGCCGTCTATCTTGTCGACATCAGGGCGTTCAAGTCCTCCAAGGAACTGACGCGCGTATGCCGAGAAGGTCTCGATATAGCGGCGCTGCCCTTCGGCATAAATGGTGTCAAAAGCCAGCGACGATTTCCCTGAGCCCGAAAGCCCGGTAATCACAACAAGTTTTTCACGCGGTATGGAAACATCTATATTCTTAAGGTTGTGCGCACGGGCGCCTAACACTTCTATATATTCGGTAGTATCTAGCATAGCAGTTTTGTGCAAAACGCAAAGGTACTCATTTTTAAGCAGTTTTTATATATAGGTGAGGGGTAAGGAATTGTTAAAGTGAGGAGTGAAATGATATACTTATTATTCTATAAGTATATGGATATCTCTAGGGCTTTTGTCAAAGCCGTTTGCAATTATATGATAAATCAGAAATTCGCGACCTGAATCCATTTTCTCAAGTTCATCTAAGATTTTTTTGTCAAATTGGTTTCCTATGATTTCAATTTCTTTAATAATTTTTTTTCCGTTTTTAGAGATAATTCCAACTGTAAACTTTCGGACTATACCATCGAATTTACTTCCAAAATGTCCATCTAATCCTTGAATTTCATAAATGAAATTTTCAAATTTAAACCCGATTATGGCGTTTTTCAATTCATTTATATTTGCCTTTACAATGCAATCAATTCCACCTTTACCATCAATTGTTCCATAGGCACTACCAAGATTTTTAATGTAAAACTTTTTATATTCTTTTTTTTTCGTCCCATCATTCAGCGTAATATCAATTTTAATATCAAACTCAAGACCTGGCACTTGGGTAACTATAAGAGAATAGTTTCCAAATTCATCTAATTTTTTTAGTGTGCCTGTTGAAGACACTTCGAATGATTTAGCATTAGGGACACCTATTTTTATATAATTTTCAACATTTCTATAAACGGTATTTGCTTTTTCGATAGAAACTACTGATGCATTATAATCATTTTGACAAAAAGAAATAAATGGTAGTAAGACTAGTAGGTATATTGCGTACTTCATAAATTAGTATTAACATTACGAATTTACTTGTATTTTGTTGAATTAACAATTTCGTAAAACATTATGACCCCAACCATACAAACCATCCCGTCCAAAAAACTTATCGGCAAATGGCTAACCATGACCTTTGCCGAAAACAAAACCTTTGAACTGTGGAGCAGCTTTATGCCACAGCGAAAATCAATTACTAATACCATTAATCCCGAGCAGATGTATTCGCTGCAGGTGTATGGTAAGGATTTTTTCACTCCTTTTGATCTCAAGGCAGAATTTATAAAATGGGCAGCACTCGAAGTGGCTAATACTGCTGTTGCACCTGATGGTATGGTTGTCTTTACAATTCCTGCCGGTCAGTATGCGGTGTTTCACTACAAGGGCTCACATAATAATGGTTTTGATGTGTTCAGTTACATCTTTGGTGAATGGCTGCCTGCTTCGGGCTATGAACTGGACGACCGTCCGCATTTTGAAATACTCGGCCCTAAATACAAAAATGGCGATCCCGACTCGGAGGAGGAGATATGGATTCCGATTAAATAGTTGCAAAGTGGCAGAGTTGCAAAGTAATCAGTCTTGCCTAGAAATTTAATATCCTGCAACCATCAACCGACAACTGAAATACCAATTTTTTTCCGTACTTTTGCAAAAATTTTTCAGAAAATGCTATCAGTTTCAAATCTATCGGTTCAGTTTGGCAAACGTATATTGTTTGACGAAGTAAACACATCATTCACCCACGGCAACTGCTACGGTATTATTGGTGCTAACGGTGCCGGAAAATCGACTTTCCTTAAAATCCTTGCAGGTGATATAGACCCTACATCGGGGCATGTACACCTTGAGCCGGGGAAACGTATGTCGGTACTTAACCAGAACCACAATATGTTTGACGAGCACACTGTGCTTGAAACGATCCTGATGGGTAATAAAACCCTTTATGCAGTTAAAAAAGAGATGGATGAGATCTATCTTAAGCCTGACTTTTCTGATAAGGATGGTGAGAGGGTAGGAGAGCTTCAGGTGATATTTGAAGAAATGAATGGCTGGAATGCTGATTCTGATGCTGCTGCCATGCTTTCTAATCTTGGTATTGGTGAAGAATTTCATTATACACTAATGGGCGAAATGGACGGTAAACTAAAAGTACGTGTGCTATTGGCACAGGCACTATTTGGTAACCCTGACGTGCTTATTATGGATGAGCCTACCAATGACCTGGATTTTGAAACGATCTCATGGTTAGAAAACTTCCTTGCAAACTACGACAACACTGTAATCGTTGTATCGCACGATCGTCACTTCCTTGATGCTGTGTGTACACATATATCGGATATCGATTTTAGTAAAATAAACCACTTCTCGGGTAACTATACCTTCTGGTACGAATCAAGCCAGCTTGCTGCAAGACAACGTGCCCAGCAGAACAAAAAAGCCGATGAGAAGAAGAAAGAACTTCAGGAGTTCATTATGCGTTTCTCTGCTAACGTTGCGAAGTCAAAACAGGCTACCAGCCGTAAAAAAATGCTTGAGAAACTTAAAGTTGACGATATCAAGCCTTCAAGCAGAAGGTATCCTGCAATCATTTTCGACCAGGAGCGTGAAGCTGGTGACCAGATACTTAATGTAAAAGATCTTAGTGCATCTACAGACGGCGAGCTTCTTTTCAAGAATGTTGACCTGAATATGGCTAAAGGCGATAAGATCGTTGTATTCTCTAAAGATTCACGTGCGACATCGGCTTTCTATGAGATACTTAACGGTAACATGACTGCTGATAGCGGTACGTTTGACTGGGGTATCACAACTATACAGTCTTACCTGCCTGCAGATAACCACTCTTTCTTTGAGAACGACCTTACTCTTGTAGACTGGTTACGCCAGTGGGCTAAGACCGAAGAAGAGCGTGACGAGGTTTACATCCGTGGATTCCTTGGTAAGATGATCTTCAGTGGTGAAGAGGCATTAAAAACAGGAAGGGTATTATCAGGAGGAGAAAAAGTTCGTTGCATGCTTTCGCGTATGATGATGCTTCGTGCTAACGTACTAATGCTTGATGAGCCTACCAACCACCTTGACCTTGAATCGATCACGGCATTCAACAACTCGCTGAAAAACTTTAAAGGTTCGGTGTTGTTTACAACCCATGACCACGAGTTTGCACAGACAGTTGCTAACCGTGTACTGGAAATCACACCAAATGGCGTTATAGACCGTTACATGACATTCGATGATTACCTTGATGATGAAAAGATCCAGGAGCTGAGAAAGAAGATGTACAACTAATATAAAAAAATCCCGTAAGCATTATACTTACGGGATTTTTTATTAGAGATGATACCTAATCACTCTTGTTATTTTCTGAATCGGCTTATAAGCCATACGATAAGTACTATTACAGCAATTACAATTACGATGCCTACAGTCATTCCTGCCTGAAAGATATCGCCTATCACTTCGCAGCTTGTTAATAGTGTACTTAAGAACAGTGCTAAGAATCCGAGTTTAAATATTCTGCTTTGCATGATTTTTTGTTTTTTAGGTTATTACATTAAAGTTACTACTGCAAAAACAAGATTTTGTTAAAATTGAATCAATTGTAAAAACATTAAGATGTGAGGGTATGTAGAATAAGTCTAATTTATTCGGTTCATATTTTTTCTAAATCCATTTTTTACCTACTTTTACAATCCAAACACAATACCGCATTATGAGCCACAAAATATTGCTTACTTCAAGAGAAGTCAATATCATCCTACACCGTTTGGCCTGCCAGTTAATTGAAAAACATCTTGATTTTTCAGAGACCGTACTTATTGGGCTTCAGCCACGCGGACGTTTTCTCGCAGAGCGCATTAAACAATTGCTGGAACAGGAATATAACGTGTCAGGCATAGAACTTGGTTTTCTTGATATAACTTTCTTCAGGGATGATTTTCGCCGTTCAGACAAGCCTCTTGAGGCAAATAGAACCGAGATAGATTTCCTAGTGGAGAATAAAAAAGTGGTATTCATTGACGATGTCCTTTACACAGGCCGTAGCATACGTGCTGCGCTAACAGCGATACAATCATTCGGGCGACCGTCTGAAATTGAGCTGCTTGTGCTTATAGACCGTCGTTTTAGCCGCCACCTGCCAATACAGCCTGATTATCGTGGGCGTCAGGTAGATGCGATCAACGACGAGAAGGTAAAGGTGTCCTGGGTGGAGAATGATGGTGAAGACAGTGTTTTTTTAATATAAGGCTTAACTGCAACAGTAACTACAATGAAAGAATTAAGCGTTAATCATTTATTAGGGATAAAATATATCAACAAGAACGATATAGACCTTATTTTTGAAACTGCCGATCAATTTAAAGAAGTAATTAACCGACCTATTAAAAAAGTCCCATCACTTAGGGATATTACTATAGCCAATATATTTTTTGAAAACAGTACACGGACAAAACTGTCTTTTGAACTGGCACAAAAAAGGCTTTCTGCCGATGTGATTAGCTTTTCTGCTGCACAGTCTTCGGTTAAAAAAGGTGAAACGCTAATTGATACCGTAAACAATATCCTTTCCATGAAAGTGGATATGGTGGTTATGCGTCACGAAAAGCCTGGAGCTGCTCATTTCCTTTCCAGAAATGTGAATGCAAGTATCGTCAATGCCGGTGACGGAGCCCATGAACATCCTACACAGGGTTTATTGGATTCTTTTACTATTCGTGAAAAGCTTGGCGGGGTAGAAGGTAAAAAAGTAGTTATCGTTGGTGATATCCTTCACTCAAGGGTAGCTCTATCAAATATATTCGCTTTGCAGATGCAGGGTGCCGAAGTTAAGGTTTGCGGACCGAATACACTTATTCCAAAGTATATTGAATCACTTGGAGTAAAAGTTGAACCAAACCTTCGCAAAGCATTAGAATGGGCTGATGTAGCCAATATGCTAAGAGTACAGAACGAAAGGCTTGATGTGAATTATTTCCCGTCGACACGTGAGTATGCACAACAGTATGGAGTGGATAAAGCATTACTGGATTCATTGGATAAAGAAATCGTGATCATGCACCCGGGCCCAATTAACCGTGGTGTTGAGATTACCAGTGATGTTGCCGATTCACAGCAGTCGGTTATCCTTGAGCAGGTTGAAAATGGAGTAGCAGTAAGGATGGCTGTCATTTACCTGCTGGCCTCAAAAATTAAACAATAATAAGTTTTCAGTCACAGTCACAGTTTACAGACTGATAATATTATAAAATATTCTGAAGAGAGTATCCGGTTACTATTCAACTTTGTAACTTAGCTACTCTGAAACTCAGTAACTCTAAAGGAATGAAAGTAGAAGAAAAAGGACATACCGTTATCATTAGAGATACCCAGGGAGATCTAAAAGCTTTCCTGGATAAGATAACTGCCGAATATAACAACTATAAAGAGCGTAACATTATCCTTGACCTAAGTCAGGATAAAGAAATAACATTAGAGATATTACTATCTTTTCTTGAATTGTCTAACAAGCACAGGAAAGCAAAGAAATCATTTGTAATGGTTGCTGCTGATATAAATTTTAATGATGTACCTGATGAGATGGTTGTAGTACCGACTGTTCTTGAGGCTAATGATATTATTGAAATGGAAGAGATTGAAAGAGATCTCGGATTTTAATCGATTATTTTTAAATTATAGTGGTTAAGGTTATGGGAGAACTTTAGACCCTAAATCTTAAACAAACCAGAATGAATTTAACCATATTAGGCTGTTATGCCGCAACTCCGCGAACCATGACCAATCCTACATCGCAGGTGTTGGAAATGAAGAACAGGATGTTCCTGATAGATTGCGGAGAAGGTACTCAGGTGCAGTTAAGAAAGCATAAGCTTAAATTCTCACGTATTAACCACGTATTTATATCACATCTTCACGGTGATCATTTCTTTGGCCTTATCGGTTTGATATCTACTTTCTCATTGCTTGGACGACAAACTGACCTTCATGTTTACGGACCAAAAGGCATTAAGGAAGTTACACTGCTGCAATTGAAGCTGTCTGCGTCATGGACTAGCTACAACCTGTATTTTCACGAGCTTGAAAGCAAAAACTCTGAAGTTATCTTTGAAGATGATAAGGTGATAGTGAGTACTATACCGCTAAGGCACAGGGTTTATACTAACGGTTTCCTTTTTCAGGAAAAGTCAGGAGATCGCAAACTTAATATGGATGCTGTAAATCAATACGGTATTGAAACCTGCTATTATAACAAGATCAAAAGTGGCGGCGATATGACCCTTGAAGATGGAAGGGTAATTCCTAATGAACTTCTTACCTTTGACCCTTATCCAGCAATGAGTTACGCCTTTTGTTCAGATACAATGTATGAAGAAAGCATTGTTTCGGTAATCAGGGATGTTGATGTTTTGTATCATGAAAGCACATTCCTTGAATCAGAAGCGCATTACTGCGAAAAGACCATGCACTCAACAGCAAAACAGGCTGCTGAAATCGCTGTGAAGGCTAATGCAAAGCAACTGATCTTAGGCCATTATTCTACACGATACGGCTCTATAGAGCCTTTTAAAGAAGAAGCAGAAACAGTGTTTGCCAATGTACATTTAGCCGATGACGGTAAAGTTCTCGAGTTCAATTAGATACTCGATTATTTGATCGTTCTGTTTTTTGAAAATGATATCATAAATTTGTAAATGCAATCGTGATTTGGCATAGGCTTGAAAATCAAAATATCCAATCATCAAACAATCCAAAAAATGACAGACTTAAGCAATTACCGTCGTTCCTACGAAAAAAGTGAGCTTTTAGAAGGTAATCTTCCCGAAGACCCAATTAACCTGTTTAAGAAATGGTTTATTGAGGTTGAAGAGTTTGATGGGCCGGGAGAGGTAAATGCTATGACTGTCTCCACCTTTGGCCTTGATGGATTCCCTAAAAGCCGCGTAGTACTGCTAAAGCAATATACGTACGAAGGTTTTATTTTTTTTACCAATTATGACTCTGAAAAAGGAAAGGCAATCGCTGTCAATCCTAAATTATGTTTATCTTTTTTTTGGGAAGGAATGGAGCGCCAGATAATCATTAAAGGGATTGCAGAGAAAGTGTCTGAAAATATATCCGATGGTTATTTTGAAAGCAGGCCTGATGGCAGTAAGCTGGGGGCTATAGTCTCACCGCAAAGTCAGGTTATACCTTCAAGGGATTTTATTGAAAACAACCTGAAAGAATTGGAGAAGCAATTTGAGGGTAAGGAAATCGTTAGGCCACAACATTGGGGAGGTTTTCTGGTAAGACCTGTCGAGGTTGAATTCTGGCAGGGCAGGGCAAACCGTCTTCATGACCGTATACGATATACATTATTGAAAGATTTTTCGTGGAAAATTGAAAGACTTGCTCCATAAATTAGAATTTTAATACGTTTTTAACATAATTTATGGAATAGGGTAAGTTTTATTTCGGATATTTAATATACTGATACATAACTATTAAACCCTTGTGCGTATGAAAAATTTAATTCTTATCCGTCATGCCAAGTCGAGTTGGGATGCTCCATTGGTGGATAAAGACCGCCCTTTGTCTAAAAGAGGGATTAATGATGCGCACCTTGTTGCATCTGAGGTTGAACAACTTCTTCCAAAATCATATATTGTTTGGAGCAGCACGGCGAAGCGTGCAAAAAATACAGCCTATATTTTTGCACAAAACCTTTCCATACCGTTAGAAACAATAATATTCAAAGATGACCTTTATACATTTGATGCCGGCAGTCTTGAAAAAGCAATAAAAAGCTGCAATAATCAATTTGATAACCTAATTCTTTTTGGACATAACGACGCTATTACTAATTTTGTTAATACCTTTGGGAACCGCGCTGTAGACAATGTGCCTACGTCGGGATTTGTATCCCTTTCTTTCCAGGAAGATGACTGGAAAGATATCCAAAAGGGAAAAATAGAAAAAGTATTATTTCCAAGCGAATTAAAAAAACATGATCCACCACTCACCGGTAAACAGGTACATTGACAGGGAAAAAAGCTGGCTGGCATTTAATGCAAGGGTTCTGCAGGAAGCAGGAGATGAAAAGGTTCCATTGCTGGACAGACTAAGATTTTTAGGGATATTTTCAAATAATTTTGACGAATTTTTCAGGGTGCGCTATGCAGCCATACGTCGTTTGAGCCTGGAAGGGCAAACCGGTGAAAAAATACTGGGTGGGATTACTGCCCAAAAACTTCTGACCGAAATTACCGATATTGTTATTGAACAGCAATCGGAAAGTCTCCGTATTTTGAGCATCATTGAAAAAGAGCTAGAGAAGGAGAACATATTTATGGTTAATGAAACCCAGCTTACAAAAGAGCAGGAAATATATGTGAAGGACTTCTTTATTCAAAAAGTAAGTCCTGAACTTGTTACTATTATCCTTAACGACCTGGATGAATTTCCGCTTCTTAAAGATACTTCGGGTTACCTTGCTGTCAAGTTGGTAATGAGTCCTAAAAGTGTTTCTGGTTCAGATACGGAAGAGATTCTCCGCGAAGTGCGTTATGCCGTAATTGAAATACCAAAAACAATCAACAGATTTGTTATACTGCCAAGCAATAATGAAAAACAGTATATCATTATGCTTGACGATGTTATACGCTTTAACCTGCACAGTATATTTAATATCTTCAGATATGAGAGCATCTCTGCACACATGATCAAAATTACTCGTGATGCACAGCTGGAGATAGACAGTGACCAGAGCAAAAGCTTAATGGAAAAAATTTCCACGAGTGTTAAAGAAAGGCGTATTGGTGAACCGGTTCGTTTCGTATATGATCAGGCTATTGGAGAAGATACCCTTGATTTTTTCCTTACCCGTATGGAAATCGACTCATCTGATAGTATCATTCCGGGAGGAAGGTATCACAATAGGCGTGATTATATGGATTTCCCGAACATGGGAAGAAAAGATCTTGTTTATCAGCAGAATGTACCATTGCCGGTTCCGGGCCTTAGCCTTGAAGGAAGTATACTTCATAAAATAAGGCAAAAGGATTATATGCTTAATGCACCATACCAATCATTCTCCTATGTGATCAAATTTTTGCGTGAAGCAGCTCTTGATCCTAAAGTCACATCTATAAGCATAACATTATACAGGCTGGCCAGGAATTCACAGATCATCAGTTCGCTTATTAATGCCGCTAAGAACGGGAAGAAAGTTACCGTACAGATTGAGCTTCAGGCACGTTTTGATGAGGCCAGTAACATTTCGTATGCCGAACAGATGCAAACGGAAGGTATTAACCTGATTTTTGGAGTTAAAGGATTAAAAGTTCACAGTAAGATATGTGTGGTTGAACGTCTGGAAAACAATAAGATCAAGCGTTATGGTTTTATATCTACTGGTAACTTTAACGAATCTACAGCAAAGGTTTATACCGATGTTACCTTGTTTACAAGCCATCAGCAAATATTAAGAGAGACGCAGAGAATATTTGAATTCTTTGAGGTTAACTATCGAGTACACCGCTATAAGCACCTTTTTGTATCTCCACATTATACCCGCAGTAAATTCTATAAGTTGATTGACAGGGAAATATTGAATGCTATAGGTGGTAAAGAAGCGTATATTAAACTGAAAATGAACAGCCTTACTGATTATAAGATGATCGATAAGCTGTATGAAGCCAGCAGGGAAGGTGTTAAGATACAGTTGATCATAAGGGGTATATGCTGTCTTATTCCCGGAGTTCCCGGCATGAGCGAGAATATTGAAGCCATCAGCATAGTAGATAATTATCTTGAGCATTCAAGGGTATATATGTTTGCTAATTGTGGTGATCCTGAGATTTATATATCTTCTGCCGATTTTATGACGCGAAATCTTGATGCAAGGGTAGAAGTTACCTGTCCTATTTACGATACCGAAATAAAAAAGGAGATGCTGGAGACGTTCGAGATAGGGTGGAAAGCAAATGTGAAAGCAAGGCTACATTCCGAAAATCTTGAGAACAAATACAGGAAACGCCCTAATGAAAAGCCTTTCCGTGCACAATTAGAAACATACAACTATTACAGAAACAAGTTGGATGTGATTTACGAACATGTTAAATAAAAGGTGTTTTAGCACCATGTTACTTAGGTACTTAGAATGATTACTATAAAAAAATATGCTGCAATAGATATTGGCTCAAATGCCATGAGGTTACTTATATCCAATATCGTAGAGCAGGAAGGGAAAGAGCCACAGTTCAATAAAAGTTCACTGGTACGTGTGCCTATACGTCTCGGACAGGATGCTTTTACTGTTGGCGAGATTTCTGATGAGAATATAGAGCGTATGGTTGATGCCATGAAAGCCTATAAACTTCTTATGAAAGTACATAAGGTTGAAAAATATACTGCCTGTGCTACTTCTGCCATGCGTGAAGCATTTAACGGTAAAGAAGTTGCAGATCTTATAGAAGCAGAATCAGGAATAAAAGTTGAAATCATTGACGGTAAAAAAGAGGCTGCTATTATTGCTTCTACCGACTTACATCATCTGGTTAAAACCGACCAGACATATTTGTATGTAGATGTAGGCGGAGGAAGTACCGAATTCTCATTGTTTGCCAATGGCAAAATTGTAGCTTCAAAATCATTTAAAAATGGTACTGTACGCCTGTTGAATAATATGGTGAATGAGGTGGTTTGGGTTGAAATCGAGAAATGGATCAAAGCTGTATGTGAGCCTTATGAAACTATCACGCTTATTGGGTCAGGTGGCAACATCAATAAGCTGTTTAAAATGTCAGGTAAGCAACAGGAGAAACCATTGTCTTATTTCTATGTAAACAGCCAGTACCAGTTCCTTAACGGACTTACATACGAACAGCGAATAGCAGAACTTGGCCTTAATCCGGATCGTGCCGACGTTATTATTTATGCGACCCGCATCTACCTTAACGCTATGAAGTGGAGTGGAGCACGCAATATATATGTGCCTAAGATAGGACTTTCGGATGGTATCGTAAAGGCGATGTACTACGATAAGATATAATAGAAGTTACATTATATAAAATTCATCTTTTGTTATAGGATCCGGCACATCTTCTTCATACAGCAATTGCCTGATGTTGATCTCTATATTTCTGGATATCGCAGTTACCGATATATCACTTGGGCGGTTTCTAAATGGGTCCTGTAAATAATAAGCTGTTTTTTCAAGCATAAAAAACACAAGAGATAAAAGCATAAGCAACGGTAATTCATACAGTAATGTGACACCTTTCAATGCAATCGAAAGTATAATTACAAACAGGTAAATGGTAAAATGCAGGAACATCCTGTAAGTTGTTGGAAAGACCGTAGAATTTATACGTTCAGCCGCTCCCATACTGTCTGAAAAGCGAACGCAGGTAGTGTTTAACTGTATATGCTCAAAGTCGCTTAGTTTGTTTTCTCTTCGCAGATTGCTTATATGCTCAACATTAAGTTGTAAAATACCAAGCACTCTGTTCTTATGCTTACTGGCTTTTTTTGAATCTTCTTCAGATAAAAAGGATTCACAATTCTCCATTGGTTCTAAACCTCTTAACGATTGTCCCAGGCAATAACACCATGCTATCTGTCTATACCCTATGATTCGTATGTCTTCTGTATTATTTTCCTTCAGAAATGCCTGAAGCTGCAATACGATACTACGGGAATCATTAACGATTGCACCCCATATTCTGCGCGCTTCCCACCAACGGTCATAGGACTGGCTCATTTTAAAAGATAAAAGTACAGATATTGCTGTTCCTAAAAATGTGGCTATCGTCAACGGCATTTCGGGGAGATAGTCGTATACTTTATCAGTTGAAAGGTGGATGCCCAAACCCAGAAGAAATACAATCAGCATCTCATATTTAACCAGATTGAAAAGATACCGTATAGGAACACGCTTGTCTACCAGCATATAGAATTATTTAAGATATATATACTAAAGTTAGTAAATGTTCCGATTGGATACTATAGGCTTAATAAAAATTTACCAATCTGCTTTGGCTATTGCAGGGATTACATCCTGACGATGCTCGCCCATTTGTTTGTAAAATTTACCGTCAGGTTTTATGATTATATAGCTACATCCCAGGCCATATGGGAAAAATACCTTCCTGACACAATCATCTTTATCTTCAAAAACAAATTCCTTTTTATATTTAAAGCCTTGCTGGCTTATATAAAATTGTGCAAATTCTGTTTGGCCCTTAAAAAAATTTCGGTATGGTTTTATTGAAGTATAGTAATCAAGACAATGTCTTTTTTGGTTTGGATACTCATCTTTGAATGAGAAATTAATAACTATGGTCTGGTCTTTGTCGACTATCACGCCGGTTATTGTTTTTAAAACCTCCAAAAGCTGCTCTTTTAGTTTTAAATTGATTTTTCCGTATGTTTCTCTTTTAATAAGCCTTGTGTTTAGCGAATCTTTAGTTTCATAAGTAATCCAGGTATATTTACCGGTTTTGGATTGTTGTAAAAAAAGATCTTGGGAAATTTTTTCTCCTTTTTCATCTAAAACATAAACTGGTTTATCTGTAGACTGAGCATAAGAATTTATCGTGAACAGAAATAATATAAATATAAGTCTCATATTTAACCTGATTGAAAAGATATAGTTTAGAAACACGCCTGTTTGCCAGAAATTTATTATTTAAGTATAAAGTTATACAAATGTTGCTGGAAATTATGAAGTTATGAAAAAATTTCACCAATCTTCTTGAGCTATAGATGGAATTTTATCCTGATGGTGTTCACTTACTTGCCTGTAAAACCTTCCGTCAGGTTTTATAATGATATAACTACAGTCTGACGCATATAGAAAAAGCATTTTTCTTATAGCATCATCTACATCTTCATAAATAAATTCTTTTGAATAGTGAAACCCTTGTTGGCTTATATAAAATTGAGCGAATTGCTCTTTCTTCTTAAAAAATTTTCGATATGATTTTACAGAACTGTAGTAATCTAAACAGTGTCTTTGATTAGGGATACTGTCTTGATAAGCAAAATTTATGATTATCGTTTGGTTTTCACGAACAGTAGTGCCGCTTATTTCTTTTAAAATTACCAAAAGGTGCTCTTTTTGTTTTGGAGTGATCTCACCGTACTCTTCTCTCGGAATTAGCCTTGCGATCAGTGAATCTTTTGTTTCAAAAGCGATCCAGGTATATTTACCCGATCGGGTTTGTTTTAGAAAAAAGTCCTGAGTAATATTTTCTCCTTTTTCATTCAAAACATATCCCGATTTTTCTGTAGACTGGGCAAAAGAATTTACAGTGAATAGAAGTAATAAAAATATTAGTCTCATAATAAATGAATTATATATCAAGATCAAATGTCTTTCTCAAGGTTTCAACAGCGGGATTGATAGATTTTAATTTCTCAAATTTTTCGAGTGGTGTAAAGGCGTGTTTAGATGTGGTAGCCTCATTTACATGTACCTCAATTGTAATGTCGTGGTTGTGCAGCTTTCCACGCAGATAACCCAGTAATTCATGTTTACCACTATCAAAGTCCACTTTTGACCCCTCATTTGGTAACTCTAACCGAATTGTGACACCATTCTTATCCAGAACAGGGTCATTCATCTGCATGTAAGTAGACAGTATCTTTTGCCCTGAATCGCTTAATCGCTGTGCAAACTTATTCCATTGCAATAGCATATCGGTTTCATTGAAAGCATCACGCGGCAACTCATCAGTATGCCTTACCATGTTCTTTTGGGTTTCCTGTAATTCCTTTTTTTGACGTAAACCTGCCAGTGAAAATGCCGATACCTTTGGCGTTCCGTCATTATCTGTTTTTACTACAGGAGGTTTAACAACTTCGGGAGCTTCTACTTCCAGTTTTGCTGCCGGCAGCGGAGCGATAGGAGCGGGAGTAATTTCGGTGGTTATTTCCACAGATTCAACTGTAGCAGTATCTGTTTGGACAATAGTTTCTTCAACCATAACTTTTACAGAAACAGGAGCATTATCTTTAAAATAATGGGGAGGAATTATAAATTGGTCAGCTTTTTTTTTTCTCCATCAAAAGTGATGGAGGCAAGCTGCATAAGGCAAAGCTCTACAAGAAGCCTTTGATTTTGACTTGACTTATATTTGAGGTCACAATCGTTAGCAAGGTCAATAGCTTTTAGTAAAAAATCCTGACTTGCTTTTTGTGATTGTTCCCTGTAAAGATTTTGTGCAACTTCTCCGGCTTCAAGCAACATTAATGTTGCAGGATTTTTACTTACCAAAAGATCACGGAAGTGAGAGGCAAGGCCGGCTACAAAATGATGTCCATCGAAGCCTTTTGCCAATATTTCGTTGTAAGCAAGCAATAGTTCAGGAATCCGATTTTCTAATAACAGATCGGT
The DNA here is from genome assembly GCF_054457175.1 of Flavobacterium hauense. Lineage (NCBI taxonomy): Bacteria > Pseudomonadati > Bacteroidota > Flavobacteriia > Flavobacteriales > Flavobacteriaceae > Flavobacterium > Flavobacterium hauense. The sequence continues at coordinate 87,859 of NZ_JBTKVX010000007.1, forward strand.
TACTTTTATGTAATATTCGTAATCAAGTACGTTAAGATTTTCGGTTACAGCCTGACGTGTCAGATTGGTTCCGCAATAGCTCACAACCCTGTCAAATATAGAAAGGGCATCACGCATGGCACCATCAGCTTTTTGAGCAATGATATGTAGTGCATCATCCTCAAAAGTAATACCCTGGCTGCGTGCTACTTCTGCAAGATGTTCTTTAGCGTCTTTAACTGTAATTCTTTTAAAATCAAATATCTGGCATCGCGATAATATGGTTGGTATTATCTTATGCTTTTCGGTAGTAGCCAATATAAATATGGCGTGTCTTGGCGGCTCTTCCAGCGTTTTTAGGAATGCATTAAAAGCAGCCTGAGAAAGCATATGCACCTCATCTATGATATAAACCTTGTATTTACCAGTTTGTGGTGGTATGCGCACCTGATCGATAAGGCTACGGATGTCATCAACCGAGTTGTTGGATGCCGCATCAAGTTCAAATACATTGAAAGCAAAATCTTCATACGGGTCATCATAACCTTCCTGATTGATCTTACGGGCAAGGATTCGTGCACAAGTCGTCTTTCCAACACCACGAGGCCCGGTAAATAATAGTGCCTGGGCAAGGTGGTTGTTTTCTATGGCATTAAGCAGTGTGTTGGTAATAGCCTGCTGCCCAACAACATCCTTAAAGGTTTGCGGGCGGTATTTACGGGCTGATACTATAAACTGTTCCATAGAAATTTGTGTAGAGCAAATATAGTAATTGAACAGTTGATTTCAGGCTTTTAAAATGGCAGATTTATATATTTTATCAACAAACTTGAGAGCTATGCAATAACTTCTGCTATATCTTCTGTAGTAAGTAGTTTTAACAATGCTTTTTCGTTAGCATTAAATTCTTCATTAGCATCCCCGGGCCTGTAATTCCATATCGAACCTTTTTCATAAGATGCTATTACAGTAGGGTGAACATAGTATTTTTTACAGACTGTGCGGGTATTTCCAAGTTTTTGCGCTACGGAATCCAGAACAGCCACTATTTTTCTTTTACAGTCGGTTTCATTCGTGTGTTCACCTACATCAAGAAAGGCACATAATGCATTGAGGCTTCCTGCCCATGCCCTGAAATCCTTTGCTGTAAAATCTTCACCGGTTACATTTTTAATATAGCTGTTAACATCGGCCGAACCAATGGTGTGCCTGTGGTTATTATCGTCATAATACTGAAATAACTCCTGACCGGGAATTTCTTTGCATTTTTTTACAAGATTCGCCATTTTACGGCTTTGCAGCTTAATTTTATGTTTAACCCCTTTTTTTCCTGTAAACTCAAACCAAACGGTCGATCCGTCAAACTTTACATGTTTGTCACGTAATGTTGTAAGTCCAAAAGAACCATATAACTTTTTATAGGCATCATTACCAATACGGATATTGGTCATTTCTATGAGACGTACTACCAGGGCAACAACCTTTTCATAAGGCAGGCCTTTGCGGTTTAAGTCATTATCTACTTGTTGACGAATAAGAGGTAAGGCATTGGCAAACCTTCTTAACCTGAAAAATTTTGACTGGTTGCGAATCTTATTCCAGTTAGGATGATAGCGGTATTGTTTTCTGCCGCGAACATCTGTACCTGTTACTTGTAAATGCCCGTTCTCAAAAGGGGATATCCATACATTCTGCCATGCCGGCGGAATTACCAGTTTTTTTATTCTCTCAAGTATATCCCTGTCTTTAATTGTATGCCCTTCTTCATTTATATAGCTAAAGCCGCTGCCTTTTTGCTTTCTGTAATAGCCTCTGTCAGACTTTAAAGAATAGCGCAGGCCAACGGCTTTTGCTGTTATTTTGGGATCGCTCCCTATTTTTTCAAGTTTTTTCTCGAGCCTGTTCATGGGTTATTGCTGTTCAGCTCTTCCTTTAATAGACATATCAAGCAAAATTTTTGCAGCACCGTCTTCGGTAAATGCTCCGGGGCTTACTACAAATACCCCTTTTTCTCCATTTTTTGCTTTAATGCCATATACTGTAGCTTCATCACCTGGATCACTTTCTCCTTCATAGCGATATATATGCTGTATCTCGAACTCCTCACTATGTTTTTTTATACGGTCTTCTTCAAGGTTATAATCCGTAGTATAGCCTTTATCGTTTAGTTCCTGTAATGCCTTTGATACTGTGGCATAATGATACATTTGTCTGTCCATGATACTGTATTTTAGTTAGTTTGTTTTATAGACTTAAAATTACAGCTTTCATTTTTTCATGCCCGCCAACGAAATGTTAAACATTTTCTCACACCATGTGCAAAAAGGTTAAACTTTCCATAAGGACTTTATCGGGACAGTAATTTTTAAAACTCCTTAGTTTAATCTACCTTTGCAGCTGCAGGCCGTCTTATCGCCGCTCGCAAGAGGGGAGGAAAGTCCGGACACCAGAGGGTAGCATAGCGGGTAACTCCCGTCATCATGCTCATGCATGAGAGGACAAGTGCAACAGAAAGTATGTACAGGTAATGCTGTAGTGAAACCAGGTAAACTCTATGCGGTGAAATGCCATGTATACCGGCAATTAAGGGCTGCCCGCCCGATGCCGGGGGGTAGGCAGATTGACCTCATGCAGTAATGCTGAGTCTAGATAAATGATAAGAAACCCCGCTTTAGGGCGGGGTTACAGAATCCGGCTTACAGGCCTGCTATTTTTTAAAGTTTGTAGCTAAACATAATACCTGCTCGGTAGGGTAACCATTCGCCGCTTTTATTATAAGACGAATGTTCATAACGTTCTCCGGTTGAAAGATGTCTTCCAACATAATGCCCCTGTTGGTTTCCACCCCCAATGAACATATCTATCATCCACTTTTCATTTATTTTAATTTCATATCCAAGAGAAACTCCCATAAACAGGGCTTCCCCCGTTTGGTATTTATCGGAGTTGATATAATTCCATTTCTGAAATTCAAAGGCACCTCCGCCTATATGCCCACCAACATAAACGCCCTTGTAATTTTCATTAAAGTGGTATCGAACTTCGGCAAACACCATTACTAATTTTAGCGGAGCACCATTAAAAGATTCCCAATAGGTACCTAAAACATCACCTTCCAAGGTGAATTTTTTCCCTAAGCTTGTCTCAACACCAATCTGCGGGGCACCAAGTAAAGTCGTAGGAGCATTGAATTTAATGTAAGTTTGCGAGAAAGAAGAAGTAACTACCAGTAACAGAACTGATAAAAAATATTTTTTCATTAAAAAGAGGAGAGTAATTTATTAGCAAAATTTTTGCAGGAAAATTACATATTATCATCGTCATCACCAACAATATCGTCTTCTATTTCTTCATCAAATTCAAAGAATGAAAATGTAGAGCCACCATAATTTTTCTGGAATGAAAAATTCATCATGTGGCTTAGTTTTGTGTGCTTTGAATGCTCTATGATCATCATGCCATCCTGCTGAAGCAATTCATTATCAAGCACCAGCGTAACTATTTCTTCGAAGACTGCCTGATCCATGTTATAAGGAGGATCTGCAAAAATAATGTCGTAAGAAGATTTACAGCCTTTTAAATATTTGATAACGTCGCTTTTTACAGCAGAGATATTAAATTCAAACTCTGTACTTGTTTGTTTTATAAATTTCACACAGCCAAAATCGCCATCTATCGAGGTTACGTTTGCTGCACCACGTGAAGCGAACTCGTAACTAATATTACCGGTCCCGGAAAAAAGGTCAAGCACTTTAAGTCCTTCAAAATCAAAACGGTTGTTGAGTATATTAAAAAGTGATTCTTTAGACATATCTGTCGTGGGGCGCACCGGAAGGTTTTTTGGAGCTGTTATTCTTCGCCCTTTGTATTTTCCTGAAATGATCCTCATGAGTTAAATAGTATAAAGTGTTGTAAAGTCTCTTCTTTGTTCCTGTTCCATTTTTGCTGTAACGGTTGTGTGTTAAGCAAAGCAAGATGTCTTATATATGTATATGCAATTGAGAAATTAGCATCGTTTTCCTCTACTTTTCCTAATAGATATACTTTTGCTGTTTCCGGATTAAGAAATAGCTGTTCCATTGTAAATAACAAAAAATACAGAAAATCCTCCGGCGTTTTATACTCAAATGAATTGTGTAGTAACAGTTTTTGATTGCGTATGATTATAATTTCAAAATTATTATCCTGAAAATGCACAAAAATAAGCTTATCATCTATGTTTTTAGAAGTATCCAAAAGCTTTGAAACCAATACACTGTTGGCATTTTTATATTCAAAAGCACCAAACTGGTCAATCAGAAAGTTGTTTACATTCATCATGGGAACATAAACGTTATTCAGTTCATAGCTGTCCAGTTCATCAACCGCAAAATAATCGGTATCGAAAACTTTGGTATTGTACTGAAGGTAACTTCCCGGGTAATTTGCATCAAAAATAGCAGCGGGCACAAAAGTATTAAAACTGTTACCATGCAAAACTACTATCTCATCATACTCATTAGTAAGTATCGGATTGTTTACAAAAACTTTCCATAATTCTTCTTCTAAGGGTGCGTATTTCGAAAAAGTTTCTGAAATACAATGTGTTACTGTCCTGTTTAGTGTGTCAAAACAACAAAACGATATTCCGTGAGCCGACACCTGCAGTGACAGCTTTTTGTAATTTCTGGAAGTTATGGTGTTGTTCATCTATAAGGTAGTTTCCATGCAAATTTACATTCTTTTTTGGTTTAGTACGGGCTAGCCGTTAAATTCATGTTATCTTTGGGGTAATTAATATAATCCTCCTCTTTTTTAATGACATCTGCTTCTTTCTATAAACTTCTTCGCCAGAGATTTCCGTTTGACCCAACTGTAAAACAGGATATCTTTTTGCAGAAAGCAGCTGAATTTATTACCAATACTAATAACGAAGAAGTATTTGTACTGAAAGGATATGCAGGTACCGGTAAAACTACGATAATATCTACCATTGTAAATCATTTGGCGGAAGCCAATAAAAAATATGTGCTGCTGGCACCAACCGGCCGTGCAGCAAAAGTTATTGCCAATTATTCCAATAAACCTGCGTTCACCATACATAAACGCATTTATTTTCCAAAAAAAGGAAGTGGAGGAAGTGTTGGCTTTACACTACAGCCTAATAAGTTTACCAATACCATATTTATTGTAGATGAAGCGTCAATGATATCTGATGCTATTCAGGAATCCAAAATGTATGAGAATGGCTCGCTGCTCGATGACCTAATGTCGTATGTGTATTCCGGTAAGAACTGTAAGCTGTTGCTAATTGGCGATACTGCGCAGCTGCCACCTGTAAATTCTGAACTTAGCCCCGCATTAGATATTGATTCCCTTTCTATTCATTACTTTAAAGATGTTCATCACATAGAGCTTGATGAAGTAATGCGTCAGGAAGAGAATTCGGGAATCCTTTATAATGCGACGGAGTTAAGGGAAGTGCTTAAATCTGCTTTTGCAGATACTTTTCAGTTTAAGCTTCGCGGATTTAAGGATATAATCCGTTTGGTTGATGGCTATGATATTCAGGATGCCATCAATCATGCCTACAGCAATTATAGCATAGAAGATACCGCATTTATAGTACGTTCAAATAAACGCGCAAACCAATATAACCAACAGATTCGCTCCAGAATTCTGTCACGTGAAAGTGAACTTTCTAGTGGCGATTTCATGATGGTGGTAAAGAATAACTATTTTTGGCTTGACGAGAAGAGTGAGGCCGGTTTTATTGCCAATGGTGATATTATTGAGATCCTTGAAATTTTCAGGATAGAAGAACTGTATGGATTTAAATTTGCCAGGGTAAAGATCAGGATGGTCGATTACCCCAACCAGATTCCAATTGAGACTTACCTTTTACTTGATACGGTAGAAAGCGAGTCGCCATCACTTACCTATGAACAGTCTAACCATCTGTATCAGGAAGTAATGAAAGATTATGAAGGTGAAGCGCAGTACAAGAAATTCCTGAAGGTGAAGAACAATCCGCATTTCAATGCGCTCCAGGTTAAGTTCTCTTATGCTATTACCTGCCATAAATCGCAGGGTGGACAATGGAATACCGTATTCATAGAGCAGCCTTATCTGCCGGATGGTATTACTAAGGATTATATTCGTTGGCTGTACACGGCCATTACCAGGGCAAAGGACAAACTTTACCTGATTGGTTTTAAAGATGATTATTTTGAAGAATAAAAAAATATAGATATGAAAATCATAGCTGTTATACCTGCACGATATGCCTCAACCCGTTTTCCTGCCAAACTGATGCAGGATCTTGGCGGAAAAACCGTAATTACCAGAACGTATCAGGCTGCGCTTGGTACAGGACTGTTTCATGATGTATTTGTCGTGACTGATTCAGATATTATTTTTGATGAAATCGTTTCAAATGGCGGCAAGGCGATAATGAGCATCAAAGAGCATGAGAGCGGTAGCGATCGCATCGCAGAAGCTATTGAAAATCTTGATGTTGATATTGTGGTTAATGTTCAGGGTGATGAGCCTTTTATCAACAAAGAACCGTTGGCTGACGTACTAGAGGTTTTCAAAGGAGATACAGCACGCGAAATTGACCTGGCATCAGTAATGATGCATATAACCGACTGGGATGATATTGAAAATCCTAACAACGTGAAGGTAATAGTAGACCAGAAAAAATTTGCACTATATTTCTCCCGATCAGTAATTCCGTATCCTCGTGATAAGGAAGCAGGGGTGAGGTATTATCGCCATATTGGTATCTATGCCTTCAGGAAACATGCGTTACTGGATTTCTATAATCTGCCAATGCAGACCCTTGAAGCTTCAGAAAAACTAGAGCAGCTACGTTACCTCGAATATGGTAAGAAAATAAGAATGGTAGAAACCAGCCATGCCGGAATTGGTATTGATACGCCTGAAGATTTGGAGAAGGCAAGGAAGATGCTCTAACAGTATGCAGTCGCAGTTTCCAGCTTCCTGTGACTGAAAACTGTCTTACCCTAATTTCTTGATAGTAAACAACTCATTGTGAACTTCTACTTTCGGGTACATACGTACTGAATATTTACTGCTGAAGCGGGCACGATATAATAAATTACGATCAAAATCTTTTTTAGTTAATGTCATGGTGTTGAATAATATAAATCCATTTACATTAAGCAAAAAATTAATCCTGTTTATAAAGAAATCTTCGAATAAAAAGTTAGGCATTTCAGTATCCCGGAAAATATCAATAATGATGAGATCATACTTTTCTTTGGTCTTTAACACAAATTCAAATGCATCATCAATAACGATTTCCAGGTTCTCTATCTTATCAAGATTAAAGTACTGGTTAGCAATTTCTATGGCAGCCGGGTCTATCTCAACTCCGGTAATTTTGCCTTTAAATTTTATTTCTTCAGCCAGCGTTTTAATGACGCTGCCCGCAGCAACGCCCAACACAAGTACATTCTCGAATCCTCTTATTCTTTCAAAACCTATGTAATCCAATCCTTTGCGCAGGATTCGCTGAAGGCTGCCATAGGAGTAGTTGGTGTTCTTTGAATCAAGTACCAATTGGCCGTTATTATACGTAACCTCAAGCTTTTGGCTTATGGTTGAATTCTTTTTATAGATATTTATGGGAATAAAATAGCTGAAGAGTTTCTTAAGCATGTTAACTGTTTTACTATTGTAAATATATATTATTTTTACCGCTGGATTTTTAGAAGAATATGAAAAAAATATATCAATTTATCTTTTTTAGGCTATTCGGTTGGCATATAAAAGGTTGTATGGATCCACAAATTAAAAAGTGTGTTATCATTGTTGTACCCCATACGAGTTGGATGGATTTTGCTATTGGAGTATTTGCAAGGGGAGCGATAGGACAGGAGATGCATTTTGTGGGGAAGAAAGAGCTGTTCAGGTTTCCTTTCGGGTCTTATTTTCGCTGGATGGGTGGAGCGCCGCTTGACAGACAGAAAAACGAAAATAAAGTAGATGCTATAGCTGCTATATTTAAAGAACGTGAAGTATTCAGGCTTGCGATAGCACCGGAAGGAACACGCAAAAAAGTAGAGGAGTGGAAGACAGGTTTCTATTATATTGCTTTGAAAGCTAATGTACCTGTTATAGCTGTAGCTTTTGACTACGGAAAGAAAGAAGTTAAAATTGCGGAAGCTTACTATCTAACAGGTGAGAAAGAAAGAGATTTTAAAATTCTTGAAGAAAATTATAAAGGTGTAACAGGCTATGTACCTGAATATAGTTTTCAAAAGGATTAAGAATAGTTTAACTAAGTGTTTGATTTATTTAACATTAAGTAGCTGTAAATTTACAATAAGAGAAATACGGATGATACCTTATTACCAATAAAGTATATATTGAATATCATTCCCCGGGAAGAGGGGATTATCGAATTAAAGATAATTTGTGTTTGTTTTATTGGTTAATGGCCCCGGTCAGCTTTTTATAAAGCTATCGGGGTTTTTTAATTTCCGGGATTATAACTTTTAAATGTCCCATTCGTATAGAATACGACTATACGTTCTATGGCTTCAGGGTTTTGCTGTAAGGGTTTTAAAATATTTTTTCCTGCTGTAGCCGAAAATAAATCAGGTTCAGACTTATGTTCATCTAATGGGATTTGTTCTTCTGAAGAAAACAAATCAAAAGCAGTGTTTTCAGTTTCAGGAAAAAGAGTAGGGGGTACCACCGGTTCTAAAGGAACAGTAATGTTATTCTCTGTTTTAGGAAAAGTACCATCGCCATTCAGCAGCCAATAAAAATCTACGTCAGGGAAATTCTCGATAATCTTCATCACAAAATCTAGGCTCGGCTTATTTCTTCCGGACATCAAATGTGAAAGGCCTGATCGCTGCACACCCATCTTATCTGCAAATAAGGAAGCTGAAAGATTATAATAATCTAAAATTATTTCAAGCCGTTTAATAAAATCATCAGTGTTTACCATTGTAACGTATTCTTTGAAAATTGTGATATTACAAATGTAAACAATTATAATTATTTACATATATTTATTGATGTAAAGTTATTATTTATTAGTGTAATACTTTAAATGAATAAGCATAAGTATTTGATTTATATAATTTTAAATACAATGTTTAGTTTTTTGAATATTTAACGAGTTAGATTTTTAAATTTACTGTTTACAATTGTAACTAAATGAATATTTCTTCTTGTTTACAATTGTAAAATATAAGATGTTTACTTTTGTAATCTAATATTTAATCATGGATTTGCAGCAATTATTTACCCAATATAAAGAAGAAGGTTTGTTTGGGCGTTATGTCACTAATACACATATAGAACCGTTGCTTGAACGACTAAAAGAAACTTTTGATATTACTGTTATAGGCAGGTCTGTATTAGATGAACCTATATATAGTATTAAAGCAGGTAGCGGAAAAACTAAAGTATTTATGTGGTCTCAGATGCATGGTAATGAAGCTACCACTACTAAGGCTATTTTTGATTTTCTAAATCTTCTTAAAGAAGACTCTGAATTATCCAGCCAGCTTAAAAGCAAATTTACTTTCTTAATACTCCCGATCCTTAATCCTGATGGAGCTCGCTTATATACCAGGGAAAATGCTGTAAAAATTGACCTTAACCGCGATTCGTTAAACCTTACACAGCCCGAAAGTCAACTTTTACGTAAAACATTTAAAGATTTCCAGCCAGATTACTGCTATAATATGCATGATCAGCGCACAATATTTGGGGTAGGAGATACACTTAAACCGGCTACAATATCTTTTTTAGCTCCTTCTTATAATAATGAAAGGGAAATCAATGATTGCCGTCAAAAAGCGATAAATGTTATCGTTGCGATGAACGAAGTGCTTCAGGAATTCATACCCGGACAAGTAGGTAGATTTGATGATTCATTCAATATCAATTGTATAGGAGATATGTTTCAGTCTTTAGGAGTTCCTACTATCTTATTTGAGGCTGGTCACTATCAAAATGATTATCAGCGTGAGGAATCACGAAAATATATCTTTTTTGCATTATTGTTAGGATTTAATGCAATTTACGAAAACGTTATAGCTGTTAACAAAAAGGTAGAATATTTTAGGATTCCTCAAAATAAGATTATATTTTATGATATGATGTACAAAAATGTCAAAATAAATTATGAAAATAAAGAAAAAATCACGAATTTTGCATCACAATATAAGGAAGTTCTATTTGAGAATTCTGTAATTTTTCAAGCTATAATTAGCGAAATAGGTAATTTGGAAGGTTTATATGGACACGAAGAATTCGACGTTTTTGGCGCCGGATTTGAAGATTCAGAACTTAAAAAAATGCCGATAATTGGAGATAAAGCGGATTTTTCGTTCGATAACGGTAGAAAATTTGTTAACGGACTGGAAATAAAATAGTAAATCGTCCTTATAAATGATTTTTTTGATAACAGGTTTTAAAAATTAGAATTAGAGAAACCAATATAACCTTTTAAAAACACATTTATGAGCAAATTTCGTTTAGATGAAGTTGACCATCAGATATTGGATATGCTGATTGACAACACCAGGGTTCCATTTACTGATATTGCAAAAAAGCTATTAATTTCTGCCGGAACTGTACACGTTAGGGTTAAGAAAATGGAAGATGCAGGTATTATAATGGGGTCTTCACTAACGCTTGATTATGAAAAGCTTGGCTATTCTTTCATCGCCTATGTTGGTGTATTTTTACACAACACCTCACAAACTAAGTTTGTACTTGAAAGAATCAATGAAATACCTTTTGTTACTGTAGCTCATGTTACAACAGGGAAATTTAATATTTTCTGTAAGATTAGGGCAAAAGATACAAAGCATGCTAAAGAGGTAATCTTTATGATTGATGACATTGAAGGAGTTTACAGAACTGAAACAATGATCTCTCTTGAAGAAAGCATCAATGATAAGAAAAGATTGATGCATACCATATTTAAAGATATGTAAGATTTTATAAAAATTTTAAACCCTCATGACGTTAGACATGAGGGTTTTTTTATTAAATTCAATTACCAAAACACATCTTATGTACCCTGCTACCCTAATTGAGCGCTTTAACGAACAGGTTGCGCTTAAATATCAGATTTTCAACAGTATATTCCTTACGCTACCATTTCAGGCTATAGACAATACCGGAAGTCTCCTTCCCTTGTTTTCTGAGTTATGCGATGAAGGATTTAAAAATGATAAAAGTCCTGAAGAAATATTTAATGAATTTGCAGACAAATACCTTCCTGACACGACTGAAGATGAAAGAATAAGCATGATGTTCCGCTTTATTCAATATGTCGAACGCCAGATTGTACTTTTCGACGCTATTGAAGATGCAGCTTTTGCCGACATCAATAATCTTGAAGGAAGTGGCTCATTGCGCTATAGCCGTGAAAAAGCTGAAAGCCTGGGCATGATCCATGAATTAAGGGAATTCCTTGAAGATTTTCAGGTACGTGCTGTATTAACAGCGCACCCAACTCAGTTCTATCCAGGGTCAGTATTAGGAATCATCACAGATCTTACTGAAGCCATAAAACAAAACAAGTTGCCTGAAATAAAGGACTTACTCTCTCAGTTGGGTAAAACTCCCTTCATAAAGAAAGAGAAGCCAACTCCTTACGACGAAGCCGTTAGTCTTATATGGTATCTTGAGAATGTATTTTATTATGCCGCGGGAGATATGTCGTCTTTTGTTCAGGATGCTATCTTTAAAGAAGGTCCGCTTCAGCACCCGGTATTATCATTCGGTTTCTGGCCGGGAGGAGATCGCGATGGCAATCCTTTTGTTACCACTGATATCACACTTAAAGTTGCGGATAGGCTCCGTACTTCAATATTAAAATGCTATTATAGAGATATTCGTAACCTTAAGCGTAAACTGACTTTTACTGGTGTAGAAGAAAAAGTAACCGATATAGAATTGAAATTATACCGTTCGGTATTTTATTCTGAGGGTGAATTGTATATTACACTTGAGGAACTAAAAGAATCATTGGTTGTAATCAGGGATTTGATCGAAAAGGAGCACCAGTCACTATATCTGGATGAAATTGATGAACTTATTAATAAAGTATATCTTTTCGGGTTTCATTTTGCTTCACTGGATATCCGTCAGAACAGCCACATCCATAATACTGTCTTCGCAGATGTAGTAAGTTACCTTGCAAAAGAAAATAATGCGCTTTCAGGATATGCTGATTTAGATGAATTATCAAAAATAAAGTTACTTAACGGACTTAAAGACAGAATAGAGCCGCAGATGTTTGAGAATGAAGATACATGTAAAACATTAGAGTCTATAAATGCCATCAAAACGATACAGGAAAATAATGGAGAGCAGGGAACTAATCGATACATTATTAGTAATAATGAGAGTGCGCTGAATGTTTTAGAGCTGCTTACAATGTTCAGGCTTTCAGGATTTGAAAATCCTAAAGTTGATATTGTGCCATTATTTGAAACTGTAGATGACCTTAAGGATGCGGGGACAGTTATGAAATTGCTTTATGATAATGAAGCCTATTCCAAACATCTTAAGAACAGAGGCAATAAACAAACGATTATGCTTGGTTTTTCTGATGGTACTAAAGATGGTGGATATCTGATGGCGAACTGGAGTATTTACAGGGCTAAAGAAAACCTGACCCTTATAGCACGGGAGCATGGGGTGAAAGTAGTCTTTTTTGATGGCCGTGGAGGACCACCAGCCAGAGGAGGAGGTAAAACACATAAGTACTATGCTTCTCAAGGTGCTACGATTGAGAATAACGAGATACAAATAACAATACAGGGACAAACGATCAGCTCAAATTTTGGTACGCTGGATAGTTGTCGTTTTAATCTGGAGAATCTTCTAAGTGCCGGAATTACAAATGGGGTGTTCGAAAAAGAGAAAAAACAATTTACCGAACAGGAACGTGGCCTAATCGATGATCTTGCTCAATTGGGGTATGAAAAATATCTTGATTTCAAGAAACATCCTAAATTCCTGCCGTATCTCGACCAGATGAGCACGCTGAATTACTATGCTAAGACTAATATTGGCAGTCGTCCTTCTAAAAGGAGTAAATCAGCATCGTTAGATTTTTCTGAACTCAGAGCGATACCGTTTGTAGGATCATGGAGCCAGCTTAAGCAAAATGTTCCGGGATTCTTTGGTGTAGGCTATGCCTTGGGGCAGTATGAGAAAAATGGGCAGTGGGAAAAAGTGCAGGATTTATATAATAATTCATTGTTTTTCAGGACATTGTTAGAGAATAGTATGATGTCTTTGTCTAAATCATTCTTTCCACTTACAGCCTATATGAGACAGGATGAGGAATTTGGTGAATTTTGGGAAATCATTTATAATGAATTCCTTGAAACTAAACGCCTTTTACTTAAAATATCAGGTTACAATGAGCTTATGGAAAACTATCCGGACGGCAAGGCATCCATAAAATTAAGAGAGCATATTGTGTTACCTTTGCTGACTATTCAGCAATATGCCTTAAATAAAATTAGGCTTATAAAAAGCGGTAGTGGAGATGCTGCTTTACTGGAAACTTACGAAAAAATAGTAACCCGTTCTCTTTTTGGGAATATTAATGCAAGCAGGAACTCTGCTTAATAATTTATGAAAATTACAGATATACAATCTGACGAATATGCGCCTTATCAGGAATCCTATATAAAGTTAGTTGACAGTGCTTATAGCCTTGTCGAGGAACTTGAAATTAGTGTGCACAACTTTATCCATTTCGTGAGGGAAATCCCAATGGATAAATATGATTACCGTTACGCTGAAGGCAAATGGACAATTAAGGACATCATTCAACACCTTATAGATTCCGAAAGGATATTTGCCTACAGGGCTTTACGTTTTTCGCGTGGCGATGAGACTCCTTTACCTGGATTTGATGAAAATACATATGCTGATATTGCACATGGCAATGACAGGAGTATAAACGATCTGCTTACTGAAATGTCGGCTTTGCGTCATGCTAATATTATGATGTTCAAATCCTTTAAAGCAGATGATCTTATGAGAAAAGGTACCGCTTCAGGATATACGGTATCTGTCAGGGCTTTTGGCTTTTTGATTATAGGCCATCAAAACCATCACATTAAAATTTTTAAGGAAAGATATTTATAAAAAAAGCCACTTTAAAGTGGCTTTTTTTATTTAGGACAGTCTGCTTTATTGACAAATAAAGAAGAAGTGTTTTTTATATTTTTATAACGGTATACACCGTCATCACCTTCGATCATTTCGCCAAATTTTATACCGGCTTTATTGTTTTCGAGTGTAAAGATTATTTCTTCTTGTGATGTTTGACCTTCGGCCATTGCTGTACCTACAGCGGTAACTGTATTACCTACGATTCTGCCTTTAAAAATTGTTGTCTTTTTATCTTTTTCAAAAGGTATAGATTTGTAAGTGCCGGATATGTTCTCGCCATTTTTTATAACGGTCAGGATCAAAGTGTCTTTGTTTACAATCTGAGAAAAACATAACTCTTCGTTTTCTGCAAGTTCCTCTTTAGAGGGTTTTTCAATTTTTGTTTCTTCAATAACCGTTTCGGTCTTTTCTTCTTTTTTTTGGCAAGAGGTAAATATAACCAGGGCAGAAGCCATTAATAGGATATTAGATTTCATTATGGATGTTTCTTTTTTATAAAAGTAAGATATAACGAACAAAAAAAGAACTCTGTTAAGAGTTCTTTATATAAATTTAAAGATGTAATGAATTAATCTTCGTCTTCATCCTCATCATCTTCAGCATCATTGTAGTCACGATCTTCATCCTCATCGTCGTCTTCGTCTGCATCATCTCCATCAGAATCCTCAGAATCACTTTTTTCGCGTGTTTCTTTTTCATCATCAGCATCGTCATCGTCGTCGTCACCGATTTCAAGATCTTTTAATGGATCAATATCATCAGATGAATCATCAATATCCTCATCATCATAATTTTCAATCCTGTCAGCAAGCTTAGTACTTACTTTAACAAGATAGATGGTGTCTTCCGTTCTAACTTCTACAGCTTCAATAGTTTCATTTTTGGCATTCTTAAAGCGTATGATGTTCGAATCATCATATCCGTCAGGAAATTTCTCAACCAATAAGGTAAGAATTTCATTAGTTAGCTTGGCGTAGTCAACTATAACTCTTTTCATAAATCTATTATAAATCTAATAAGTAAGCAAAAATAAGAGGGGCAACAATAGTTGCATCAGATTCAATTATAAATTTAGGGGTGTTTATATCAAGCTTACCCCATGTAATCTTTTCATTTGGCACAGCACCTGAATACGAACCATAGCTGGTTGTTGAATCAGATATTTGGCAGAAATAACTCCAGAAAGGAACATCATGCATTTCCATATCCTGGTAAAGCATAGGTACAACACAAATAGGGAAATCTCCTGCAATACCTCCACCAATCTGGAAGAAACCTACACCTTTGCTGCTGTTTTTTGTGTACCAGTCAGCAAGAAATGTCATGTATTCAATACCCGATTTCATCGTAGAAGCCTTAAGTTCTCCTTTAATTACGTATGATGCGAAGATATTACCCATCGTACTGTCTTCCCATCCTGGTACAATAATAGGTAAATTTTTCTCAGCTGCAGCATACATCCAGCTATCTTTAAGGTCAATTTCATAATATTCTTCCAATACTCCTGAAAGAAGCATCTTATACATGAATTCATGCGGAAGATAACGTTCGCCTTTGTCATCAGCATCTTTCCATATCTTGTGAATATGCTTTTGAAGACGACGGAAAGCTTCGTGTTCAGGGATACATGTGTCAGTAACACGGTTAAGTCCTCTTTCTAAAAGATCCCATTCCTCTTGCGGAGTAAGATCTCTATAGTTTGGTACACGCTCATAATGAGAGTGTGCCACAAGGTTCATTATATCTTCTTCAAGGTTAGCTCCAGTACATGAAATAATTTGTACTTTATCCTGACGGATCATTTCGGCGAAAATTTTCCCAAGTTCTGCCGTACTCATCGCTCCTGCGAGCGTTACCATCATTTGGGCACCATCCTGAAGCTGTTTTTCGTAGCCTTTAGCGGCATCCACAAGCGCAGCACTGTTAAAGTGCAGGTAGTACTTTTCAATAAACTGGCTAATTGGTCCTTTGCTCATTGTTATCGTATTTAAATTCAAGTATTATTTCTTTTCTCTGTTGTAACCTAAAATTGCCAGTACCTCTTCAGCCTGTTGTTGCTCAGAGAAAATCTCTGTGGCAAGTATGCCGTTTTCGTCCCTGTCAATAAGTATATGCTTAGGCTGGGGGATAAGGCAGTGGTGTAACCCTCCATAACCTCCAATAGTTTCCTGGTAAGCCCCTGTATTAAAGAAACCAATATAAAGAGGCTTCTCTTTGTTATATTTCGGCAGGTATATGGCATTCATATTCTGCTCAGAGTTGTAATAGTCATCACTATCACATGTCATGCCTCCCAGTAAAACCCTTTCATACTGGTCATTCCATCTGTTTACTGCAAGCATAATGAAACGCTTATTGATAGCCCATGTATCAGGAAGTGTTGTAATGAAAGATGAATCGATCATGTTCCATTTTTCCCTGTCATTCTGTTGTTTTTGGTAAAGCACCTGATAGATGGCTCCTCCGCTTTCTCCAACAGTAAACGATCCAAATTCAGTAAAGATGTTTGGTACCGGTACTTCAGCATCATCACATGCAATTTTTATCTGATTAAGTATCTCATCAATCATGTACTGGTAGTCGTATTCGAATGCCAGTGAATTTTTAATAGGGAATCCGCCTCCAATGTTAAGGCTGTCCAGGCTAGGGCATTCTTTTTTAAGGCTTACATAAACCTTAAGACATTTCACAAGCTCATTCCAATAATAAGATGTATCCCTGATCCCTGTATTAATAAAGAAGTGAAGCATTTTAAGCTCAACTTTCTTATTTTCATGTATTTGTTTCCTGTAAAAAGGAAGGATATTCTTGTAACCAATTCCTAAACGAGACGTATAGAATTCAAACTTAGGTTCTTCCTCAGCTGCGATACGGATACCGATTTTGAACTTACCGTTGATCTGTTCCTGTAACAGGTCAAGTTCTTCGTAGTTGTCAAT
Organism: Flavobacterium hauense; assembly: GCF_054457175.1. Taxonomy (NCBI): domain Bacteria; kingdom Pseudomonadati; phylum Bacteroidota; class Flavobacteriia; order Flavobacteriales; family Flavobacteriaceae; genus Flavobacterium; species Flavobacterium hauense. Next base: position 104,955 of record NZ_JBTKVX010000007.1, read on the forward strand.
AATTGGTATTGTTCTGCTGTGACCGTTATTGATAAGCCTAGCGATATTCTCTACGTAGGCATCTCTTTTAAAGCCGTTGCATATCACGTAAGTATTCTTGTTGATCTTTCCTTTCTCAAGAAGTTTCTCAACAATGTTTACGTCGAATGCAGCTGACGTTTCAATATGGATATTGTTTTTAAAAGCCTCATCCATGATATACTCAAAGTGAGAGCTTTTTGTACAATAGCAGTAGTAATATTTACCTTCGTACTTATTTTTCTCCATAGCATTCCTGAACCAGCCTTTAGCTTTACGGATGTTATTGGAAATGGCAGGCAAATAGGTGAACTTTAATGGCGTACCATATTGTTCTACCAGTTTCATCAAATCGATGTTGTGAAACTGAAGGTTGTCTTTGTTAAGTGTGAATTCTTCCTGTGGGAAGTAAAAAGTCTGGTTTATAAGGTCGAAATATTTTGTGTTCATTTGAAAAGAATAGATAAATATGATTATAAAAATAAGATTTATTCCTAAGATTATAACCTGATTTTCAAACTCTTATATTCGCGTATATAATCTGCAGCTTTTCCCGGCAGGTGTTTTCGTTATAGAATACCGACATGTCCGCAATTCTGCGTATAGCAAACACAGAACTGCTTGCTTCTGCAAAAGCCTTTAATTTACTGATAGTCCCAAAAAGGGAAAACATGCTTCGGTTCATTTTCATCACGGCAAATGTAAAAAATATTACTTCGTATTTAAAAACAAATCTCTTAAAAAATTGTTACGTTTTATAGTCTTCAAACCCTTTGATAATCAGTGAATTTTGAACGGTTTTCCCAATAACTGTTTTTCCAATTTTTTCTAAGAGTACAAATTGAACCTCACCTGACACATTTTTTTTATCGTGAACAAGCAATTTAATGATTTCTGAGACGTCATTATCGTCAAAATCTACTTTCTCAAAAATATCGTTGATTATGTTTTTTATTTCAGCGAACTCTTCTTTTGTGATTAGACCTGTTTCTAAAGAAAGATACGATTCAATGATCATTCCTATAGCAATTGCTTCGCCATGCAACAAGGTTTCTCTTTCAGTATTATCTAAAAAGTACGATTCTATTGCATGACCAATAGTATGTCCAAAATTAAGTGCCTTACGTATTCCTTTTTCTGTTGGATCCTGTTCTACAATAGAGTTCTTGATCACTATTGAGTCGTAGATCAGTTTACCCAGATCATCAGTAGTTAAATTGCTTAGGTCTGAGAATTGTTTCCAGTAATTTTTATCGGCAATGAGTCCATGCTTAAGCATTTCGGCAAGGCCTGAACGCATTTCGTTTGAGGGGAGTGTTTCAAGAAAAGTAGTATCGACCAGCACGGCTGCCGGATTGTTGATTACACCTATCTGGTTCTTCAGAACACCAAGATCTACACCGGTTTTACCACCTACTGATGCATCTACCATAGCTAGCAGGGAAGTAGGAACATTAATAAAATCAACACCTCTTTTAAAGGTGGACGCAACAAAACCGCCTAAATCTGTAACTACGCCGCCTCCCAGATTGATGATAACACTTTTACGGTCGGTACCTAGCTCTGTCAACGCATGCCACACTTCAATACATGTTTCTATGGATTTATTGCTTTCGCCGGCTTCAATTTCAATGATCTCAATAGGAAGGTCTGTAACTACCTGTGCTAGAAAATTAGGGAGGCAGTATTGTGATGTATTAGTATCTGCTATAATGAATAAAGACGAATAATTTTCGCGCAATAAAACTTCCTGTAAAAAGGAATAACAATCGTCATTAAAGTAAATGGCATAGTCAGATGTTTTGAGAGCTTCCATAATTTTGATTAAAGAAAAAGCAAAATAAGGTAATTATTACTATAAATTCTTGAGTAGTCTCTATATTTGCACAAATTTTTTAAAGACAATGGAAAAAATCTTCAATAATACTGCCGATGCTTTTGCGCTTAAAAGCGATACTGAACTTGACAGGGCTTATTTTCTATTTAAAATGATAGCTTCCCAGCCATTGGTAAGGATAGGTACAGCAGTAACCAATTTTGCGCTTAATCTTCATCTTCCGGTAGAGGGGCTTATCAGGGCTACAGTTTTTGATCATTTTTGCGGAGGCACTACAGAAGAAGACTGTCTGCCTGTAGTAGACAAAATGTTCACTAAAGGAGTTTCTTCTGTTCTGGATTATTCAGTAGAAGCAAAAGAAGATGAGTCGGAATTTGACAAAGCATTAGAAAAGACATTAAAAACCATTGAATTTGCAAAAGAAAGGCAAGCAATACCGTTTGCTGTTTTTAAACCAACAGGTTTCGGAAGGTTTGACCTTTGGGTTAAACTTGGTGAAGGAAAAACTTTTACCGCTGATGAAACAACAGAATGGAATAGGGTAGTGGAGCGTTTTGAGATCGTATGCAAAACTGCTCATGATAATGATGTAGCCCTTCTTATTGATGCTGAAGAAAGCTGGATGCAGGATGCTGCCGATAATCTGGTTGCTGATATGATGCGCAAATACAATAAGAACAAAGCAATTGTTTACAATACGCTTCAGATGTACCGCTGGGACAGGCTTGATTATCTTAAAAAACTTCATGAGCAGGCAAAAGCTGAAGGTTTTCATATAGGTATGAAAATTGTGAGGGGCGCTTATATGGAGAAAGAAAACAAGCGTGCTGAAGAAATGGGGTATCCTACACCAATATGCGTTTCAAAAGAAGCTACGGACATTAATTATGACGCTGCAATCTTATATATGATAGATCATATTGATAGTATGGCCATCTTTGCAGGAACGCATAACGAAGACAGCTCTTATAAACTAATAGAGCTAATGAAGCAAAAAGGCATAAGTGCTAGCGATGAGAGGATATTCTTTGGACAGCTTTATGGTATGAGTGACAATATAAGCTTCAATCTTGCAGCTCATGGTTATCATGTTGCAAAATACCTTCCGTTCGGACCGGTAAGAGATGTTATGCCATACCTTATAAGAAGGGCAGAGGAGAACACTTCTGTTGCTGGACAGACAAGCCGTGAACTAAACCTTATCAGTGCTGAAAGAAAAAGAAGAAAACTTCAGGACTAAATATATTATCAAATGAAATTAAAACACAGAATAGCTTATTATATTTTTGGACTTACCCTTGGGTTTTTCCTGGTTGCTTTTGTATTTACCAAACGCGGACAGGATTTCTGTTACCTGCCAAATTGCAGGGTCCTTAAAGATTTTAAAGCAAAGGGACTTGTTATATCTAAAGAAGCGCAGAACAGGTTAAATGAGAAATGGGTAACGATGGATGATATTCAAAGCAGCCTTGAAAACGGAAATGTTGATTTTTCTAAAAGCAATAAGCCAAATCCGGGTGGAGGTAAGATTTATATAATTGAATCTATAACAGCTAATAATGAACCTGTTATCCTCGAAATTGTAAACTTTAGTGATAAAGCAGTTTTGAAAGACATAAAAAAACAGTAATTTTTTTCTCAAAAGTCTTGCAAATACAAATACTAAGCGTATATTTGCACCCGTAATAAGGAACTAAATAACAGTAACGAATTACGGAAATAGGGCGATTAGCTCAGTTGGTTCAGAGCATCTCGTTTACACCGAGAGGGTCGGGGGTTCGAATCCCTCATCGCCCACAAGAAAAGCCGAAACGCAAGTTTCGGCTTTTTGCTTTTCAAAAAAGTGCGGAAAGATTTCTTTCAAGAACTTTTCTGAAAAACAAAAGTAACCTGACTTTAGTAAGGTTGGGCTTTTCTTGTAGCATTAATACTCCTTGGAATGAACGAAGTTAATCCTTATCGCCCACAAGAAAAGCTTCAGTGAAAACTGAAGCTTTTTTATTTTAAGATACTTTCTCAAGATAATCTCGTTTTACCAATAAATCTGGGCTCTCGTGATATCTATGGAACTCAATACCCACACAAAGACAAATAATTTATTTTTTAATCTGTTACTTTTAAATGTTGAATTTGTCCATCAACAATATCAAAATGAAATTTCAATGTAATCGGGCTTCCGGGAAATGTACCCGAACACGCTGCAGATAAGATACTCGTTGTACCATTTTCAGTATATTCAAGGGGTTGCATCACTGATTGGTACTTTTTGTTTGCCTCGTCTATCATGTGCTGGATTTCAACCCTTTCTTTATGGGTCATACCTTCATCAAGCATTACCCCGGTTTCTGAAAAACAATTGGCATAGGCAACACTGTCGAATTCGTTCTGCGCTTTTATCAAATCAATTATTACTTTTGGTAAGTTCATTGTTATTATTTTTAAAGATTATTAAATTGTGGGTACTGTACCACCATCGATTATAAATTCTGTTCCTGTCAAATAACTGGCTCTTGGTGAAACAAGGAAACCAACTAATTCAGCTACTTCTTCCGGTTCGGCAGGCCTGCCATAAGGTATTCCGCCCAATGCATCCATAACACTTTGTTGAGCTTCTTGTACAGTACTATTTGCGTTTCTTGCAATTTCACCCAGCCAGGCTTTCGATGCTGTTGTATTTATCCATCCCGGTGAAACAGTTAGTACTCGAATACCTTTAGGCGCAACTTCATTTGATAAACTTTTACTATAATTTATCAATCCTGCTTTTGCAGCAGCATAAGGCAAAGTAGAATCATATAGCGGTAATTTACCTTGAATAGAAGCTATGTGAATAATAACACCACTTTTTTTATCTAGCATTTGTGGTAAAAATCTCCTGTCCAGTCGAACAGGAGCCAGCAAATTAGCTTGCAGGGTTGATTCCCAATCTTCATCTGTTAATACGCTAAAGCCGCCTGCGGGTGTTGCTGAAGAACCAAGGTTGTTTACAAGAATATCCAGTCTCCCGTAAGTCGACAGCACTTCTTCAACTACTTTTTGTGATCCTTCTGCCTTACTTAAATCGGAAGAAATGAAATGTAGCTTACTGTTTTCTTTTTCCGGAGCATTCCTTGCGGTAATAATTACAGTAGCACCCGCTTGCAGCAGTCTTTCTGAAATTGCCTTTCCGGCTCCTTTTGTACCTCCTGTCACTAAGGCAATTTTTCCTGATAATTCATTTTGATAATCCATCTTATGTTATATTTAAATTTCTTTGTACAAATCTCGGGAGTACGTTAATTCCTCACAAGTACGGAGTTACGATTCATATAGGGATAAATTATTCCCCTATTGCACAGATTGGTATATACGTTTACTTTTGTAATATGTATGAGAGAAAAACATTACCTAATTTGAATTGTGGTCTTGACCTGATAGGTGAAGTACTTTACGGCAAATGGAAGATACGCTTGCTTTGGTTTATTGATCAGGGACACAAACGCCCAAGTGAATTGCAGCGTAAAATACCTGATGCTTCACGCAGGGTTTTAAATATTCAGTTGAAGGAATTAGAGGAACATGAACTTGTCTCAAAGATTATTTACCCTGTTGTGCCTCCTAAAGTCGAATATAACCTGACAGATTTTGGAAAAACATTAATCCCTGTAATTTCAGCAATCGGGAATTGGGGAGATGAGCATGAAGAGCGTTTACGGTCGCTCATTTTAAAGCGTTTAGATGAAAATTAAGATGTAAAAGAAATAAATCGTCATTCTTTCATCAAAAAACTTTTTTCTCTTATTGGAGAAATTATATTGTTCTTTAAATAAATACTTTATGGTGCTTCTTGCTTATTATTTGTTTATAACTCTTAATTTCTTCCTGCTTATGCACTTTTAAACTCCTTCAATTTTCCTTAGCTTTGAAGTGTAAACAAACTAATACAGGTAGAAGAAATATGGGGATGTTTGTAATCAGCAAACGATTTAACGGTGAATATAAATTTGTATTTACATCGAGAAAGGGAAAGACAATCTTTACCAGTATCAGCTGTAAGCAAAAGTCTGATTGTGAACTCATGATTGGCGGAATCAGGGATAATATGGCCTTATTTGCTTTTACCAAAAACACGGCAACTTCAGGTAAATATTTCTTCAGGTTGTCAAAAGGCGGGCTGGTTTTGGCTACAAGCCGTAAATACTCAACAGAATTAAGACTTAAAAAAGGTATTGATGAAATTACGAAATACGCTCCTGTAGCGGAAACGCTTGATTTTTCTGAAAATGATTTTGTCTTTCCTGATGCTGAAGAAATTTTTGGAGAGGCAGAACGAACCGAATAATTGAGACAAAACAAAGAAGCTTCAGTCATACTGAAGCTTCTTTGCTTAAAATGCTATAAGATTGATATCCCTGTAGTTTAGGGAAAACCATTCTCCTATCGATCTGTTGGTTAATATGCCGTGATAGTAATAAATACCATGCTTTAATCCCGCATTGCAGCGTATAGCGCTTTCAATACCTCCGTCATCGGCCATTTGTAACAGGAAAGGACTAATAATGTTACTTATGGACATTGATGCTGTTTTAGAGTAACGTGATGGGATATTGGGTACGCAATAGTGTATAACGTTATTTTTAACGAAAGTAGGCTTCTCGTGAGTAGTCACCTCTGAAGTTTCAAAACAACCACCGGTATCAATGCAAACATCAATAATTACCGCTCCTTTTTTCATGTGTTCGACCATAGTCTCACTAACGATTATGGGAGTACGATTCTTACCTTTCATTGCACCTATCGCTACATCGCATCGCATAAGTGCTTTTAGCAGTGATTTTTCCTGTATTGTAGAAGTGAAGATACGCTGATTAAGGTTATTCTGAAGTCGTCGAAGCTTGTTTATGGAATTATCGAAGACTTTTACACTTGCACCTAAACCTAACGCAGTTTTTGCCGCAAATTCAGCAACTGTTCCCGCACCTATAATAACTACCTCAGTCGGTGGTACCCCAGTGATGTTACCCATCAGCAGGCCTTTTCCTATTTTTTGGTTGATCATCAATTCAGCAGCAATAAGTACCGAAGCTGTACCGGCAATCTCACTAAGCGATTTTACAGCAGGGTAGGAACCGTCTTCATCCTTAATGAACTCAAAGGCAAGTGCAGTGATTTTTTTTGTCGCCAGTGCCTCAAAATATTCTTTTTTTTGCGTTTTTAGCTGTATCGCTGAAATGATAAGCGTCTGAGGGTTCATCATTTCAATTTCAGCAACACTTGGCGGCTCGACTTTTAAAATGACCGGACAGCCAAATACCTTTTTGGTATCCTGTGTTATTTCGGCACCTGCTTCGCTGTAGTCTTTATCGCTATAACTTGAGCTAAGGCCTGCACCGGCTTCAATCATCACGCGATGGCCATGTGCAGTAAGTGAATTTACAGCATCAGGGGTAAGGCATATCCTTCTTTCCTGGTATGATGTCTCTTTTGGTATACCTATAAAAAGTTCACTCTTTTGGCGCTCAATTTCAAGTTTCTCTTCCTGCGGCAGCAATTGCTGTTTTGTAAAGGGTGTTAATGACAATGACATGGTTCGGTTTGGTATATTTTTGCTCTAATTTACGAAAAAAACTGAAGGGTACTTAACTATTTTACAGTAAGATGACGCCGCCCATCAGGCAGTTGTTTTATGGTTATGGATGTATGATCTATAGGAATTAGATTCGGTGTTTTTTCAGGCCATTCTATAAGGCATAGATTACCTGAATAGAAATATTCATCAAGTCCCATATCATAACCTTCTTCTTCAGTATTTATGCGGTAAAGATCAAAATGATACAATATCTCACCATCACCGGTTTCATACTCATTTACAAGCGAAAATGTAGGGCTTGACGTCATGTCTTTTACGCCAAGCTTACGCGCAATGGCTTTAATGAATGTAGTCTTACCTACACCCATACCGGCATGAAAAAGAATTGTTTTTTTTATGTTTTGCGCCAAAACCTGTTCGGCAGCTGCATCTATTTCCTCTAAAGAAAATGTGATTTCCATATATAATAAAGGGGGTATTATTTAGGGTTGAATACAAGGAACGGAATGATCATCTCTTCAAGGGATATTCCTCCATGCTGATAGCTGTTCCTGTAATAGCTTACATAATGGTTATAATTATTCACATAAGCCAGGAAATGGTCGTTTTTGGCAAATATGAATGAGCTGCTCATGTTTATCGTAGGCAACTGAACCGATTTTGGATCTTTAACGTGGTATACGTCACGATCCTCAAATGTCAGGCTGCGGCCTGTCTTGTACCTCAAATTCAGGCTGGTATTCTTGTCGCCTATTACCTTGCTTGGGTTTTTAACATTTATTGTACCATGGTCCGTAGTCAGTATAAGTTTCATACCCATTTGCTGGGCTTGCTGTATCATTTCCAATAATGGCGAATTCCTGAACCAGCTTAAGGTAAGAGAACGGTATGCCTTATCGTTAGACGCAAGCTCCTTAACAACATCCATTTCTGTTTTGGCATGAGAAAGCATATCTACAAAGTTATATACTATTGTAGTAAGGTCATTATCCTTAAGTCCTTTGAAATTATCTACAAGCTTTTTACCGTCTTTAAAATTGGTTATTTTATAGTATTCTTGTTTAAGGTTGCTTAAGCCAAGTCTTTTTAGCTGTTCAGTAAGAAAATCGGCTTCATATAGGTTTTTACCACCTTCTTCAACATCATTTTTCCAGTATTGAGGATATTTTTTTTCCATTTCCAGAGGTGTAAGACCCGAAAAGATGGCATTTCGTGCATACTGGGTAGCTGTGGGGAGAATAGAGTAGAAGGGAGCTTCTTTTTCCAGCTTGTAATGATTGTTTACTACACTTTCAAATGCTTTCCATTGGTCATAGCGCAGATTATCAATTACAACAAAAAGTATAGGCTGTTTCTTTTTCAGTTCCGGCACAACAAGTTCTCTGAAAAGATTATGCGATAGCACAGGCTTATCAGCTTTGGGATCAAACCAGTCTTCGTAATTTTTTTCTATAAACTTACCAAATTGGGAGTTAGCTTCAACTTTTTGTGATTCAAGAATCTCAACCATGCTTTGGTCTTCAATGTTTTCAAGCTCAAGTTCCCAAAAGATGAGTCTTTTGTACATATCGATCCACTCTTCCCAGGAATTCACCATTCCCATATCCATGGCAATTTTGCGGAATTCTTTTTGGTAATCCAGTGTGGTTTTAGAAGAAACCAAACGTGAATGGTCAAGGTTCTTCTTAAGTGAAAGCAATATCTGATTTGGATTCACAGGCTTAATAAGATAATCGGCAATCTTAGAGCCTATAGCATCTTCCATGATGTATTCTTCTTCACTTTTTGTGATCATTATCACAGGCACTGAAGATTTTTTCTCTTTTATCATGGTAAGTGTTTCAAGCCCACTAAGCCCTGGCATGTTTTCATCAAGAAAAACAATATCAAAGTTTTCCTGATCAAATATATCAAGTCCGTCTTGTCCATTATTTGCCGTTGTGACCTTATAGTTCTTCTTTTCAAGGAAAAGAATATGAGGTTTTAGCATGTCTATCTCATCGTCAACCCAAAGTATCTTGATCTCATTCATATGAGTAAAATTTCGTTTCTTAATTAATCCTGCAAGTTAGTGGAAAGTAAGGAAATTAATCCTAAATTTTTAATAAAAATAGCTGAGTAATAAACAGCTATTTTACTGTTTTATTGCTATCCCGTTTTTTAAAGAAAAAAAGCCCTGCAGATATGATCTGCAGAGCTCTCCTTCAATAACCTAAGTAACAAAAAATAACGTTATTATTGTTTGCCAGGCCGTGTTGAAGCCTTTTTAGCAGATGAATTATTATTTTTTGGTGCGTTCTTTTTATCATCTGCTTTTATTTTATCTTCCTTGAGCGCTTTTTTTGCGTCTTCATGTTTTTTGCGTTCTTCTTCAGCCATTCGTGCGTCCTTTTCAACCTGTGCCTGAGTTACCGCTACCGGCTGTCGTTCTGTTTTATCCTGTTCTTCCTGTGCTGTAGCAAGTAAAGTAAATCCAAAAAAAGCAAATAGTGTAAATAGTGTGGTTTTCATGGTGTGATGTATGATTACTATCGTAAAATTAGGTATTATGTTCTTATACAGTTAAGTAGTTGTAATGATTAACCTATGTTTAACTCTTTTTTATTAATTTACGTTAAGGCATCTTGGATAAGCTACTTAAAAAAGGCTAATTTCGGGATTTTACCACTATGTTAATTAGTATATTTGTGTAAAATTTGTACCTGTGGGCGAAATCAACAAGCTAAAAATATTAAATGACCCAATTTATGGGTTTATAACAATTACAAACCCGCTGGTTTATGATCTTATCCAGCACCCATACTTCCAGAGACTTCGCCGTATTTCGCAAATGGGTATGTCCTATTTGGTTTATCCCGGGGCGCATCATACGCGTTTTCACCATGCTCTTGGCTGTATGCATATTATGCAAAAGACCATTCAGGTACTAAAGTTTAAAGGTACAGAAATTAGCGAGGAAGAAGAAACAGCACTTAATATTGCAATACTGCTTCACGACATAGGTCACGGCCCGTTTTCGCATGCAATGGAACATAGTATTGCAGAGAGCGTTCACCACGAGGCTATTTCATTATTGTTCATGAACAGGCTTAATGAATTGTTTGATGGCAAATTGACACTTGCCATACAAATATTTAAAGGTGAATATCACCGTCATTTTATGTTGCAGCTTATTTCAAGCCAATTGGATATGGACAGGATGGACTACCTTAAAAGGGATAGTTTTTATTCGGGTGTGGCCGAAGGGAACATTAATTCTGAAAGACTTATCCAGATGTTCGATGTTCAGGATGATATGCTGGTGATAGAAGAGAAGGGCATTTATTCGGTAGAAAAATTCCTTGTTGCCAGAAGGTTGATGTACTGGCAGGCTTACCTTCACAAAACTAGTGTTGCTGCCGAGCTTATCATGACAAAAATATTAAAGCGCGCTAAAGAACTTACCCAAATGGGTATACAGTTACCTGCAAGTGAACCTTTGTTGTATTTTATGCAAAACAAGGTTACCCTTGATGATTTTAATGACGAAATACTAAATAAGTTTTCTTATCTCGACGATTTTGATATTATCAGTGCTGTAAAATCATGGCAGTTCAATGACGATTATGTTTTAAGAGAATTGAGTAAGATGATCATAAATCGTGATCTTCTTAAAATAAGAATGCGCTCTGAAAAAGTAAGTAAAGAAGAAGTAATTACTTTATTGAAAAGGTTTGCAGAAATATCCGGCTTAACAGAAAGAGAAGCAGAATATTTTGTCTTTAGAGGTAAAATCAAAAACCAGGCCTACAATAAAACAGGGGAACCAATACATATTTTAAAGAAAGACCGTACAATCGAAGATGTTGTAGAAGCCTCTGACCAATTGAATTTAAAGGCTTTATCCAAGCCCGTCACGAAGTATTATTTGTGTTTTCCAAAAGTGCTTTTAGAGGGCGCAGCAATTTAATTAAATTTTATATTTTTGTCGGGATGAAATTTACAGCAGAACAAATAGCAGGCATACTGGAAGGTGAGGTTGTGGGTAATCCGCAGGCCGAGGTCTATAAGCTGGCCAAAATTGAAGAAGGAACGATTGGATCCCTTACTTTTTTAGGGAATCCTAAGTATCAATCATACATATATTCTACAGAGGCTACAATTACAATCGTTAACAGGTCTTTTGAGCCTGAAGGCAATATTATTACTACTTTAATCAAAGTTGATGATGCGTATGCGTCATTTTCTAAGCTTCTTGAATACTACAATCAGGTCAAACTGATGAAGTCCGGTATAGAACAGCCTTCTGTAATTTCTGAAGGAGCTAGTTATGGAGATAATCTTTATCTTGGCAGCTTTTGTTATATTGGTAAAAATGTAAAGATTGGCGACAATGTAAAAATATACCCAAATACTTTTGTAGGTGACAATGTAACGATTGGCGATAATACAATACTGTTTGCAGGTGTGCGTATTTACTCTGAAACCGAAATAGGAAACGGATGTACAATTCATTCCGGAGCAATAGTAGGATCCGATGGTTTTGGTTTTGTACCAAATGATGAAGGTGTTTACAGCAAAATCCCACAAATAGGGAATGTTATACTTGAAGATAATGTAGATGTAGGGTCTTGTACGACAATAGACAGGGCTACTTTAGGCTCTACAATTATAAAAAAAGGCGTAAAGCTTGATAATCAGATACAGATTGCGCATAATGTTATTATTGGTGAAAACACAGTTATAGCATCTCAAACAGGGGTAGCCGGTTCAACGAAGATCGGAAGCAATTGCGTTATCGGCGGACAGGTAGGTATCGTTGGACATATAACCATTGGCAATGGTGTCAGGATTCAGGCACAATCAGGTGTTGGAAAAAGTATTCCTGATGGTGAAATCATACAGGGAAGCCCGGCATTAGGTTATAATGATTTTAATAAATCGTATGTTCATTTCAGAAACTTCCCTAAGATTGTAGCTGAAATAGATGAGCTAAAGCAACAAATAAAACAATAAACAACAGATATAATGGTTAAACAAACCACAATCAAAAGTGAAATATCGTTAAAAGGAGTTGGACTGCATACAGGTAAAGAAGTTACCATGACTTTCAAGCCGGCACCGGTAAACAATGGATTTACTTTTGTAAGGGTAGATTTAGAAGGACAGCCTATTGTTGAGGCGGATGCCAATTATGTAGTTAATACCCAAAGAGGAACAAATCTTGAGAAAAAAGGTGTTAAGATTCAAACATCTGAACACGTGCTTGCAGCATTTGTTGGTTGTGATGTAGACAACGTAATAATTGAGCTAGATGCTTCTGAACCACCAATAATGGATGGATCATCTAAATTTTTTGTTGAAGCTATTGAAGCTGTAGGTGTTGAAGTACAGGAGGCGGAACGTAAAGTATATGTTGTAAGAGAAGTTATTTCATATACCGATGAAGCAACCGGCAGTGAGATAATTGTTATGCCTGCAGATGATTACCAGGTAACTGCTATGGTTGATTTCGGTACCAAAGTACTGGGTACTCAAAATGCGACACTTAAAAGCATGGGCGATTTTAAAGAGGAAATCGCTTCTTCACGTACATTCAGTTTCCTGCATGAACTTGAAGCCCTTTTAAATAATGGGCTTATCAAAGGAGGAGACCTTAATAATGCTATTGTTTATGTAGATAAAGAAATATCTGCAGAAACTATGGAAAGCCTTAAGGTTGCTTTTGGTAAAGATAATATTACTGTAAAACCAAACGGTATTCTTGATAACCTTACCCTTCATCATCCAAATGAAGCTGCACGTCACAAATTGCTTGATGTTATTGGTGACCTTGCACTTATTGGCATGAGAATAAAAGGAAAGGTTATTGCAAACAAACCGGGGCATTTTGTTAATACCCAGTTTGCTAAAAAAATGTCTAAAATCATTAAAATCGAAGAACGTAATCAGGTGCCGGTTTATGACCTGCATAAAGAACCTTTGATGGATGTGAACAAAATAATGAGCATGTTGCCTCACCGTCCGCCATTTTTACTGGTGGATAAGATCCTTGAGATGAGCGACAACCATGTAGTAGGTTTAAAGAATGTGACCATGAACGAAAGCTTTTTCGTTGGCCACTTCCCGGGTGCTCCGGTTATGCCTGGTGTACTTATAGTAGAAGCCATGGCACAGACAGGCGGTATCCTTATATTAAGCTCTGTGCCTGATCCGGAAAACTATCTTACTTATTTTATGAAAATTGACAATGTGAAGTTTAAGCATAAAGTGCTTCCTGGTGATACACTTGTGTTTAAATGTGACCTGATCTCACCAATCCGCAGAGGGATTTGCCACATGCAGGCAAATGCTTATGCTAATGGAAAACTTGTTGCTGAAGCCGAACTAATGGCTCAGATTGTCAAAAACAGCTAAACAAAAAATTATGAATCAACCATTAGCATATGTACATCCGGGCGCAAAAATCGCTAAAAATGTAGTGATCGAGCCTTTTACCACCATCCATAATAATGTGGAGATAGGTGAAGGAACCTGGATAGGTTCAAATGTAACGATTATGGAAGGTGCCAGAATAGGCAAGAACTGTAATATATTCCCTGGTGCAGTAATATCTGCAGTTCCTCAGGATCTTAAATTTGGAGGTGAAGATTCGCTTGCTATAATAGGAGATAACTGTACTATTCGTGAGTGCGTTACCATTAATAGAGGTACTATTGCTTCAGGACAAACCGTAATAGGTAAAAATTGTCTTATCATGGCTGCAGCACACGTAGCCCATGACTGTCACATTGGTGATAATGCAATCATTGTAAACGGTGTACTTCTTGGAGGTCACGTTACAATTGGTAATTACGCTATTATTGGCGGATTGTCTGCAGTGCATCAGTTTATCAGTGTTGGTGATCATGCAATGATCTCCGGCGGATCTCTTTTAAGAAAAGATGTACCTCCATTTACCAAAGCTGCTAAAGAGCCTTTATCTTATGTAGGGATTAACTCTGTGGGTCTTAGAAGAAGAGGTTTTACTCCTGAAAAAATAAGGGAAATACAGGAGATTTACAGAATATTATATCAAAAAAATTACAACACAACTCAGGCATTAAGCATTATTGAAGCTGAGATGGAGGCTACTCCGGAACGTGATGAGATCATTATGTTTATCAGGAATTCTTCGAGAGGGGTAATGAAAGGGTATACAGGTATTTATAATTAACAATTAGAGTATTTCTCTACATAAGTTACATACAACATAATATAATTTAACAGAAATGGCAAGTACATCAGATATCAGAAACGGATTATGTATTAAGTTTAACCACGACATATACAAGATCATTGAATTCCTTCACGTGAAACCGGGTAAAGGGCCTGCTTTCGTAAGAACTAAACTTAAAAGCCTTACCAATGGTAAAGTTTTAGATAATACTTTCTCTGCAGGACACAAAATTGACGATGTAAGAGTTGAAACTCACAAGTTCCAGTTTTTGTATGCTGAAGGCGATCAGTTTAACTTCATGCATGTTGAGACCTATGAGCAAATATCATTACATAAAGACATCCTTGATGCTCCGGACCTTCTAAAAGAAGGCGAGAATGTTATGGTTATTTGGAATACCGAAACTGATGCACCTCTGTCTGTAGATATGCCTGCTTCTGTAATCCTTGAGGTTACTTATGCTGAGCCGGGAGTTAAAGGTAATACAGCAACAAATGCTACCAAACCTGCTAAAGTTGAGACCGGTGCAAATGTTAATGTACCATTGTTTATCAATGAGGGCGATAAAATTAAAATTGACACGGCTACAGGCCACTACATGGAGCGTGTAAAAGAATAGTTTATTTTGTAGGTCCGGTTATTTGATTATTTGTACATTGGCAATGTAAATAACCGGATTGCAATAAACCAAAGAAACATACTAAATGAAATTCCCAAATGTTTATCCTTTAAAGGAGATTGCTGCTCTTATTAGCTGCGATTATGTGGGTGAAGATAATTTCCCTGTTCATGGTATGAATGAAATTCATGTTGTTGAGCCAGGGGATATTGTTTTTGTAGACCATCCTAAATATTATGACAAAGCACTTCAATCGGCAGCAACAATTGTTTTGATCAACAAGCAGGTTGAATGCCCTGAGGGTAAAGCATTATTGGTTAGTGATGATCCATTCAGGGACTTTAATAAGCTAACCAGGCACTTCAAGCCATTTCAGTCTTCAAACACTTCTATTTCAACAACGGCTAAAATAGGAGAGGGGACGGTAGTACAGCCAAATACATTTATTGGTAACAATGTAACTATTGGAAAAAACTGTCTTATACATTCTAATGTAAGTATCTATGATAATACGATCATCGGAGATAATGTTATAATCCATGCCGGAACTATTCTGGGAGCGGATGCTTTTTATTATAAAAAACGTCCTGAAGGATTTGATCAGCTTTTGTCAGGCGGAAGGGTTATCATTGAAAATAATGTAGGCATTGGAGCCCTTTGTACTATTGACAAAGGTGTAACCGGTGATACTACTATAGGTGAAGGAACCAAAATTGATAACCAGGTACAGATAGGCCACGATACCGTAATCGGTAAAAAATGCCTTATTGCTGCACAGGTTGGTATTGCAGGCTGCGTAGTTATTGAGGATGAAGTTACATTTTGGGGACAGGCAGGAACAACAAGCGGAATCACTATAGGTACTAAAGCGGTAATTCAGGCCCAATCAGGCGTTAGTAAATCGCTTGAAGGCGGTAAAGTATATTTTGGTTATCCTGCTGAGGAAGTACGCGAAAAACTTAAGCAATTAGCATATATAAAACGTATACCTGAACTGTTTAAAAAATAAATAATAATGAGTGCAAAAGAACTTGTATCGGAGTATTATAATTCAGGCGCTTTCAGGTCAGAAGAAGGTATGAAAAACTATCTTCATGAAGAACTTGTCCTGCAATGGCATAGTTCAAAAGGTTACTTACAGCTTGAAAAGAGCGATCTGCTCACTTTGGCTGCCGAACTGGATAAGTCGTACTCTGCTTCAAGACTTAACATTACTCATACTATTGCAGAAGGTGATAGTGTTACGGTGCGCTATACACATTATGTGAACCCGATTGAAAACCCAAACGAAGAAGTGGTTCTTGCAAATTTTGTGGTTATATGGGAAATAAAAGACAATAAGTTTTACCGCGGCTATCTTATGAGTCAATTGGGCTAAGCCGTATATTATCTTTTCGTAAAAATATCTTTATAAAAGTCGCACAAAGCTTTAATTATATTTTACAAAACCCTATTTTTGCAACACGATTTTAAAAAATAATTTAAAAAATATATCATGAGTGTTTTAGTTAATAAAGATTCCAAAATAATTGTTCAGGGATTTACAGGTAGCGAAGGTACTTTCCATGCTACTCAAATGATAGAGTACGGTACTAACGTTGTAGGTGGTGTTACACCTGGTAAAGGTGGTACTACACACTTAGACCGTCCGGTATTCAACACTGTTAAAGATGCAGTGGATATCGCTGGTGCTGATACAACTATCATTTTCGTTCCGCCGGCTTTTGCTGCTGACGCAATTATGGAAGCTGCTGAAGCAGGTATCAAAGTAATTATCACGATCACTGAAGGTATTCCTGTTGCAGATATGATCAAAGCTTATGACTATATTCAAGGTAAAGACTGTCGTTTAGTTGGTCCTAACTGTCCGGGTGTTATTACTCCTGGAGAAGCTAAAGTTGGTATCATGCCGGGCTTCGTATTCAAAAAAGGCAAAGTTGGTATCGTTTCTAAATCAGGTACTCTTACTTATGAAGCTGCTGACCAGGTTGTAAAACAAGGTCTTGGTATCACTACAGCTATCGGAATTGGTGGTGACCCAATCATTGGTACTACTACTAAAGAAGCTGTTGAACTTTTAATGAACGACCCTGAAACTGAAGCGATCATCATGATCGGTGAAATTGGAGGTCAATTAGAGGCTGATGCTGCTAAATGGATCAAAGCTGATGGTAACAGAAAACCTGTAATCGGATTTATCGCTGGTGAGACTGCTCCTAAAGGACGTACAATGGGTCACGCAGGTGCAATTGTTGGTGGTGCTGATGATACAGCTGAAGCTAAAAAACGTATTATGAGAGATAACGGTATCCACGTTGTTGACTCTCCTGCTGAGATCGGTAAAAAAGTAAAAGAAGTATTAGGTTAATCTTAATATGATTCTGATTCAAAATAGTAAGGCTGTCCTGTTGGCAGCCTTTTTTATTTAGCTAAATTCAATGCTCTGAGATATGTTTCATCACTATTGGCAGTTTGATATTTGATTATATAATCTTCGCGTGGTGTACCATTTATATGATACATTCTTTCAATAGGAATCTGATAGCCGATATTAGTCTGTGACGTTCTGAAAGTATAGATAGCGCCTATAAGTCCGGCCATTTTTGTTCCGGTAATTTTAGCACGTTTCATCCCGTCAAATCCAATAGCCATTCCTTCTCCCATACTACCCGTCCAATGCCCAACCATAACGACAACCTTATTTTTATAGGTTATTTTTCTTGGTGAAACATATTCAACCCAACTTCTTACAGTGCCAAATTCCTTTTCATTAATCTGATGCTTTTGGTATGGAAGTTCTTTATCTGTAAATCTTCCCATAATACCCCTTGCAACAGTGGTATTTCCTCCGCCCGGAGTATCTGTAAGATCCAAAATTATAGATTTGGTATTCATCAAGGCATCTATTGTTTTGTCAAATTCTACAATAAGATTATTTTCTCCTAATGAATTATTGATTTTTATGTACCCAATATTTCCCTCTAATATCTTATAATCGACTAATGAATTGGCTGTAACGTTGTTTTTTGAATCATCTGGAATTATTATGGTTTCAAGGCGGTCTTTTATTATTGTAATTTCACGGGGTTTGTCGCGTGTACCTGCCAATAGCATATTTACTGCATAGGAATACATGCTGTCATCATAAACAGAAGCATATTTTGGAAGGAATTTTTGAAATTCCTCTTCAATAAGTTTCCCATTGAATTCAACGATTTGCATTCCTGATTTAATACCTGATAATTCGGCGGCTGAATTTTTCTTTACATCGGTTACAAAAAACAAATTGTCTTTCTTTTCTACGAATATATCCTGCCCACTAGGAATTATTCTGTTAGATGTGTAAAGGGCTGTATTAAGGCTAACGTGACCATTATGAAGTTCATGAGTAACCTGTTCAAGGAAAGAGATAAATTCACTGTCACTATTAATATTTTTGGATAATGGAAGATAAATTTCTTTCACCCTGTTCCAATCAATACTTTGTTTTTCAAAATAGGCATAATTGTTATTATAGTCTGCCCAAAACTCTAAGAAATCTGCTTCATATTTGTTTTGTGAAATGCAGGGAACACTGCAGATAAATAAACCTGCAAGAATGATTTTTCTGAACATTGTTTTTATTTTCTTACAAATATATAAAAACTGTGTCTATTCGCTTAGTTTATCAAGAACTGCTTTAAGGTCAATTGCGTTATCAAAAAAATCTTCCCATAGGTCTCCTTTTTCTTTGACTCTTTTTGGTAGCGTTTTAATAGTGTAATCTTTAAGGTCAAAGGTGTCAGTTAATTCATCCCATTCTAAAGGTGTACTGGCTGTAGCTCCTTCGCGGGGACGAAGTGAGTAGGCGCAGGCCATGGTTTTTCCTTTACCGTTTTGAAGAAAATCCAGGTATATCTTACCTATACGGTTCTTAGGCATTCGTTCAAGGCTTGTGATTTTAGGCAATGCTTTATGAACAGCCTCACTGATGATATGTGAAAAATCCCTTGTCTGATCATACGTATATTTAGGAAGTACAGGTATAAATACATGAAGGCCTTTTCCTCCGGATGTTTTAAGATATCCTTTAATATTGAGGCTATCCAGTATCTCTTTAACTTTTTTTGCTGTGCTAACCAGGTCTTTAATCGTTGCTTTATTTGGATCAAGATCAAAAATGATATAATCAGGATTATTGATGTTCCCTATGCGGCTACTCCACGGATTGATTTCTATACATCCGAGATTTGCCATATACATCAATGTTTCTTTGTTATTGCAGATAAGATACTCAATGCTTTCTCCATTGGAAGAAGATTTGATCTTTCTTGTTTTAGCCCATGACGGTGCTTTGCCAGCCATATCTTTTTGGAAAAAGCCCTCACTTTTTATACCATCGGGTGTACGACGCAATGATTGTGGTCTGTCTTGAATATATTTTAATACATATTCGGCCATTTCATCGTAGTACGCTATTACATCGCCTTTTGTATATCCTTCTGCTGGCCAGAATATCTTATCAGGATTGGTTATTTCTACTTTTTCAGTATCAAAACCTTTCAACGGCTTAATGTTGTCAGTTTCCTTTTTCACCTTTTTTGATTTAGAACTTTTTACTTCTTTTGCAGTTTTTTGTTTGGGAATTACCTCTTCAGTCCTAACTGCTTTATCCCGAGCAACATCTTTCGGCTTTTTATCTGTTCGCAGTCCTATAAATACCGGATGCCGGAGGCTGCCTGTTTCTGTCCATTCCGAATATTTTACCTGTGCAACCAGTTCAGGTTTTATCCAGTGTGCCCCGGGTTCTTTAGGCTTTGATTTAAAGTGAGAGGTGTTACTTTCCAGTTTTATAAGTTTGGTGTGCATATCTTTAAGCGATTCTTCATTAAAACCCGTACCTACTTTTCCCGAATAGATAAGATCACCATCTTGATAATAGCCAAGGAGAAGGGAGCCAAAACCGCTTCGGGAACCTTTCGGTTCAGTATAACCGCCAATAACCATTTCCTGTTCCTTAGTTACTTTGATTTTAAGCCATTCTTTCGAACGTTTGTTTATATGGTAAGCAGAAGTGATTTTCTTTGCGATAAGCCCTTCGCTGCCTTTTTCTCTGGCATCTGCCAAAGCTTTTGTTCCTTTGCCAATAATATGATCAGAATATATGATATTGTCAATCTTTGGCAAAAGTGCTTTCAATATTCTTTTTCGCTGTAGCAATTCTAATGAAGTGAGGTCGTAACCATTGAAATATAAGATGTCAAATACATAACATTTTAGTTTTCCTTTGTCAGGATTGTCCTGATAGTACTGCAGCCATTGAAAGTTGCTTTTTCCGTTTGTATCTTCAACCACAATTTCCCCATCCAGGATCATGTCATCGTTTATGATTCCAAAAGCTTCAACCAATGATTTGTATTTAGAATTAAAAGACAGTCCATTACGGGATAATAATTCAACTTTTCCTTTATGTATTTTTATCAAGGCGCGATAGCCATCATATTTGTTTTCAAATACCCATTCATCGTTGTCAAATATCTCATCGGCGAGAGTTGCAAGTTGCGGTTTCCATTCTTTTGGAAAAGTTTTAAGAACTTTGGCATCGGCAACATCTTCGGCTGTAAAAGTAGGAGAGGAGGCTTTTTTACCTGATGTCTTTCTTGCTTCTTCTGTAAGAATGTCATTATCATCGTCAGATGAATTTTTCTTTTCCCCTTTATTACTTTGCCATGTTTTCGATTTTTTATCGTTTTCAATTTCCTCTAATGTTCGCCTCGTTATTACAGAATGCTGG
Organism: Flavobacterium hauense; assembly: GCF_054457175.1. NCBI lineage: Bacteria > Pseudomonadati > Bacteroidota > Flavobacteriia > Flavobacteriales > Flavobacteriaceae > Flavobacterium > Flavobacterium hauense. The sequence continues at coordinate 125,969 of NZ_JBTKVX010000007.1, forward strand.
TCAAATTCTATTTTATCTGCATATTCATCTTTACCTTTCATCAGGAGCCATTCATCCTGTTTTCCGCTCATTCGTACAAGATGGTAAGAGCCTTTTAGTTTTTTACCACTCATTACGACCTTAATATTTCCTTCCATATGCATTTTGCGAAGCATTTTTTCGCTTTCTTCAACATCATCTGAGCCTTCAGCCAGAAAAGTACCCGTATCCCAAACCATAACAGTGCCACCACCATATTGTCCTTTTGGAATAGTTCCTTCAAAATCAATATAATCCATAGGGTGATCTTCCACATGCATCGCAAGACGTTTAATCGACGTGTCTGAACTGGGGCCTTTGGGTACGGCCCAACTTACCAAAACACCATCAATCTCGAGTCGCCAGTCATAATGCAGGCGGGAGGCATCATGTTTCTGAACAACAAAATGAAGTTGTTTTCCTGTTGTTTTGACTTTACCTTTTGGTTCGGCCGTTTTTTTGAAATCCCTTTTCCTGTTATATTCAGATAATTTCATAAAAATTAATTTTTAATCGCTGCAAGACTGGCTTTAAGCTGTTCGAGCAGATCATCTTTAGCGGCAGGTGTTTTTTTACGTCTACGGGGTTCAGGTGCTTTTGCTCCCTGCTTTTCAGCTGCTTTTTTCTTGATCATTTTAATTAATTCAGCCTTATAGGTGTCTTTATATTTTGAAGGATCAAATGTGTCTGTAAGCTGGTCTATGATGCTCATGGCCATATCCAGTTCTTTCTTTTCAATTTTTATGTCTTTGGGAATCAATCCGGCTTCATCAGGATCTCTCAATTCATCTTCAAAGCGTATTTGTATGAGCAGGATGGCATCTTCCTCAACTTTAAGGATGCCAAGATGTTCAGTTGTACGCATTACAAATTTGCACAGGCCCACTTTCCCGGATTTACGAAGAGCTTCCCTTAATAAGGCGTAGACTTTTTTAGCTTCTTTAGCGGGTTCAGTGATATAGGGCTTTTCGAGGTATTTCGAAGGAATCTCATCTTCTTTTATAAATTCAAAAATATCCAGTGACTGTGTTTTCTCAGGCGCAGCCTTTGCAAAGTCATCCTTATCCAATATGACATAGTCGCCATTTTCTTTGCGATAGCCTTTTGCAATATCTTCCCAGGGCACTTCTTTGCCATCTTTTTTACATACACGAATATATTGAATAGGGCATTTATCTTTCTGTCGCACCATGTCAAGAGAGAGATTATGCACCTGAGTACCGCTGTAGAGTTTTATTGGGATATGCACCAGCCCAAAGCTGATACTGCCTTTCCATAATGCTTTCATAATTAGAAAATTAAGTTGTGATAACTACTTCAATTTCAAGTTAAGGAGATTAAAAACCAAACCATAGTTATTTAGCACTCCTTTGACACTATTCGCCTGTTTCATAATGAGGTGCATCAACAGGTTTAGACTGTGATGACCCTTTCTGGCGCAGATATATTGACAATACTATTATCGCAAATACTGACAAGAATTCGCTCTGCCAGTTTTGAAATGATTCAAACCAAAAACGGGAATCAAATATATAGTCGGATATGGTTTCTAAGGGTTTGCCTTCAAGTTCGTTTTGCAGATTTTGATCTTTAAGACTACCATAAAAGTGCAGGATAAATGAAAGCAGAAATAAAAGCATTAACGAAATGGTCAATGAGTTTTTATATAGTTTCAATATAAATCCACCTTTTCTAACCGGCCAGGGAGCATCTTTTCGATTAGGATCAGGTTCCCTGTCCACAGGTTCATTCTTATCAAAGCCCTTAGATTCAGAGGATCCTTTTTCCTTCAAAAAGATAGTTAACCATACAAACAAGCCCATCTGCAAAAATTCACTTTCCCAATTTTCAAAAGTGGACTCAATAAAATGGCCTGAACTTAAATATTGTAATAGGCCTACATCTGAAGCGCCATGCTCTGCCAATTCTTTATTGTATTCCTTTAGCCCAAAGAATGTTTGTGCGAGTATTGCAATTACAAACAGAATAAAAAAAGTAAGTGAAAGACTGTTGTTCTTTATAAAAGTTTTCATTTGATTAGCTTAAAGTTTGTAAACTAAAAAATGGGGCATAAGCCCCATTTAAAATTTCTATAAAAGATTACATATTAGCATCTTCTTCAGATGCATCAAAGTTAATAGTGTTGTAAGCTGCTTCGGTTAATGTAATATCAGCTTCTTTTTCTTCGGTTAATGTTTCATGAAGTAGTGCTGCTGCTTCATCCTGACCTAATGTTTTGGCGAAAGCACAAAGCGTACCGTATGTTGCGATTTCATAATGTTCAATTTTTTGTGACGCAGCAATTATACCTGCATCCCTTACAGGGCCGGGTTCTGTACTTTCCATAATATCCTGCCCTTCTTTGATAAGGCCGTCCATTGCTTCACATTTTTTTGCTACAGCTTTTTTACCTGCCAGCTCAAAAACTTTTTCAAGTCTGGCTACCTGTTCTTCGGTAACAGCAATATGTTCATCTATAGCCTTAACCAAATTTTCCGACTCGGCATTTTTAGCCATTTTTGGCAATGCTTTTAGCAGTGCTTTTTCTGCCCAGTAAATATCCTTAAGGCTATCTGTATATAGCTCCATAAGGCCTTCAGCAGCAGTACTTTTAGCTTTTACTTTACCAGTTGTAGCTGTTTTAGTAGCCGTAGTTTTCTTTACTCTTGATGCGGCAGTTGATTTTGTTGTTTTAGCGGTAGTTTTTGTTGCTGTTTTCATAATGTTTACTGTTTATTTTGATTAATTGAAATTCAATTTATAACTTGTTGTCAAATCAAAATTACCCAATGAATAAAGTAACCGTTGCTAATGAAATCATAAAAGAAATTATGGTAACAATACTTTAACTCGTTGTGTTACAGATTACTTAAAAATGACAGTTGTATTTATAAAATCAAACAAAACATTTACAATCTGATGAAGAAAGCCTTCCAACCAATAATTGACAATAACGCCAGGATATTGATTTTGGGTACTATGCCTGGAGAGAAATCTTTGGAATTTCAGGAATATTATGGTAATAAGGGAAACCAATTCTGGAGATTAATATATTCTATATTTGAATTACCCTTAGAAATTGATTATAATAGGAAAATAATTTTTTTAAAAGCTCACGGAATTGCAGTTTGGGATGTACTGGAGTATTGCGAACGGGAGGGGAGTCTTGACAGTAAAATCAAAAATGAAAAAGTCAATGATTTTGAAGTATTCTACAAAAACTATCCTAATTTAAAATATGTACTATTTTCAAGTAAGAATGCTGCTGCCTATTATGATAAATATATTGGACGAAGTAATAATCTGCAATATAGCATTTTACCGTCTCCAAGCGGAGCAAATGCATCAAAGTCTTATCAGCAGAAGCTTGATGAATGGAAAGAAAAAATTTTGCCCCTGCTTAATGAGTAAACAGGGGCAAAATAGTCTGTGATAATCAAGACATAAAATATCTTCGAAGCCTGTGCTGTCTGTAGCTCCTCATGGTTTGTGCAATAAGAGCTTTAGTCTTAAATTTTAAATTTTTCCAGTTCATTTTACTCTTCTTTGGATTGCTGATGCAATTTCAATATAAATCATCCAAATACTTTTAAAACGATGTTAAATGATTAGATTTAACATCACAGGTATAATTACTCCCTTATTTACTGGGTTTTCAATCATTGACTCAGAAGATGTATTTATTTTTTTAACACATATTTACATACTATTAACTTTTGCTTAAGTTTTTTTTGTAAATTTATAAAGCAATTAATAAAGGTTAATCCTTTAATTCACCTTACACTACTCAAATAATGATGAAAAACAATTAAAAACTGAAAGAACTAACGTAGATAGTCCTTTCAATTGTTAATGTATTAATTAACCAATAAATACAGGATTATGAGAATATTTAGTTTTATTATTTCAGTGCTTGCTTTACTTGTTTCACTCTGCTATCTTATATTGGACTTTCCAAATTTCGATGACGCTAATGGAGTTCTGTATTTTTCAATCTTTCTTATACTAATGTTAATATGTATAACCGGAATTATTATCAATAGTCCCACATTAATTAGATCTAACTCTCATAAAAGAGAAAAAAATAATAAATATAAAATCAACATATAATAGAACGTTCTGTAAAATCTAGAGAGGATCCATATTATTGTTTAACTACTTCCAGCTTTATACCCGATTCTAATAGTGAAAAGCAAAATTTCCCTTTACTTTTCACTGCTTTTATAGCCATAATGCTAAAGTTGTCCTTTTGTGTGCCAATTTTAATGACTGCCGTGTTTTCATCATAAATCCATAAAGTATTGGCAAACATTTCCTCCATACCTTGTTTATCTTCAGGAAGTGTAATTAAAAATTTGCCATTATCCAGAAAACTAAATGTACTGTTTGCAAACATTGTCTTTAGTTCTTTAAGTTCTGATTGCTCCATTTTTTGAATGGCACCTGTACTAATGGCCTTCCATTTACCTATAAGTTCTTTTTTAGCAATTGGCTGTGCACTTAAGGTTAAGGCAAACGCTATAAAAAATAAGGTGAAGAATTTTTTCATATTAATATTTTCCGCTTAGCAAAGCACCGCCCATTGGTACCTTAGTGTCAAGGCCAAGCTTTTTAAGCATTTCATAAGTTGTACACACAGCTGCTGATGTAACAGGGATGCCAATTTCTTTCTCAATAGCGTCAATTGCTTCAAGTGAAGGCATTTGTACACATGCCGAAACAACAAGTACATCAACACCTTCCAGGTTAAGACGTTTGTAAATGTCAAGAAGGTTCATAGGGTTCTGAGCCGCAACTTCAAGGTTGTCAGCAATCTCAAGAGCAATAAAGTCCACGACTTCAAATCCCTGGTGTTCGATATAATCAACAACCAACTGGGTAAGCGGTTTCATATAGGGTGTGATAACAGCTACCTTTTTAGCACCTAACACTTTCAGTCCGTTGATCAAAGCACCTGCACTGGTAACAATAGGAGCCGGAGCTTCATTCTTTACAGTTTCTTCGTAAAGATTAGTTTCAGATACACAGTGGTAACCGCGTCCCATGCTCATGATAGCAACAAGACATGCATAGCCCATGACGTCGACACGTGCATCTGATAATTCCTGAGCACATTTAAGGCTCTGTGCATCCATTGCTTCAAGTTCTTCCTTGGTCACTTTTTTCATTCTCATTCTGCTTGAATGGAAAGTAAATCGTTCAGGTGAAATTGTTTCTCTTGAACGTAGTAATGCAGGGATTTCGGTTTCCATAGTAACATTTGAACTTGGTACTATCTGGCCTATTTTATATGTTTTCTTAGTCATTTCAAATATTATTTCACCTCTTCAGAATCTACAATCGTATTTCTTATTGTTCCTATGCCTTCAACTGTAGCTTCAACCACGTCACCCGGCCACATGAATTCCTGCGGACTTCTTCCTGCGCCAACACCTGCAGGAGTTCCTGTAGCGATAATGTCAGCAGTATCAAGTGTAAATACTGTACTTAGATCATGTATAAGGTCTTCGATATTGAAAAGCATGAACTTTGTATTCGAATTCTGTTTTTCAACACCATTTACAGTAAGGCGAAGGTTAAGGTTATGTGGGTCAGCAATCTCGTCACGGGTAACCAATACCGGGCCCATAGGAGCAAAAGTATCCTGTCCTTTAGAAACGATCCATTGTCCTGCTCGACGGCAGTCACGTGCGCTGATATCATTTATAACAGTATAACCGTATACATGGTCCATTGCATTTTCTTTGGTAATGTTTTTACCTCCCTTACCAATGATCACAGCAAGCTCAACTTCCCAGTCAAGTTGTTTAGTAATTTTCTGGTTGTGGATGATATTAGTATCCGGACCTGTAACAGCAGTTGTAGGCTTAGAGAAAATAACCGGTTCCTGCGGCAGGTCTTTTGATGTGTCAAGTGTACGAGCCGATTCAGCTACATGCTCTGTATAGTTAAGGCCGATACCAAAGATGTTTTTACGCGGCTTTGGAATTGGAGCCAAAAGTGTTGCATTTGCCAATGGAATAGAACAATCTAAAAGTTCTTCTTTCGTAGCTGTATTGATAAGGCGAACAGCGTGGTTGATGCCCTCAATACCAAGATCAATAAAGTCAAGCATGTTATCAGGAAGTGGACTTTGTTTTATGTGTCCAAGCTTTTCAGCATCAATAATCATCTGCTCATCAATAAAACCTAAGCGGGCAGGAGTGTGGTTAATTCTATAAGTAACTAATTTCATTATCCGTTTGTTGTAATTATGTCGTTATTCTGTATTAATCTATTTTTTGGTTTCCTTCCGGATGGTTCTGTTCCTGGTACAATCCTAATGACTGTATAACAGGAAGGTCGTTGAATGAGAACAAACATGCATCTTCTGTTTCAGAAAGATTCACATGCTCATGATATGCCCATGACGGTACGCAGAAGATATCACGCTCTTTCCAGTCAAAACGCTTACCGGCTATAATTGAATAACCATGTCCTTTAGCGCATTGATATACAAAAGATCCGGTGTGCCTGTGGGCTTTGGTGTGTTCTCCGGCACGAAGCAGCTGTATAGATGCTCCCATAGTCTGCATTACATGCCCACCTGTAACAGGATTTGTATAATGCATAAGGATACCGTCAAAAGGAGAACCTTCGTTAACCTTGGCAGCTTCTAATAGAGCTGGGTATACTTTTTTCCATGAATATTTAAAAAGGGGAGAGTAAGGCTTGTCCCATGCAATATCAGCAGGAACAACACCTGCACCGCCACCATACGTCATGGGTAAATGGTTAACAGGAGCAACTAATGGCTGTTTGCCATCATAAACGGCATAATCGTTGGCCTCAAGTGCATTTACAAGTGGAATATCAAGGCCATCCTGCCAGATGCAGGTTTTTCCGCCTTCTTCAACACCATGTTCATGCCAGGTACTGTTAGGGGTTATTACAAAATCATTGACTTCAAGCATGATCTTGTTACCATCGACAACCGTATATCCGCCTTCACCTTCCATGATAAAACGAAGGGCAGAAGCTTTGTGCCTGTGTGCCGATGTGCTTTCACCCGGGCGTGTAACCTGGATTCCGGTATATAGCCATCCCACGGCAGCACTAACGTCTTTACGTTTATCATTTACAAGATAAACAACACGTCGGCCAGCCTGTTCAGGAGTAACCAGTTCTGAAGATTTCAGCACCAGTTCACGCAGGTTTTCATATTTCCAAAGCATAGGAACAGATGAAGTTCTTGGTTCCCACGGCTCAATATCATTGGCTACTGTCCAGAGTGCTCCCGCACCAAGACTTTCAAGCTCTTTGTAATAGGCTTCCAGTTCGGGAGTGTCCTGAACACGGGCTCTGCCTAGTACGCTATCGTCATATTTTGAATCCATACTAATGGTATTAGTTGAAGTTATTCGGTGTCGTTATTGTTTATAAAAGTAATGTTTTTCCTTGGGGCTGTATTTACCCTAAGGTCAAAAATATCAAAACGGTTGTAATGCCCTAAAATGTCATGCATTTGTTTTGGCTGGATGCATTTTGAAAGATCAATATCGGCATATACTATACCTTCCTCATCAATAAGCGGTTCTCCTATAACAGAGCCATTAGGGCCAATAATACCAGAGAAAGCACTATTTTTACGTGTAAGCAGTTCCTCAGCATTTGGTACGTCTTCTTTCATTGCATCGATAATCTCTTTAGTGATAGTTGAGCACGATACTATCGTAAAAAGCTTTCCTTCAAAAGAGTGTGCAGCTGCCCTAATCTTTATGGCTTCAGCCATATCGTAATCAGGAGGTGCTACAGGCAGTGAAATATAATTTGCAATATGAATCAGTTCTCCTTGAGAAAGGAGTGTGAAACGTGCCAGGGTATTTGTATTCTCACCACAAGCTAATGTACCGATAGGGCCAATTTCAGTATTGTATACTTTTAATGATGAGCCATCGCCTCCGGTCCACGTAAGCTTTTCAGCCCAGGTGGGAACCAGTTTTCGGTGCTTTCCAATAAGGTTACCTTTATTATCGATGATCAGGTTTGTATTGTAAAGCTCACCAAAGCTTTGTCCACGCTCATTAACACCAATAACGATATGAATGTTATTTTCTTTTGCAGCTTCGCAAATACGGTCCACTTCAGGTCCCGGAACTGTTATTGAGTTCACATACAGCTTTTCATACCATTTGCTTCCTTGTACCGGTGTCATGATCCAGTTCCAATACGGATAACCCGCGACAAACACTTCAGGGAAAGCTACTAAGGAGGCACCATTGCCGGCAGCTTCTTTAATAATAGATATTGACTTGTCTACAGTAGCATCTACGTCTAAGAATACGGAAGAGGCCTGTACTGCAGCGGCTTTAAATTTTTGTAAATTCAACATATTCTTAATTTTGAATTCTGTATTTTTCTAATATGGATCTCATTTCATCTGTAAACGGACTCGCTTTTATATCGCCTCTGTCGTTAAGGAAATCTACTTTTACAAGTGTTACCTCTCCTTCAAGACAAACAGAACCGTCTTCATGCTCAAATTTGAACCCACAATTCATTGACGAACCGCCAAGATTTTTGATCCAGAAATATTTTGTCAACTCATCGCCAAGGCGTGCAGCCTTTTTAAACTGTATTTTCAGGTCGACCGTTGGAATTCCGCCCGTTTTATGAATGTTCTTGAATGGCATATCAAGCGCTTCTTCATAAAAGTCTTCTACAAGGCAGTTCAGCATCTCCAAAAATCTAGGATAAAATACTATTCCTGCGTAATCCACATGCTGAAAGCGGACTTTCTCTTTTTTTATAAATGCATTTTCCATTATGCTTGTAACGTTGTTTTAAGTTTAAATCGCTGGATCTTGCCTGTTTCCGTTTTAGGAAGTGAATCCATATAGCGAATCTCACGTGGATATTTATAAGGTGCTGCAACCTGCTTAAACCAATCCTGTATGGTTTTGGTCAAAGAGTCGCAAGCTTTTTCCTTATCTTTTAATACGATGTAGGCACAAACCAGCATACCTCTGTTTTCATCGGGAAGGCCTACTACAGCACATTCTGCAATGTCTTCGTGGGTAAGCAGCACACTTTCTACCTCAATAGCAGCAATATTATAGCCTGAAGAAATAATCATATCATCACCACGGGCTACAAACCAGAAATAACCGTCTTCATCCTTGCGGAAGATATCTCCGGTAATATTCCAGCCATTTTCTACATATTCTTTTTGCTTATCTGGGCTGTTAAGGTATTTACAGCCTGTTATGCCTCTAACAGCAAGTCGGCCAGGTGTACCGGTTTCTACTTCATTACCTTTTTTGTCTACAATTTTGGCTTCGTAACCACGTACAGGTAATCCTGTAGCACCTTTACGCATATTTTCCTCGTTTGAGGATATAAAGATATGCAGTATTTCGGTTGAGCCTATACCATCGATTATTTTAAGTCCTGTGGCTTCATACCAGTCTTCCCAAACTTTTAATGGTAATGTTTCTCCAGCCGATATACATTTGCGGAGTGAAGAGATATCAAACTCATTTGTTTTGGTTGTCAAAACACGCCATGCGGTAGGAGCGGTAAAGCAAATGGTCACTTTAAAGTCTTGGATAGCCTGCAATAGCAATTCAGGCGATGGTTTTTCTAAAAGTACTGTAGATGCACCATAATAAAAAGGGAACAATACCATTCCGCCAAGGCCAAAGGTGAATCCTAATGGTGGGCTTCCTGTAAACACATCATCAGCCGTTGGCTGAAGGGAATACTGAGGGAAAGCCTCACAAATCAGCAATATATCTTTGTGATAATGCGAAGTCATTTTAGGTTTCCCTGTCGTTCCCGATGTAAATCCTATGATCGAAAGCGAGTCTGCTTTGGTCGGGTAGTTCTTAAACGCTGTCGGCTTGTTGCCCATAAGCGTTTCAAGTTTTGAAATGCCTTCACCTGAACCGTCAAAAGTTATAACGTGTTTCAGGAAAGGAGATTTCACCTCCATCATGGCATCTTCAAGCCTGTAGTCGCAAAAAGCATGAGATATCTCAGCACTTTCAACCATTACGCTTAATTCTTTTTCGCGAAGTAGGGGCATAGTCGCTACAACAATACCTCCGGCTTTTAATATTCCGAACCAACAGGCTACATACATTGGATTATTGGCCGAACGTATGAGCACCCTGTTTCCGGGTTTGAAATCAAGACTTTCGGTAAGTACATGCGCTATTTGATTGGCTTTTTCAAAAAGGTCATTATAGGTCCATGTAGTTTCAAAAGTGCGTATAGCAACCCTGTCACCGTTACCCTCGGCAATATGCCTATCCAAAAGCCTTTCCACACAGTTCAGGTCTTCCGGGAACTCAAAATCCGGATGTCCTGTAAAGCATTCTGCCTGCAAAGATGCGTGTGGCAGATGGTTGTGTGCAAAATTATCATCGTAATGTTTCATCACTAATGTGTTGTTACTTTTTATGAGTTACCGGTTTTAATGCTTTTTTCATTCCTTCAAGAGCCTTGCGTTCACCTGCCTTGTAAGGGTAGTGGTGTGATGCCGCAGACATATATTGTTTTGGTATGCCTACCGATTGCAAATCGGTTGCGTTAAATTGCTCGTATGCCTGAGCATTACGTACAAACGATGTATCAAGCAATAATGTTTTACCTAGTGCTACCAGATCGGCACGTCCGTTTAGTAAGATGGTGTTTATCTGGTCAATATCCTGAATGTATCCGGCGGTAATCGTAGGTACATCAGCTTCATTGCGTACCATGTCAGAGAATGGGGTTTGCCACATTCTGCCCACAGCAGGATTTTGATTTTCGACAGTTAGTCCTGTGGAAACGTTAATGATATCTGCACCTGCATCTTTAAATGCTTTGGCTATTGTAATTACATCTTCTTCAGTAATGCCGCCTTCAGCCCAATCAGATGCCGATATACGTACACTCATAGGTTTGTCTTGCGGAAATGCTTCACGCATTGCCCTGAATACCCTAATTGGGAATTTAAGCCTGTTTTCAATGCTTCCGCCAAATTCATCTGTACGGATATTCGTTAACGGAGAAAGAAAAGAGGCTAACAGGAAACCATGATGTGCCTGAAGCTCTATCATGTCAAATCCGGCTTTGTCAGCATTTCGAGCAGCGTTTACAAACTCAAGAGTAATGGTGTCCATATCGCTAAGGTTCATTTCTCCCGGAGTTGCCAGTTTGCTGTTGAATGGAATAGGAGATGCTGATATGAGTTCCCAGGCATTCTCTATAGGACTTGATGCATCTTCCCAAGGGAATTGTACAGCACCTTTTCGTCCGGAATGGCCCAATTGTATTCCAATTTTTGAAGTACTGTTTTGGTGAATAAAATCAGTTATTCGTTTCCAAGCAACTGTTTGTTCTTCAGTATATATACCCGGACATCCTAAAGTTATTCTTCCGGTGTAAGATATTGCCGTAGCTTCGGTTAGAATTAATCCGACTCCTCCTGTAGCACGTGAACCATAGTGTGTAAGATGCCAGTCTGAAACAAGGCCGTCTTTTGCAGAATATTGTTCCATAGGGCTCATAACAATACGGTTATCAACTGTCATTCCTTTTAAAGTAAAAGGAGTGAAAGCCGGAGATGTAATTGCCGGTTTGCCGGTTGTTGTATTGAATTCTGCCTGCACTTTTTGTGGGAATGAAGGATCACGAAGTGCAAGGTTTTCAAAAGTTACTTTCTTTGCCCTTGTCATAACGCTGAAGGCAAACTGCTGGAAAGGATGCTTAATATGCCTGTCCATGTGTTCAAACCAGTCAAGCGAAACATTTGCAGCATGCTGAATCATCTCAACACGGTTACGGCGCAGTTTTTCATAATTAGCGAATACTGCCTGTGTATCCGTTTTGTGTTTTATAACCGAATCAGCCAGTGCAATAGCACATTCCATAGCCAGCTTAGTTCCGGAACCGATAGAGTAATGGGCGGTAGCCTTGGCATCACCCAAAAGCACTATATTGTCTTTACTCCAGTTTTTATTGGTAATGGCAGGGAATTGCCTCCAGTGTGAACGGTTTGATATCAATCCGTGACCATCAAGCTCTTCTTTAAATATGTCTAATAGCTTCTTGATTGTATCTTCCTCATCAGTCACGCTGAATCCGGCTTTCTGCCAGGTTTCATCAGTAGTTTCAAAGATCCATGTACTCATGCCTTCTTCATACTGGTAGGTGTGTGCTACGAATGATCCGTAAGGTGTTGTACGGAAGAAATAGGTAAATGAGTCGAGAGGGCGGGTAGAACCCATCCAAACGAAACGATTGCTTTTCATTTCGGTCTTTGTGCCAAAATCAGAAACAAATTTTTCACGAATGCCGCTGTTGATACCATCTGCAGCTACAATGATATCTGAATCTGCAAATTGACTCAAATCATCTACATTAGCCTCAAAATGAAGATTTACACCTTCTTCTCGGCAGCGTTGCTGTAATAGCTGCAATAATGTTTTACGCGAACAACCACAGAAGCCATTACCGGTAATGCGTACTTTTTCGCCATCACGGGCTACATCAAGTTCGTCCCAATAGGCAAACTTTGTACGTATAAGGTCATACGACTGAGGGTCGCGTGTAAGGAATTCACTTAGGGTTTCGTCAGAGAATACTACTCCAAAACCAAATGAATCGTCAGCTTTATTGCGTTCGTATATATTAATCTCACAATCAGGCATAGCCTTCTTTAAAAGGATTGAGAAATACAATCCGCCGGGGCCTCCGCCTATAACTGTTACTTTCATTTATATAAAAGGTCTTTTAATTGAAAAAATCTCTCCAAGTTTAGAATAATTATTGCCCGCAAGACGTGCTATTGGGCGATATGTATCCATGTTTATTTTATAATCCGGCAGTAGCACTGACTCATCTACATGAAACATTACTATGCGGCCAACCATAATGGTTGCCCCGCCATCTTTATGTCCTTCCAGGCTGTAGTGATGTACCAGTTCACATTCAAATGAAATAGGACTTTCTTTAACCCTTGGCGGGCTAATCAGGTCACATGCAATTGGTGTAAGTCCGGCATACGCAAACTCATTGCCTTCTGGCGGCATGTTTACTGATGAGGCATTCATAGCTTCAACCAGTTCTTCAGTAGCCATATTGACAACAAACTGCTTTGTTTCCAACACGTTATTAAGTGTGTCTTTATTAACGTTTCCGCTGCGCACAGTAGAGAACATTACATGAGGCGGATCTTCGCCTACAGCATTAAAAAAAGAAAAAGGGGCAAGGTTAAGGATGCCGTCTTTACTTATCGTGGATATCCATCCGATAGGGCGTGGAATTACAGATCCTGTAAGGATCTTGTAAACATCTTTCTGGCTTGTATGTGCCGGGTCTATTTTCATAATCTTCAAAAAATGAATACTGCAAATAAAAGAAAATTAGCGGTCAGATTTTAAACATTTTTGTTACAAAATGCCATCTTTCAAATAATTTTTGAATTAAAACTATTATTAAAGCTGATTTACAGGTTAGTTACTGAGGATATAAAAAATTATGATTATGTAAAAAACGTACCATATAAATACAATATTCTATAAAATACTACCAAAACGTTTTTATATTTTTATCGCAATCAATAAACCAATTATGACAGATAAATCTACTAAGGGAATATGGAAAGTTATTACTGCATCGTCACTGGGAACACTAATAGAGTGGTATGATTTCTATATATTCGGGAGTCTTGCCGTTGTGATTTCCACTAAATTTTTCCCTTCAGATAATCCTGCAGCTGCCTTTTTATCAACGCTTGCTACGTTTGCAGCAGGTTTTGTTGTGCGTCCTTTCGGCGCATTATTCTTTGGAAGGCTGGGGGACATGATTGGACGGAAATATACTTTTATGGTCACCTTGCTGCTAATGGGAGGAGCAACATTTCTTATCGGTTGCGTACCGAGCTATGAATCAATCGGTTTTTTTGCTCCATTGCTTGTTTTATTGCTGCGCCTGCTACAGGGACTGGCACTAGGAGGTGAATATGGTGGTGCTGCAACTTATGTAGCCGAGCATGCTCCTAAAGGCCAACGGGGTTATTGGACCTCATGGATACAGACAACAGCTACCTTTGGACTGTTCATTTCACTAATGGTCATACTCGTTACCAGAGAAGTTTTGACAGAGGAAGCCTTTGATGAATGGGGCTGGAGGGTTCCGTTCTGGATATCGATACTTATGGTCGTGGTTTCTTATTTCATTCGCAAAAAAATGGATGAATCACCCGAATTTTCAAAAGCTAAATCTGAAGGCAAGACGAGTACTAATCCTTTAAAGGAAAGTTTTGGAAACCGTTATAATCTCAAATTCATATTGCTTGCATTATTTGGTGCTGCAATGGGGCAGGGCGTAGTATGGTATACGGGGCAGTTTTATGCCATGAGCTTTCTGAAAACAGTTATGAATGTCGAATCTTCTCAGGTTGATGGATTATTAGGAATAGCATTGCTCTTTGCAACACCATTCTTTGTTTTCTTTGGATGGCTCAGCGATAAAATAGGTAGAAAAACGGTAATGATGACGGGTATGCTGGCAGCAATCTGCCTGTACAGGCCTATTTATAAAGAAATGTACAAGACCACAGACATTACTTTAAAAACTGAAATAATTGATAGTGGGAATTATACTGTAACCGGTGAATCTGGTAAAAACCACGATGATTTTAAAATTTATACAGATGGTACCAAGTGGAATCAGGTCAAAAAAGTGAATGCTAAAACAGGGAAAGAAGATGTGACAACTATTGTAACTGTTGGCGCAGCTGATAAATGGAGACTAATTTTTCTGGTTTTTATTCAGGTTATATCTGTAACCATGGTCTATGGCCCCATTGCAGCATTTTTGGTAGAAATGTTTCCTGTCAGGATCCGTTACACTTCAATGTCTTTGCCATACCATGTGGGTAACGGTATTTTTGGAGGATTGCTTCCGGCTGTCTCTACATATTTAGTATCATCAGCAAAAGATGCCGGTGATGCTGAATTTTATCTGAATGGACTCTGGTATCCTATTATTATTGGAGGAATCAGTTTTATAATAGGGATGGTCTATCTGAAAACTAAAAACAATAACAAACACGATTAAGTATGAAAACATTAAAAAGGCTACTGGGGTTATTCTGGATGATTCTTGCAGTTATCGCTGCCTGGTTTTGTATTGTTGAGTTCGGATGGCCAAAACTGGTATCAGGAAAGCAGGATGATCTTGTTTTTGGGATTATCATTCTGTTTATCCTCACACCTCTTATTGTAATCGGGTTGGGAACATTTGGGTATTTCGCATTTAAAGGAGAATATGATACAATTTAGACCTATTTTAAGCGTAAAACTTTAAAAGAAATAATTAAGGATTGTATATTTACACTACGAGTTGAACAATCCAAAAAACAACACAAGAAATGAGTTATTATCAGGTAAAGAATCTAGAACAATATTTTAAGCATTATAATAAATCTGTACGCGAACCACGCAAGTTTTGGGATAAAATAGCCGACGAGAATTTTACATGGTACCAAAAATGGGATAAAGTTGTAGAATTTGACATGCAGGAAGCTGAAGTAAAGTGGTTTGTTAATGCAAAAGTTAATATCACAAAAAACTGTATAGACCGCCATTTAGCTAAAAGGGGCGGAAAAACAGCCATAATATTTGAACCCAATAATCCTGATGAAGATGCGATTCATATTACTTATAATGAATTGTATGATCGGGTTGCTAAAATGTCAAACGTACTAAGGGAGCAGGGCATTAAAAAAGGAGACAGGGTTTGTATCTACCTGCCAATGATACCTGAGCTTGCTATTGCTGTATTGGCGTGTGCAAGGATAGGAGCGATACATTCGGTTATATTTGCCGGTTTTTCTGCTTCTGCGGTAACAAGCAGAATTAATGACTCCGGCTGTAAAATGGTCATTACGTCTGACGGAGGATATAGAGGGAACAAAACTATCGAATTAAAAAGCATTGTTGATGAAGCGCTGCAAAAATGTCCGAGCGTGGAGCAGGTGTTGGTTGTTAAGCGAACCAATTCTGCCGTAAATATGCAGGAAGGCCGTGATCAGTGGCTACAGCCTTTACTAGATGCTGCAATACCTAATAATGTTGCCGAGATCATGGATGCTGAAGATCCCTTATTTATATTGTATACATCTGGATCTACAGGGAAACCTAAAGGGATGTTGCATACTACTGCTGGATATATGGTTCATACGGCATATACTTTCAAGAATATTTTTGCATACGAAGAAAATGATGTGTATTGGTGTACAGCAGATATTGGCTGGATAACGGGGCACTCTTATATTTTATACGGACCATTACTAAACGGGGCTACAACCGTACTATTTGAAGGTATACCTTCATACCCTGATTTCGGTCGCTTTTGGGAGGTTATAGATAAGCATAAAGTTACTCAGTTTTATACTGCACCAACAGCTATACGTTCGTTAGCAAAAGAAAATTCGGAATGGGTAGATAAACATGATCTTAGTACTCTTAAAGTTATCGGATCTGTTGGAGAGCCTATTAATGAAGAAGCATGGCACTGGTATAATGATCATGTTGGGAAAAAGAAATCGCCTATCGTAGATACCTGGTGGCAAACAGAAACGGGTGGGATCATGATATCGCCAATTCCTTTTGTAACTCCTACAAAACCAACGTATGCTACATTGCCGTTACCGGGAATTCAGCCGGTACTTATGGATGAATTGCGTAACGAAATTGAAGGCAACCAGGTTGTAGGAAGCTTGTGTATCAAATTTCCATGGCCGGGAATGGCAAGAACTATATGGGGAGATCATCAACGCTTTAAAGAAACATATTTCTCTACTTTTCCGGGTAAATATTTTACAGGTGATGGTGCTTTACGTGACGAAGTAGGCTACTACAGAATAACGGGAAGGGTAGACGATGTTGTTATCGTATCAGGACATAACTTAGGTACCGCTCCTATTGAAGATGCTATTAATGAGCATCCTGCTGTAGCTGAGTCGGCAATTGTTGGATTTCCTCACGATATAAAAGGAAATGCTCTTTATGGGTTTATTATTCTTAAAGAGTCTGGTGCAGGGCGTGACAGGGAAAACCTGAAAAAAGAAATCAACGAACATATATCAAGCCATATCGGACCAATTGCAAAACTGGATAAAATACAGTTTGTATCAGGTCTTCCTAAAACACGATCGGGAAAGATAATGAGGAGAATACTAAGAAAAATTGCCGAAGGGGATTTCTCTAATTTTGGTGATACTTCTACATTATTGAATCCTGAAATTGTAAACGAGATTAAAGATGGAAAACTATAATATATTAAAGCAGCCTAAGGGCTGCTTTTTTTTTAAACTATTCTAAGATTTATTGATAAAAGGTTTAAATTAGTATGTACATAAAACCTTACACTCAATGAGAAACTATTTTTTATTGCTCCCTTTTCTGCTTATAAGTTATTTCAGCTATTCCCAGAAAGAATTTAAATTCGATCATGTAGTGGAATACAAAACGATTGATAAAGTACATAAGAAAACATATAGTACCTATTGGTTTTTGAACTCAAAAGACAAAGATGTTCTTTTTACAGTATGGGAAGGTAAAAATGATTACAATATGATGGTTTCATTAGCTGATGGAACCTACTATTATGGCACGATAGTAAAAGAAGACTTTTTTGTCGAAGCAATCAGTTTAAGGTGTCCCTATTCAGGAAAGAAAAATATTCCGAAGCTCACAGATTATAAGTATGAGAGAATGAAAGATACTCTTATAAATGCATCCAGCTATGGACATTTCGTTATGACCCCGTTAAATAAGAAAGAAATAAAAAAATACAATCTTTTACCCTTGCATTATTTGACTGAAAATAAATTAGAGCTTGATTTTCTGTTGGTAAAGCCTAATGATCTGCTGTTTCAAATGATAAAAGAAGGTTATGATTTACCAAACGGACTTATAACAATGGTTTACAGTTTGGCTAATACTCCTGAGACCCAAATGGAACTCGTGCAGTGTGTTCCTATAAAAAAATACATATTTGTTGATACTAATTGTAAATAATCATGATACCATTTTTTAAAGAATTGTTTGAATACACTTATGAGTTCAATAATAAGGTTATAAATGCATTACCTAATAATACTCCGCACAAGTCTATACAGCTTATCAACCATACTGTTAATGCACAGCAAATATGGAACGCGAGAATAAATAATATAAAAATTGAAACAGGAGTGTGGGATATCCGCCCAATTCAGGAACTTCTTGCGATCAATGAAATAAACTATCAAACATCGTTAGAGATAGTTCAAAATCGTGATTTCAAAGAAAAAATCACATATACCAATACCAAAGGTCTTTCTTTCGAAAATAGCATCAGGGATATGCTTTTCCATTGCATTAATCATTCTACCTATCATAGAGCACAAATTGCAACTGATTTTAAACAGCATGGGATTGAACCTATTGTAACTGATTACATATTTTACAAAAGGACACAACTTTAGTCGTGAATGCTTAATTTGTTTTTCAGTTTCAAAAAAATAAGAGAAGTAATGTATGCATTACCGGAAGCGGTATGCATTTCATTTTTTTTAATTTTCAGGGCATCACATACTTCATCAAGGCTTGATTGAGAATCTTCAGGCAAGCCCTTCCAGCGTTGAAAGAGAACATTAGTATCCATAATTGGATTTTTTATCCTGCCTAAATCAAGACGTTTCAATGCCTGATTAATCATTTCAATATCCAAATTTATGTTATGCCCAACCAGTGTTGAATCCCTGGCGAAATTAAGGAAGCGAATCATAGCTTCAGCTTCTACAACTTTTTCAGCACTTTCCTTTATGACTCCTTTAGTTGTCAATGGCTGCGAATTGAATTTTTCCTGTAATAGGATGACTTCGAAGAAATCACCAATTATAATAGCATTTTTGGCAATCCCAAGTGCCCCAATTGATAGTATTACATCTTCTTTCCAGTCTTGTCCGGTTGTTTCCATGTCAAAAATGACATATCTTTTTTGTTGAGACTCCTGATCACTATCAAACAGGGAGATGTAATTTTTCCAAAATTGGGGTAAAGTGTTACCTGTCAGCCAGTCAAATGCCATAATTAATTGATATAAGTTATTGGGAAACGGTTTTTAATGATGTCCTGGATTTCGTTAATAGGCTCAAAACAATTTTTAAGCTTTACTTTATCTGTCTTTGATAGGTCGTTAATATTTAAATACTTACCATCGGAATCATTTGTCAAACCTTCTTCTGTTCTAAAACGCATAAGTGTATTGAATGCTTCCGCACATTCATCGTACAGTTCTGCATTTTTAGGTTCAAGTTCAGCTAGTTTCTTGTAACGATGATATGTGTTCGTGATTTCTAGCAGGTTATGGCTCAAAGCTAAAACTCTGGCAGCATCTATAAGAGGTTCAAGTGCGCGGCTTTTAATGTCAAAACTGTCTTTATGTTCGCCTTCATTTTCTAACAGAAACTGCCTGAAAAAGCCTAAGGGCGGAGGATTTTTTAATGTATCAGCAGCAAGAAAACCGAAAAACTTTTTATTATGCCCCATGTTATGAAGAATATTGGCTACAAGAGCATCTTCAATATCCGGTGCCCCGTATATAAAATCAAAATCAAAAAAAGTAGTACTTAGTTCAACACCTTTTTCTGCAGGTGTATTTATCCAGCTATTGTATTGTTTTATCCATCCAGACAATGACTTGCACCATAGTGAATTGCTTGCTAACAGTCCGGTAGGAGAGGGCTCATATCCTACTTTTTCAAGAAATTCATTTACAATCTCAGCCAGCTCTAAAAAATACGTTTTTACATTATCATATATCTCAGGCTCAACATCTTCAAATATAAGGGCATTATCCTGATCTGTTTTTAGCAATTGTTCTTTACGGCCCTGGCTTCCTATGTTAACCCAGGTAAAACGTACCGGTGGAGGAGTACCCATTTTTTCAACCGACAGTTCAATCGCTCTTCGGGTAAGTTCAATATTTATCTCTGCCACAATATTTGAAATGTGTGAAATAGGGATGTTGGTATCAATAGAATTCTGGATCAGATCAGTAATCTTTTCTCTTATATATTTGAGCTCTTTCGCATTACCTGCTCTGCGTGTCTGTTTTAATAAAACACCTGGTGTATTTGACTGTGCTGCAATAACATCATGTTCACTTATTATACCCGTAATTGCCGATTTATTGCTGCCATCTTTGGTAACGCATAAATGACCCACACCATGTTTAAGCATGACCATTTGTGCTTCAGCAACAGAAATATTTTCCGGAACGGTTATAACAGGGCTTTTCATGATTGTTCGGGCATCGACATCAATAGAAAATTGACCTGTAGCAATCTTAGCTCTTAAATCCCTGTCTGTTATAATTCCTATAGGTAATTGGTTTTCTTCGATTATCACACTTCCAATAGCGCTGTTGGCCATTGTTTTTGCAATAAACTTAAGAACATCGTCAGCATTCGCTGTAATTGGGTTTTTGGTATATTTTATCGGTTGATAATATTGAATATCAGCAACCTGGTCGGTAAATATCATGTTTTCAGTGATAAGTTTGCCTTTACGTTCCTTATCATAAGGATTACGTGTCTGCGAGGCAAAACTTTCCAAAAAGAAGGCAAGAACATTTTGGTTAGTATTTATGTAGGTTTGGAAAGGGGAGATGGGAATTGCACAAATAATAGATTCTTCTCTTGCTTTAGCCGTCATCAAATAATCATTTTTAGCAAAAAATGGCCTAAGTCCCAATATATCACCTTCGTCACATTTATCAATCAGTGTTTCCTCGGCATCAGAAGTTATAGAAAGCCCAACTGAACCACTTTTTATGATATAAAAGTCAGTGTGAAGGCTATCGCCACCTTTAAATAATATTTCATTTTTATCGAGATAGATAATCTTTGAAAATTCGGCAATGGCTAATAATTCAGTGTTTTCCAATGTATCGAAAGGAGGAAAGTGTTTCAGGAAATCAGCAATGCTTTGGGCAACAGGGTTTTTCATAGTTTGACAAATGAGATTTAAAAGTAATGCTTTTTGTTATTTTATGAAAGAAAAAAGCTTACAGTAAATCCCCAAAGGTTTGTTAAAATTTCATAAATGAAAGAATCTTCTTTAAATTTACAAAATCAAATCTTAATAAATATAAAATGAAATTCACAACAAAATGCACAATGCTGATTGCAGCAATTTTTTTTACAACATTATCAATAGCACAGGATAAAAAACCTGCAAGTCCACCAGCTACGGCAAAAGGCGTAATCAATGGTGCTAACATAACAATTAACTATAGTAGTCCTTTCGTAAAAGGAAGAACAATTTGGGGAGAATTAGTTCCATACGGAAAAGTTTGGCGTGCCGGTGCAAATGCACCAACAACTTTAGAAACTGATAAGGCTTTAAAAATTGAAGGAAAAGAACTTGCTGCAGGTAAATATGCTGTATATGTAATTCCGGAGAAAGAATCCTCAATAGTAATTTTCGGTAAAGATCCAAAAATTGGAGCTCATGAGCATGTTGAATCTAATGAAGCATTACGTGTAAAAGTTAAAACAAAAAAATCTGATAAGATGAATGAAAGTCTTGTTTATACAATCAATAAAAGCAATATTACTTTAAGCTGGGAGAATTTAGATATTCCAGTTTCAGTTAAATAGGTATAGCAAATAAGCATAGTTAAAGCGCATTCTTGAATTAAAGGATGCGCTTTAATATTTACTGAAGATATAGCAGTAGAACTTTAATTTATTATTTTACATAATATACATTATAAGTCAAATATACATGTAGTAAAAGCGGAAATAATCCGCTCTAATTATTCTAATGTTATATACTGTAGTTACTTACAAGTTTCTTAACAATCTTATTGTTTTGAAAATAATATGTTGTCATTCTCTTTTCTCTTGTATCAAGCGTACAACCGTAGCCTACAAAATCATTGTTTATCATTGTAAGGTAAAATTTATTTCCTTCATGAAATACAATTATATTATTAGCTCTGAATTCAACTGTATAATTCGTTCCTTTGATATTATAATAATCAACAGCTCCATTGCAATCATAAACTTCTATCATTTTCTTTGGAGTAGTTTCGATAAAGCTAAAAAATTCATTCTTTTTTATAGCATTCATCCAGTTTTGAAGCTTGACAGATATGTCAACTTCTTTTTGCTTACTTAAATTACTCTGCGCTGTCCCGGTGCAGGTAATTATAAGTAACATTACAAGTAATAAATTTTTCATATAGTTAGGTTTTTTCGTATCCAAATATAGTGAATAGTCTTTGTTTTAGTCTAAAAACGTGAGATATATTTAGTACTTGTCTTAACTTATGCTTTATTTGGCTTAATTTTAATAAAATTATTATTTTTTTTGTAGTATTTATATTATGAATAATAATTCACATATAGATTATGTAAAAAAAATAGACCAAATTGGTCTATTTTTTTCATTTCAATGAGTGTTTATTTTTTTACTTCTCCAGTATATACTGATTTCTCTCCCTGATAAACCGTTGCAATTATAACTCCATCTTTTCTCGTCTGCATTACATATCCAAATACAGTATTATTTGGGAATCTTATGTAGTAAGTCTGATCAACGAATGATACCGCAGGCTTTTTCATTTTGAATCTGAATTCGCCGTCGGCCATAATTTTTAAAGTAAATTTTTCAGTTTCAGCCTGTGTATATTGAAGTTCACCCCCAACATAATGTTCGGTTACATTTTCAGGTAGTGCGGGAAAATCTTTAAATGTAGTTCCTTTTTTTAGAATTGAATATAATTCGAAATTTTTAATAGATAATGGCACAGATTTATCCTGAGCATTCATGTTAAAGGCTACAGCCAGTAAT
The DNA here is from genome assembly GCF_054457175.1 of Flavobacterium hauense. NCBI lineage: Bacteria > Pseudomonadati > Bacteroidota > Flavobacteriia > Flavobacteriales > Flavobacteriaceae > Flavobacterium > Flavobacterium hauense. The sequence continues at coordinate 148,867 of NZ_JBTKVX010000007.1, forward strand.
AAACAGATTAATAGTTTTTTCATTTGGTTATGGAAATTTTATTTTCCGTAAATATAGAAGTTTTACTATTTTATTTACATCAATGCAGGTAAATAAAATAGTTTTGTGAATAATTATTGTGGTTAAATACTATATGTACTATTGAATCGTTTTTAAGTGATATAATTTAACACTATTAGACTTATAAAATGTCAGAAAAGGTAAAAATAGAATCTTCAATCCTATTGTCGGATAATTGGGGAAAACTAAATAAAGTAAAATATCAATATCAGCTTAAAAATGAAGTCTGGCAAACTCAGGAACGTGAAGTATACAATCGTGGCAATGGTGCTGTGATTTTGCTTTATAATAAGGATAAAAGTACAGTAATCCTAACCCGACAATTTCGTTTGCCTACTTGGTTTAATGGAAATGACGATGGCCTTATGATTGAAGCTTGCGCAGGGATGCTTGATGAAAAAGAACCTGAAGATTGTATACGAAGAGAAACTGAAGAAGAAACCGGTTATAGTATTACTGATGTTAAAAAAATAATGGAGGTTTACATGTCTCCGGGTTCGGTTACAGAAATACTGTATTTTTTTGTAGCTTCTTATTCAGACGCTATGAAGGTCAGTGAAGGCGGCGGACTTGATAAAGAACAGGAAAATATAGAAGTTTTAGAACTATCTTTCAGTAAAGCAATGCAGATGATTGATTCCGGGGAAATTAAAGATGCAAAAACGATCATGCTTCTTCAGTATGCGAAAATCCATAATTTAGTTTAACACTATTTTTTACTTGCAACTGTAGGTAATTGCTTATTTTTATAGTATAAACATACTATTATGGACATCACATTTAGCAACAATCCCAAACTCAATATATTATTACCTGTTATCTACTTTGCATGGCAGGATGATTTTCTAACTAAAACCGAATTCACCGCTTTAAATGAGTTTATAAATAAGCAGGATTGGTTAACAAAGGCAGAAAAAGATTTTCTTAAAACAAAAATTGACTATAGCTCCCCTCCCAGCCGCTCTGAATTCTTTCGCTGGAAGGAAAAGATAAACGACAGCCTGCAAAAATCAAATCCGGCAAATCTTACTGAATTAGGTGTTCTGATTGCAAACGCTGAAAGACCTGCGCTTTCAGAAGGCGATATCCAAAAGATAGGCCCTTCTTTTGCAAAAATGGAGTCTGAACTTGGTATTATGAGCCGGGAAGTTATTGCAGGCTTCAAATCAAAACGTGATACGGTAACCGATAAATATGGTACTGTTAAGAGTTTCGATATAAATAAGCTTACTGAATTGTTAGATGGTAATCAGGCGGTAACCATCAATAAGGTTAAAGAGCTTATTTCCAGCCCTGAATTTGCCCTATCAACCACGACAGATTTAACAGAATACCGTGAAAAGGTACTGGAGTGGTCAAAATTGCTGGCCCAACATGGATTAGGGAGTTATGCATATCCAAAAGAATATGGTGGCAAAAGTGATATTGAAGGTTATTTTTCTATTATGGAAACGCTTAGCTATCATGATCTTAGCCTTGTAATTAAATTCGGGGTTCAATTTGGGCTTTGGGGTATGAGCATAATGTCTTTGGGTACTGAAAAACATTATAAAAAATACCTGAAAGATATTGGTACACTGGAACTTCCTGGCGGTTTTGCAATGACCGAAACGCATCATGGGTCTAATGTAAAAGGTGTGCAGACAACCGCTGTTTACAATCATATAGACAGATCGTTCACGATCAATACTCCCGAAAAGTACGATCGCAAAGAATATATAGGAAATACTGCCAATCATGGTGAAATGGTTACTGTATTTGCAAAGTTGATTATTGATGATAAAGATTATGGTGTAAATGCATTTATAGTGCCGATCAGGGATAAAGATAAAAATACACTTGAAGGGGTTACAATTGAAGACTGTGGTCATAAAATGGGCCTCAATGGTGTTGATAATGGTATACTTACCTTTAAAAACATTATCATTCCTTATGAAAACATGCTTGATCGTTTTGCTCAGGTAAACGAAAAAGGAGAATTCGAAAGCCCAATACCCAGCGATAACCGACGCTTTTTCACCATGCTGGGTACGTTAGTCGGTGGGCGCATAGGTATCCCGCGCTCTGCATTGGCAGCCGCCAAGACAGGACTTACCGTTGCAATTAAATATGGAGACAGGCGTAGGCAGTTTGGTCCTGAAGGTGGTTTAGAAGTTCCTATTCTTAATTACAGGATGCACCAGCTCAGACTCATGCCTTATTTAGCCAATGCCTATGCTATTCATTTTGGTTTGCAGTATCTTACAAAACGTTTTGTTGATCGCAAGGAAGAAGAAATGCAGGAAATAGAGGCGTTAGCAGCCGGAATGAAATCCTATTCTACATGGAATACACGAGATACTTTACAGGAATGCCGTGAAGCTTGTGGTGGCAAAGGGTACCTTTCAGAAAACAGAATTGATGATCTTAAAAATGACACTGAGATCTATACTACTTTTGAAGGTGATAATACCGTATTGATGCAATTAACGGCTAAAAATCGTTTGGGTGAATTTCGTAAGCAATTTGGTGAAATGAATGTTTCAAGCATTTTTAATTATGTTCTGGAACAGGCAAAAACGAGTATAACTGAAAAGAATCCATTTGCGACAAGAAATACGGATGAACAGCATCTTAAAGATAGAAACTTCCACTTACACGCTTTTCAATACAGGGAGAAAGAAATTGTAAGTTCTGCTGCAAGAAGGTTTAAAAAACTGGTAGATGATGGACTTGATACTTTTGATGCTGCCAATGTTATGCATCCTCATATGATACAGATTGCGGATAGTTACCTGGACCGTGTCTTTGTAGAACAATTTCAGGCAAAACTCGATACCGTAATTGATCAGGGATTAAAAGAAGTTCTTGAAAGACTGTATAACCTTTTTGTTCTTAATAAAATTGAGAAACATAAAGCCTGGTATCTGGAACAAGGCTATATGGAAGGCAGCAAAACAAAAGCTATCCGCAAACTTGTAAGCCAACTGTGCTGGGAAATCAGACAGGATGCTGTTCCTTTGGTGGATGCATTCAATATACCTGAAAGCTGTTTGGGTGCAATCGTAACCAATAAAGCCGCGGAAGCTTAAAATGTTACTTTCCAGTCTATAAAAGGATTATATGTCAGTTTTCCATTGATTACTTCAAGTGGAGAGTCAAAGTTATTGGTATATAATGCACCGGTTCCAAGTCCCTGGGGCATTGGGTTATTTTGTAGAAATGTCCATTGGGCAATCGCGCTAAGGCCTATGTTACTTTCTAATGCAGACGTAATCCACCAGCCAATATTTAGTTGTTCGGCAATATCGATCCATTCTTTAGAACCGCGAAAACCGCCGACCAAACTTGGTTTTAGAATAATATATTGAGGTTTTACTTTTTCTAATAATCGTCTCTTTTTTTCATAACCGAAAACACCAATTAATTCTTCATCTAATGCTATTTCCAAAGGTGTTACTGCACATAAATGCTCCATAATACTTAATTGCCCACTTTTAATAGGCTGTTCGATACTATGTAGTTCATAAATAGCTATTTGATTGAGTTTATCTAAAGCATCAATTGGAGAAAAAGCCCCATTGGCATCTACTCTTATCTCTATTTGAGCTTTAGTGAAATTTTGCCTTATGAATGCCAGTAGGTCCAGCTCTTTCCTGAAGTCAATAGCCCCTATTTTTAGCTTAATACAGTCAAAACCCTGTTCGAGCTTTTCTTCGATTTGCTGTTTCATGTAAGACTCCTCTCCCATCCATACAAGACCATTGATGGGGATATTCTCTTTTCCTTCGGTAAATGCAGATGGAAACAATAAATAGGGAGATTCTGATTTGAGTGATTGGAACGCCATTTCAATTCCAAACTGTATTGAAGGAAACTCGATAAGTACATTCCACAGTTCCTCTTCACCCAAATGTATATTTTCACAGGCCCATTTTAGTTTTTCTTCATAGTCAGGCCTATCGTCAATACTCAGGGTACGCAAGATGCCACACTCCCCTATTCCTGTTTTACCGTTATCTTCAAGGATAATAAACCAGGTTTCCTTTTGAGTAAGAACGCCCCGCGATGTTCCGCTGGGGCGTTTGAAATCAAGTATGTATTTTTTATATGAAGCGTTCATGTATTATAGTTCCAAAGATGAACCAATCTCAAGGAGCATAAGGTCTTTACCTTTATTAAAGAATTTCTTTATCGCATCATCGTGGTCAATTTTAATATAACCAAATGTATCATAGTGGTAACCTAAAATTTTATCACATTCAAGGAAATCTGAGGCTATAATAGCGTCTTCAATATCCATTGTAAAGTTGTTGCCAACAGGTAATATAGCTAGATCGAGCTTTGTACGCATTGGGATAAGTTTCATGTCAAATGTAACAGCTGTGTCTCCGGCGATGTAGATATTCTTATGCTCGCTCTCTATCACAAAACCTCCCGGATTACCCCCATAAGTACCATCAGGAAAAGAGCTTGAATGGTGTCCTACAACGTATTTTACCTTACCGAAATCAAAACTCCAGCTTCCGCCGTGATTCATTGGGTGTGTTTTATGACCTTTTTTCTCATAGTAACCCGTTATTTCAGCATTTGAAACAATCACAGCACCTGTATTGTTTGCAATAGCATCAACATCAAGTATATGATCCCCATGTGCGTGGGTAATTAATATATAGTCAGCTTTAAGCTGCATGATATCTATATGCTTTGCAAGTTCGTTAGCTGTAATGTATGGGTCTACTATAATATGTTTACCCCCTACTTCTATTCCTAAGCTTGCATGGCCGTAAAATGTAATTTTCATAAGTATGTTTTTTATGTATTGGAAAGATAAAGTTAAAGCTGTAAAGCTATACAAAGCAACACAGAAAGAAAAAATGTTCCCAGTGCTACTTTTTTAAGTTCTGGATCAAGAGCACGGGGCTCAGTGTTTTTTGCGACAGTTTTTATATGCAATATAAAAGGTATGTATGCGACTAAAAATAGATACTGTATGGCTTTAAAGTCTGATAATATCGCAAATATAAGTGTTAGCGCAAGCGCTGTGATTATAACTGTATAGTGGTATATTTTGGCATTTTTTGCGCCCATCTTCACTACTATGGTGTTTTTGCCGGAAAGTGCATCAGACACCTGGTCGCGCATATTATTAAGATTAAGAACTGCCACACTCAATAAACCGACTGTTATTGCCGGTAATATTATGAGAATATCTATTTCTTTTGCAAAAAGGAAATAACAGCCAATAACGCTTACAAGGCCAAAGAATATGAATACGAATAAGTCGCCCAATCCTCTGTAACCATAAGCAGAACTACCAACAGTATATTTTATTGCAGCAGCTATGGCAGCCAATCCTAAAAAGAAAAAGAAAACAGAATAACCGAAATTGTCTTTACCAAAAGAAACATAAATCAATAGTATTGCAGCTGCTAATGTTAGTATAGATGTAAGTATTATCCCTTTTTTCATGGCAGCAACGGTAATGGCTCCACTTTGTATAGCCCTTTGTGGGCCAATCCTGTTTTCGTTATCAGTACCCTTTACACCATCACCATAGTCATTAGCAAAGTTCGAAAGGACCTGTAGTCCTAAAGTAGTAAGCAGTGCAAATCCGAGAATGGCATAATTTATAAAACCTTGTGAGAATGCATAAAAACAACCTACCAGTATTCCGGAAACTGATAATGGAAGTGTTCTTAAACGTGCGGCCTGAAGCCATGCTTTTGTATTTGACATTTTAATAATTCTAATTAATGATGAATGCTTTACATCCAGTGTTTATTAGTGGTTTCAACCTGGTATAACCAGTAATTTACAAGTTCTTTCAGCTTTGTGTAATTAGCAAGCCCAAACGATATTTTTCCTCCTGCTGTGTAAAGGTTCACAATGCCTATATCTGAGCTTTTATGCCAAAAGTACTGACGTACAGAGATAGCATGAATCTTGTGAGGTGCTATATAGTCTTTTTCAATATCCCAGGCTCCACTTTGTTTTACAATGAAATTATCGTTTACAAACAATCTGCTGTTCCTAAAGCCAAAATAAATGACAAGCCCCACAAAAAAAACATAAATTGGGATAAACTGTATATATTCCATAAGTCCTGGAAAGATTTTGAAAGCTAATATAAAAAAGACAGCTAGAGGCAATATCAAAAATTTGATAGACTCCATAAGTATTTTCCTGATACTAGGCTTTATAATTATTCCTTTTTGTGGAACTTCCTGCAAAAGGAAGTGTAGCAGCATATCTTTTTCAGCCGTATTGCATCCTGGTATTTCTATGGCAGATTTACCCTGATCCTGATTGTTGGCTTCCTGATTCGATGCCTGCCTGATTTTAATGTCCAGAATATCAAGTTTCTTTTGAAAATAGTTACGGCCTACAGTTACCATCTGAACCTTTTCAGGTCGTATTATTGTATTTTTTGTATTTAGCAATCCATAAGACAACAGCAGAGAATTGTTTTGTCTTGTTATCCTGAAATTAAAGAACTTAAGTATGGTACGGCCCAAATTAACAAAAATTGTCAACAGAACAATCGCTAAAATGATGAACATCATGAATTTAATAAGAACCTCTGTATTCAGGTAAGTATCCAGAGGGTCATCGTCTAGTTCTGCTGCTTTTACGAGGTCCTCTATAAATTGGAAAGAGGTTATAAAAAAAGCAAGCAAAATACCAAAACTCCTCACATAATTGGATGTTATACCAGTTTTGAAAAGTGTCAGTAAGCTGATCTGTACAAAAGCCTGTTCTTCCTGCACTTCTATTTCAGATGCAGATGAATTTGCATTCTTTTTTCCGTCAAGCAGCCTTGCTTTTAGTGCCAGAGCTAGATCATGGGTAATAGCTCTTATGGCTACTTCCTTTTTGCTGCTTCCGGCAGTGTCTACTTCAAGCGCATGAACACCAATAAACTTTTGCAAAAGCGACTGGTTAATATTTACCTGTTGTATTTTATCTAGAGGTATTCCCAATCTGCTCTTATTGAGAATTCCTTTTTTTATAACGAATTCCTCACTTTCCTCATCAAGATAAAATGTAAAGTTGATATACTTTAAATAAGCGATAATGCCGGCCAGCATAAATACCGAGATTGCACCAATGGTAAGATAGATTTTGTTCATTGTGTCTATCTTGAATAGCCATATAATCAGTATGGGCCATAACGCTCTTAAGGCACTTTGCAATGTGTCAGCAAACATGATAAGTACACCAATAAATGACTGTCGTTGCGGCTGGCTAAAATCACTCTGCATCAGTACTTTCCTCTTTAAGAATTTTTCCAACCAACAGTTGCTTTATCTTTTCAGCATGCTCTTTCTCAATACCGGGAACTTTAATATCGCTGTTTATGCCGCCTGCTGTAAAGATCTCAATAGATGCCAGCCCAAATTTGCGTGATAATATGCCTTCATGCATAGTTACGTGCTGTACCCTGTTATAGGGTATTATGGTTGTTTCAACGGCAATTGCACCACTCCTGTAGATCACATCATGGTTCCTAAAAGCAAAACCTCTGTTTTTTAAGCTTATCAGACAAATTACAACAGACAGTATGGCTATTATAATGTATGCAATAGTAACCGGTAACCAATAAATGGTAGCCTCTTCAATGAAGTAAATCCCTGATCCTGCTATAATAGCCAGGACAAGGAACACCAAGCCTAAATTAAAAAAAACTATTTTTTTATAATCAGGATGAAGTTTAGTAAGAGCGATTTCCTCAAATTTGGGAAGTGCAATGGTATTTATAGTTTCGTTTGTAAACTCGTCCATTTTATTGTTTTGGATTATGGTATCCATTTAATATCCCTAAAGTTAGGTTTTCTCTTTTCAAGGAATGCATCACGTCCTTCTTTTGCTTCTTCCGTCATGTAGGTAAGACGGGTAGCTTCTCCTGCAAATACCTGCTGCCCAACCATACCGTCATCAGTGAGGTTAAACGCAAATTTCAGCATTTTTATAGATGTTGGCGATTTATCCAGAATTTCCTGGGCCCATTCATAAGCAGTATCTTCAAGTTCAGCGTGAGGAATAACAGCATTTACCATTCCCATTTCATAAGCTTCCTGAGCAGAATAGTTACGTCCTAAGAAGAATATCTCGCGGGCACGTTTCTGGCCTACCATTTTAGCAAGGTATGCCGATCCATAACCACCGTCAAAACTGGTTACATCTGCATCTGTTTGTTTAAAAATAGCATGTTCTTTACTCGCTAATGTAAGGTCACAGATAACATGAAGGCTATGCCCTCCTCCTACTGCCCAGCCCGGAACAACAGCGATAACTACTTTAGGCATAAAACGGATAAGGCGCTGAACTTCTAATATGTTTAACCGGTGCATACCATCATCGCCTACATAGCCCTGATGGCCTCGTGCTTTCTGGTCACCGCCACTGCAAAATGAATACACACCATCCTTAGATGATGGCCCTTCAGCCGAAAGCAATACCACACCTATCGAAGTGTCTTCCCTTGCGTCAAGAAAAGCTTCAAAAAGTTCAGCAGTTGTCTTTGGACGAAAAGCGTTTCTTACATCCGGCCTGTTGAATGCAATTCGGGCTACTCCATCACATTTTTTATAGGTAATATCTTCAAATTCCTTTACGGTTTTCCAGTTTATAGTACTCATGTTGTATATAATATTTACCGTAAAAATAAGCCATTTTTTGCATTCGCCAATAAAAATACGCAGACATGTCAGAATGTACTTAATGATTTAGAAAACTAATTAAAAATGATGTTTCCTATAAATTATTTAGATTCAAAACATTAACATCGGTACGTACAATAAATTATTTTTTTTAGTGTTAACCTGATGCAAAAAGCTTTTCTAAAATTATGGTTTAACTATATTTGCTGTTTACCCGTTACCGAAAGATGAAGTTATTACGAATACTACCCTATATATTTGCATTTACCTGTATTTCATGCTTAAAGGAGAAATCTGATCTTGCAGAAAACAGTAATGAAACCATTAAAGACACAGTTCTTCACATCACACCGCTTGATGTTAAGTTAAATAAAGTAAGCCGAAGTTATAAAAATTCTAAAGCTAACAGCATAGAACATTTTTACAATAAACTATGGAGTAGGAATGACCTTAGCGGCGGTTTTCTTATTGCCAAAAACGGGAAGATCATTTTTGAGCATTACGGAGGCTTCGCTAATAAAAGTGAAAAAGAAGAAATTACCGCTGAAACACCTATTCACCTTGCCTCGGTGAGTAAAGTGCTTACTGCTGCCGTAGTATTAAAACTTATTGACAGGGATAAACTACAGCTTGATCAAAAAGTAAACACACTGCTTCCTGAGTTTCCTTATGAAGATATTACTGTGCGTATGCTTCTTAATCACAGGAGCGGACTTCCTAATTATGCCTATGTACTTGATGACCGAACGATTTGGGACCGCAGCATGCTTACCAATAAAGATGTGTTGGACTTGTTTGCACAGCATAAATTTGATCTTTATTTTAAGTCTGATAAGAAATTTGGTTATTGCAATACCAATTATGCCATGCTGGCGCTAATCATCGAAAAGATTACGCACATGAAGTATCATGATGCAATGAAAAAAATACTGTTTGACCCGCTGGGAATGAAAAACACTTATGTTTTTGATTACCAAAAAGACCGTGCAACGGCAAGCAGGTCTTATAAAGGGAATAATGTATTGTATGGATGGGATTTTCTTGATGATGTGTATGGAGATAAGAACATCTACTCTACTCCGCGTGACATGCTTAAATTTGATTTAGCTACCTATTCTAAGAATTTCCTGAATCCTAAACTTTATAAAGAAGTTTTTCAGGGATATAGCTACGAACATAAAGGGACTAAGAATTATGGTCTTGGTATTCGTATGCACGAATGGGAAACCGGTGAAAAGCTGTTTTATCATAATGGCTGGTGGCATGGCAACACTTCTTCTTATGTTACTTTAAAAAAGGATACTGTAATGATGATTGCCTTGTCTAATAAATTCTCATATAAGCCTTATAAAATCTGGAAATTATCGCCTTTATTTGGTCACTACCCTATTAAACCGGACAAAGATGACGAACTTGAATAACACCTAAAGCCCTTATTTTAAGGGCTTTTTTATTTATAAACTATAGCTGTTGATAAATAGTCTACCGAATTAGTAGACTAATAATTATATTTGTACAGAAAATAGTTTAAAAAATGGAGAAACTCAATTATCTGGCCTTTGCTATGCCTGCTTTCTTTTTATTCCTTTATATGGAATTTAAACTGGCACAACACAGAAAAAAGGAACATTTATTTAAATATGAAAGCTCAGTGTCCAATATAAGTATTGGGATAGCTGAGAGACTTATTAACCTCTTTGTTTCGGCCAGTTTTTATCAGGTTTATTATTGGGTATATAACAATTATGCTTTGCTAGATATTCCTGGTAACTGGATGGTTTGGATAGCATTGATACTTGCAACAGATTTTGTGTGGTATTGGTACCACAGGCTGGGCCATGAAGTCAACCTCTTTTGGGCAGCACATATCGTCCATCACCAAAGCGAAGAATTCAACCTTACCGCGTCAGCACGGATTACAACCATACAGGCACTTATAAGAACAGTGTTTTGGTCTATACTTCCATTTATAGGCTTCCACCCTAGCATGGTTATTACAATGCTGCTGGTTCACGGTGCATATTCTTTCTTTACACATACACAGGTACTAAAAAGAGTCAAATGGCTTGAGTATGTTTTTATAACACCATCATTACACGGTGTGCATCATGCATCAGATGAAAAATACCTTGATAAGAACTACGGCGACATGTTTGTGTTTTGGGATAAGATGTTTGGTACTTTTCAGGCAGAAGAAGAGCAGCCTAAATATGGGCTTACGCATCCATTAAAAAGCTATAGCTTCTTATGGCAGCATTTTCATTATTATTTTGAGATATATGAATCCTATAAGCGTGCTGATACATTTAAAGGAAAATGGAATGCTGTATTTGGCAGTCCCGCTTACATGGATCAGGATATCAGGCCAGAACTGGAAAAGAAATTCCTTCAGGACAGGAGACTACGATTAAGAGAACTCAAATTTAGGGGATACCTTGCGTTACAGATTGGGTTATCGGTACTGTTACTTACCTGGTTTACTTTCTTTTATGGTTCTCAGGGCTCTGTAGATAAGCTCTTTTACCTAAGCTTTGTACTCATTACGCTAATTAATTGCGGAGCGCTTTTAGAGCAGCGTACGTGGATTTATTACCTGGAATATATACGATTGGCAATATTGTTTAGCTATCTGTTATATCTTGAGGGCTATGCAGAACTTTTATTGTTGCCAATAGTTGTCCTGATTGCAGCTGAAAAGATATTCTCACTAGGTAAATGGTATCAGGGATATGTATTGCAGACGAAGTAATTAACCAATCTTTACAGAAGTCATATTCAGAGAACCGCCTACCATTTTTGTCGTTAAAGAAACTGATAGTATCATTATTGTCCTGTAGTCCTAAAGTATAAAGTAAAGGATAATAATGATCGGGCGTTGGTATGGCAAGTTTGGCTGCTTTATTCAGGTTTTCATAATCTATAAGGGCTTTATGATTACCGTCATTAATTTTCTGCTTGAAAACGTTATTCATCTCAATGGCCCAGTCGAAGCCATAATTCGGCTCATTAAGCTTTCTCCAGTCAACCATTCTCAGGTTATGAACCATATTACCACTGCCAATGATAAGTACGCCTTTTTTACGCAATGCCGCAATTTCTTTAGCCAGATTGTAATGATATTCAGGAGGCTTACCATAATCAATGCTTAATTGCAGTACAGGAATCTCAGCATCAGGATACATGTGTCTTACAACGGTCCATGTTCCGTGATCAAGTCCCCAGTCATGGTCAAGGCCAACATCGGTTGACGTTATTAACTTTGCTGTTGCAGTGGCCAGTTCGGGACTGCCTTTTGCAGGATATTCTACATCAAACAAAGCTTGAGGAAACCCTCCAAAATCATGAATCGTTTTAGGCTCATCCATAGCCGTAACGTGAGTACCGCGCGTAAGCCAATGTGCAGATATTACCAGTACAGCTTTCGGCTTTACAATTTCCTGTCCCATTTTAGCCCAGGTGCGGGAAAACTCATTATCCTCAATTCCATTCATTGGAGAGCCATGCCCAATAAAAAGCACGGGGTGTTTTACATCCTGCTCATTTAGGCTGTCGGTCCAGTTTTTGAAATTGTGTAATGACATTATTTTTATTATTCTTTTACAAGATAAATACCGTCTTCTTTTATCTCAATAAGCTTTTGCTTGTAAAGTGTACCAATAGCTTTTTTAAATGTTTTTTTACTCATTCTAAGTACGGTTTTGATGTCTTCAGGATGGCTGTTGTCGTTTAAACGTAGAAAACCACGGCTGGCACGAAGCTCATCGAGTACTTTCTCGGCATTAGGCTCAATGCCTTCAAATCCAAGTTTTTGTAACGTTACATCTATTTTTTTATCAAGGCGAATATTTTTGATGTAACCTTTCATGCGGTCACCGGTACGCACATCTTCATAAACTTCATCTTTATACAGCAAACCTTTATGCTGTTCATTGATGATTACGTTGATTCCCATATCGGTAATATGCGAAATGATAAGATCTACTTCCTCCCCATTCTCTACAGTAATTTCATCGTTATTTAGGAACTGGTTGATCTTACTGGTACCTACAAGCCTGTTCGATTTTTCATCCAGGTACATAAACACAAGATAACGTTTACCTTTTTCCATTTCACGGGCTTGCTCACGGAAAGGAACAAATAAATCCTTTTCTAACCCCATATCAAGGAAAGCACCAAATTTATTGGTGAAATTTACTCTCAAAAGCGCAAACTCATTCAGGTAAATATAAGGCTCAAGAGTTGTAGCAACAGGGCGTTCCTCCTGGTCAAGGTATACGAAAACAATAAGTTCCTCCCCTATCTCAAACTCTCTCGGTACATATTTGTTAGGTAAAAGTATATCTTCTTTTCCATCACTAAGATAAAGGCCTATCTGTGTATCTCTTGCTATCTTAAGCGTGTTGTATTTTCCTATTTCGATCATGGGTGTAAATTTCTATTGCAAAGGTACAAAGAATCAGGCAATATAACGGGAAAGGCTGTAAAACAACAAAGCCGGCAATTAGCCAGCTTGCTATTAGGTAAGTTCTCTAAAATACTGCAACAGCACTTTATCATTCTCCAGCATCGGGGTAAATACCTCTAATATTTTAGGCTGATCGCCATTTTGCATGAATGTATCCAGTTCTCCTTTAAGTTCTGTTTCATTTGAAGCTGCCTGATAACCGAATCCATACATCTTTGCCAAATGCTCAGCTGTAAGAGTATGAGTGGTTTCGAAATAGGTATTGAATACCGGTGTTTCATTATGTCCGGGTAGTATTCTGAAGATACCACCTCCACCATTATTGATAACGATTATCTTGAAATCTTTAGGTGTATAGTTATTCCAAAGCGCATTACTATCGTATAAAAAGCTGATATCACCAGTAATTAAAACTGTTTCTTTACCGCTTGTTACAGCGGCCCCAATTGCTGTAGAGCTGCTTCCATCAATACCACTGGTGCCACGATTACAGAAAACTTCAATTGAATCTTTTACATCAAGTAACTGAATGTAACGTATTGCAGAACTGTTGCTTATCTGTAATTGTGAATTATCTTTCAGTTTAGGTAATATAACTTCAAAAGCTTTGAAATCTGTGAATGGTATTTTAGATAAATACGTATCGTGTTTTACTTTTCTAAACTCTTTTAGTTCCTGAGCTAATAGATTATAGTTACTTTCAACCTGCCTTGTTTGTGGCAAAAAAGCTTTTAGGAAAGTATTGGCTTCTGTCTCAAAATGCTTTGTAAGTGCACCAAAAGTATCATATGCCCTCAGTGTATCTATATGCCAGTGTTCAGCCGGACTATACTTTCTAAGCCATGCCTTCACGCGTTTAGAAACTACCATTCCACCAAAAGTAAGCAGTATTTCCGGTCTCCATCTTTCGAAATCTTCTATCGTAAACGGAGTGATTATAGTATCGATGTTGTTCAGAAATGTTGAATCATGAAGGTTAGATGTAGTCTCCGTCATTACTATAACCGAAGGATCATTGGCTAAATGCTCAATAATTGATTCGTCTATAGTGTTAGGATCATTTACCCCTACTAATACAAGCTTCTTTTTAGCTGTATTCCATTTAGTAATATATGGAGTCAGGTCTTCATTATATGTTGGAAGTGCAGGAACATCAATAATTTGCGATGCAACTGAAAGTTCATTCACGGTTTCATATAGTGGTTCCTCAAAAGGTGCATTGATATGTACGGGACCTTTTTTCAAAACAGCTGTATTTATGGCTTCATTGATAAGTCTGTCATTTTCTTCAGAAGGCTCTTCCAGAAGGTTAGCATTAAAAAGAATATGATTGGCATATACATTTTCCTGACGGATGGTCTGGCCATCACCAATATCAATTTTATCGTGTGGCCTGTCGGCTGAAATAACAATCAGCGGAATCTGGCTATAGAAAGCCTCGGCAACTGCCGGATAATAATTAAGCAATGCCGAACCGGATGTACATACAACAGCCACGGGTTTCTTTAGCTGTTGCGCCATCCCTGTAGCAAAAAAAGCAGCACAGCGCTCATCGGCAATACTGTAGCAATTGAAGTTAGGATTGTTGGCAAAGCCAATAGTTAAAGGTGCATTACGCGATCCGGGAGAGATTATTATATCAGTAACTCCTTTAGCTCTGCATACTTCTATAATGCTTTGCGCTAAAGGTATTTTAGGATAGATCATGTTTTGGAATTTAAAAATCCCGGCAAAAACCGGGATTAAATAGATTTAGGATTTTATCCAGTTTATTATTTCAGGATCCGTAGGTAATGTCCTTGGGCTGACTACTTTTACAAGTTCGCCTTTCTCATTGATAAGGTATTTCTGGAAGTTCCATTCTACCTCACTATCCTGCAGGCCATTTTTACTTTTTTCTGTCAGGAAATGATATATCGGAGCCATATCATCACCTTTAACTGATATCTTATCCATCATAGGGAAAGTAACTCCATAATTCAGTTGGCAGAATTCAGCTATATCTTTGCTTGTCCCCGGTTCCTGGGCAGCAAAATTGTTTGCAGGGAAACCAACGATTACAAATCCTTTGTCTTTATATTCCTTATATATAGCCTCAAGGTCTTTGTATTGAGGTGTCAATCCGCATTTTGAGGCAGTATTTACGATCATTACTTTTTTACCTTTTAGTGAAGCGAAGTCAAATTCTTTACCTGAAAGATCAGTTACTTTGAACTGGTATATGTTAGATACTGACATAGTTTTAGCTGTTTCTTTGTTGGTTTTGGCTTTTTTAGTCTGTGCCTGGTTTTGGCAGCTGAATAAAAGTGCTGTTCCTAAAATTGCAATTGCAAATTTTTTCATCGTTTAATTTATTTATATAAAAATACGAAAATTATTTCTTTAAATGTTTTTTATACTGTACATACGAAACACCTCCAATAGCGAAAACAGCCAGAGCCATCCAAAAGAAATACATTGGTGTTCTTACCTCTCCACTTGCATAGGAATGTAGACCCGTAAGATAAAAATTAACTCCAAAGTATGTCATTAGAATGGATGCATATGCCACTACACTAAAAAAGTTGTATAGCCACTTACCTCTTAAAGCAGGTACAAAACGCATGTGAATAACAAAAGCATATACCATAATGCTTACCAATGCCCAGGTTTCTTTTGGATCCCAGCCCCAGTAGCGTCCCCAACTTTCGTTAGCCCACTGACCACCTAAGAAGTTACCTATAGAGAGCATAACAAGCCCCACTGTTAAAGCCATTTCATTGATATAAGTAAGCTCTTTAATATTGAGCTCCATTTTTTTCTTATTTTTTTCGTTGCTAAAAATCATAAGTATCATTCCCACAACACCTAATACCATAGCAAGGGTAAACGGCCCATAGCTGCCTACGATTACCGCGACGTGGATCATTAACCAATATGAGTTAAGTACCGGTACAAGATTGCCAATTTCAGGATCTGTCCAGTTCCAGTGCGCTACCATCAGTACCATAGCTGCCACAAAAGCTGTTGAAGCTACAGTAAGCGATGATTTCCTTCCGAAAGCAAGTCCGAAAAACATCGTTGCCCATGCCACGTAAATAACTGATTCATAAGCATTACTCCATGGTGCATGGCCTGAAATGTACCAACGCGCAATTAGTCCAAGTGTATGTAGTACAAATAGCAATACAATTATAGTATGGAATGTTTTAACTGTATAAGTAATCCATTTACGCGAATTGAAAATTTTTACGATAACAAAAAGGAACATCAATGCTCCGGCATATATATACCATGAAAACAGTTTTTTAAAGATGTCATATTTGTTATACAGGATCTCAGCATTAACTTTATCATCACTAGGCATAATCTTTCCTCCAAATTTGTGCTGATATTTTGTGAGGCCTTCAAGAAGGCTGTTTGCCAGTTTGTAGTCGTTTGTCTGGCTTGCCTCGCCCAACGCTTGCATATAAAAAGGTAACACATTTTTGATTTTGTCAAGCTCGGCATTTTTAACTTGCGGTATTTCTAAATAAGAAACCCATTTGTTGTTTTTATCTCCCGGTACCGGATAGACTTTTAAGATCTGCCCCGTAAGCGCCGAATATAACAGGTTAACCCTTTTATCAATTTCAATATAATCTGTCTGAAATTTATTTGGGGTTTGCTCTCTGTAAGCTTTCTCAAGAATACGCGATAGTTTATAATTGCCCTTTGCATCAAAAAAGTCAGCTAATGAAGCAAATTCAACTTCCTTATCAAGCCCTGTAATTATTCTTAAACTATCATTCTTTGTATTTAGTTTAATAATAGGTACACTGAACCACATCTGGTCCATCATAGCCATAGAAAGGAAAACCTGGTCAGCATTCAAGCCTTTATAGGTGTCGCTTTTACTTACTTTACGCAATAGCTCTGATGAGAAAGTATTAATTGGCTTCATCCTTCCTCCTGCATCCTGAATGATAAGGCGTCCGAATTTTGCAGCATGCTCTTCGCTTACTTTGTATTTCATTATAAGCGAATCCATTTGTTTTTCGGTTGGCTTATCATGCATATGATTTTGTGAATAACCATTAAAAACAAAGAATAGTAATGCAATAGCCGAAAGTGTAGCCTTTTTTGCTTTTACTTTTTCAAGCTTACGCTTCAGGTCACCAAATCGCGTGTTTTTGTCAAATAAAATAGCCATAAGCCCTATGTATAAAAGAAAATAGCCTAAATAAGATATCCATGTACCCCAAAAGTCATGATTTACAGATAGTACAGTACCTTTTTCATCTGCATCAAAAGAAGCCTGAAAGAAACGGTAGCCTCTGTAATCCAAAACATTGTTCATATAGATTCGTGCATCAAAAGTGTTATTTTTTTCTTTATCCTCTACAGTAACCTTGCTTTCAAAAGATTCGTAGCTTGATTCAGTACCAGGGTGTTTTTTAGCAATAAAATCATTCTCTCTTATCGAAAACGGTAGATCGTACTGCTTGCTGCCATAAATAAGTGTATACTCAAGGCTACCAAGTTTAAATGATTGCGGCACTCCCATTTTAGCTTTACCGCCTAAAAGGGTAACTTCATGTTCCTCCCCTTCTGCTTTTACGACTACGGTAAGCGCAGCATCTTCTTTTGTTTTATAATCATTGTTTGAAACGTAGTCGATTTTTCCTTTTATGGGAGCTTCCGGAAATACAAAGCGTGCATTGGCAACATTATATAACGAGCGGAACATTAGAGGTTGTTCAGCATTTTTAGCTACACTCCCTTTAAACTGGTCAGCCATTCGCATAAAATCGCCCTCGAAAGGCGTTTTTATAGTATACTGCCCATCTTTAATCGTGATATTGATCGCACCCTCAGTAGGAGCATTTAATGCAAAAAGGATATTATGAATGTTCTGTACTTCTCCTTCTTTCAGGTAGTGCTCATGACGGCCACCGTCTCCGGCTTCAACCATTTTAAGGAAAAAAATACCTTTCGGGTCTTCCGCAACAGTTTCTTTAGCCCCGATTTTAAAGTCTTTATATTCAATTTCGAAAGGTATACTGTCAAATTTATTCGAAATAGAAAAATGATTATTGGCTACTGGAGACAATAATACTTTTTCTTCGAAAGTTCTGCGTCTCATTTCACCTTTGTACTGACCGTCAACAAATGCTGTCAGGTAGGTCTTATCGGAATAGAAACGGCTTTCGGTTTCACCTTCCCTGATAGGCATCATGCCCTCATAGCTAATGTAACGGGTAACAAATGCACCAATAATTATGAAAATAAAAGAAAGGTGCAGCAAAAGTGTTGCCCATTTTTCTTTTTTATGGAGCTGGTAACGTTTTATGTTACCAAAGAAGTTAATTACAAATATGAGCATAATGGCCTCAAACCATTTTGCATTATAAATGTATATACGTGCAGTATCAGTATTGTAGGCGTCTTCTATAAAGGTTCCAATGCCCATTGCTAAAGCAAAAACAAGGAAAAGTACTGCCATTAAACGAGTTGAAGAAAAGAACGATATAATTTTATCCATGAGTACGGAAAGTGTTTTTGTAAATTGATGCAAAAGTACTCAAAACTTAAATCTCTGCCCTTATTTTATTATAAAAAATGAGGAATTTTCAACCTCAAATATTTTTTTCTAATAATAAAGAAGTTGGGTATATTTGACGTTTGCTCTAAACTTAAACTAAACGATTATAAACTAATTAAAAAATTAATGAAAATACCCAAATTACTTTTACTCTTCTGCTTTAGTGGTTTGACTGTTTTTGCACAGGAAATAGTTCCGAATAACCAGTCAAAGTTTGACGACATCATGTACCGTCGCGGTAACGTTTATCGCAGTGCATCAGGTGTACCGGGGCCTGAATACTGGCAAAACAGAGCTGATTATTCTATCGAGGTCGAACTTGATGAAAAAGCCAATATGCTGAAGGGTAAGCTGACAATGACATACCATAACAACAGTCTGGAAAATCTTGATTATATATGGATGTACGTTGAACAGAACCGCTTTACGGAAGATTCAAGAGGTACACTTACCACTCCTATTGATGGAAGGAACCGCTATGCCGGAGATACAGATGGAGGATTTAAAATATCGGGACTTTCGGCAAAAGTTAAGGGAGATACATCTTCAAAATACCTCATAACCGATACCCGCATGCAGGTATTCTTTAATGAGCCTATACCAGCCAAAGGCGGTACTGCTACAGTGGCTATGAATTTTGAATTCAAAATTCCACAGGAAGGCATGGATCGCATGGGACAGCTGAAGATGAAAGACGGTGTAATATATTCCGTTGCTCAATGGTATCCGAGGGCTGCAGTTTATGATGATGTATCAGGATGGAATACTGAACCTTATTTGGGTGCAGGTGAATTTTATCTTGATTATGGCGATTACGATTTTAAAGTGACAGTGCCATATGATTATATTGTGGTAGGCTCCGGAGAGCTTGTTAACGCCAAAGACGTACTTTCAAAAGAATTGCTAAGCCGTTGGGATAAAGCATCACAAAGCGATAAAACAGTTTACCTGATAGCTCCGAACGAAGTTGGTAATACCAAACTCACCCGACCATCACAAAATGGCAAGACCACATGGCATTTTAGAATAAAAAACAGCCGCGATGCCGTTTTTGCAGCTTCTAAAGGATTTATATGGGATGCAGCCAGGATTAACCTTCCGAGTGGCAAAAAAGCAGTAGCACAATCGGTTTATACTAAAGAAAGTAATGGGGATAAAGCCTGGACACGCTCAACAGAATATACAAAAGCTTCAATAGAGCACTATTCTTCCAGGTGGTTTGAATATCCTTATCCTAATGCTGTAAATGTAGCCTCAAATGTGGGCGGTATGGAATATCCCGGAGTTTCTTTTTGCCATGCATCAAGCCATGGGCAGGATCTATGGGAGGTAACTGATCATGAGTTTGGACACAACTGGTTCCCTATGATAGTGGGTTCTAATGAACGTCGCTATGCGTGGATGGATGAGGGCTTCAATACATTTATCAATCATTACAGTACACTTGCCTTTAATAAAGGTGAATATACTTCGGATGCTGCGAAGGGTCGCAATAAAGTATTTTGGTACAGATCGAAAAGCAGGGAAAGTATAAGCACCTACCCGGATGTTGCAAGGCCAATGAATCTTGGTTATACTGCCTATTCAAAACCTGCAACAGGACTTATTTTGCTTCGCGAATATATTCTTGGAGCTGAACGTTTTGATAATGCTTTTAAAGCATATATTAAAAACTGGGCATACAAACATCCTCAGCCGTCAGACTTTTTCAATGCCATGGAAAATGGCGCAGGAGATAATCTTAACTGGTTTTGGAGAGGCTGGTTTAACGGTAGTGGCAATATTGACCTTGGCGTGACTAATGTAATTCAGAATCCTGATTCGGCAGTGATTACTTTTGTGAATAAAGGTGATGTGCCAATGCCTGTTGTTTTTAAAGTTATTTATGAAGATGACACCAAAGAAACAAAAACACTTCCGGTGGAAGTTTGGCAACGAACCAATGAATGGGACTACCTGCTTAAATCATCGAAGAAAGTAAAAGCCATTGATATTGATCCGGGGCGTTTCCTTCCTGATGTTGATACCAACGACAATTCATGGATAAAACAATAGTAAAAAAGCGGTTTAGTATTTAAACCGCTTTTTTTATTCGTTATTTCGTAATCATTATGACAAATTGAATACATCATTTTACAGACCTCTGAACCACCTGAAACCTAAAGTTTTTTACTAATTTAGCCCCATGTTAAAAGTTGTTGTTATAGGTTCAGGGAATGTTGCCCAGCATTTAATAAATGCCTTCAGTAAATCTGAAGATATTATTATTGTGCAGGCTTTTGCCCGTGATCCTGAAAAATTACAGCATCTTTTACCAGTTGACAGAATCACAAATTCATACGATGAATTAGCGGAAGCAGATGTTTATATTATTTCAGTAACTGACGATGCAATAGAAGAAGTATCTTCTCAGTTTTCTTTTAAAGGTAAACTTGTAGTACATACCTCTGGAAGTTCGCCAATTAATAAGTTGAACAGCCGTAATCGTAGGGGTGTTTTCTATCCGCTGCAGACATTCTCAAAAAATAAAGCTGTAGATTTCAAACAGATTCCGCTATGCCTTGAAAGTGAGCATCAGGAAGATTATGTGATTCTTGAACAATTAGCAAAGAGTATCTCTCTCCTAACCTACAGTATAAGTTCTTACCAACGTCAGGCCCTGCATGTAGCGGCAGTATTTGTAAATAATTTCACGAATAACCTCTATGCTTTAGGAAATGATATTTGCACCGCAAACAACATTCCTTTTGAGATTATGAAGCCTCTTATACTGGAAACGGCTACTAAGATAAAAACACTTTCTCCTGTTGAAGCCCAGACCGGGCCGGCAAAGAGAAATGATATAGAAACAATACAAAGGCATTTGGATTTTATTACAGACCCAATGCAGAAAGACATATACACTTTATTAACACAATCGATACAAAGAACAAATGGCTAAAAGCTATAAAGAATTGATGAATGACATTACCACATTTATTTTTGATGTGGACGGCGTACTTACCGATGGTACAATACATGTTACCCCAACAGGAGAAATGCTTAGAAATATGAATATCCGCGATGGGTATGCTATGAAAGCTGCAGTGGAGAATGGCTACACAGTTTGCATCATTTCAGGAGGACTTAATGAAGGCGTGCGCATCAGGCTGCGTAATCTTGGAATCACTGATATTTACCTTGGAGTACCTAATAAAGTAGAAACATTTGATGAATTCATAGATATCTATAATATTAAACCCGAGCAAGTGTTATATATGGGTGATGATATTCCGGATTACCATGTTATGCAGCTGGTTGGCTTACCAACATGCCCTCAGGATTCAGCTCCGGAAATAAAAGAAATCAGCAAGTACATATCTCATAAAAACGGTGGTACTGGTTGTGTAAGGGATGTTATAGAGCAGGTTATGAAAGTACAGGGTAAGTGGATGGAGCATTTCAATGCCAGGTACGATTAATTAATACTCTCTCTGTTTTTTATCTTTTTAAACTTAAATCTGCTAAATGAAATTTTTAAAACTAATAGGTTTCGGCCATCTTTTACTGCTTGCTTTTGCTCAATTTATCTTTAAATATGGTTTTCTTGATTACCAAAACCTGAACCTTAGCCTAAACGATAGCAATTTTTTACTTTTGGTTATCACATGTGCTTTAATTGCTGCAGGCGGATTTCTTATTAATGGTATAACAGCTCATGGAAGTGAGTCTTATGGAATAAGCGAATCAGCAGCATATTATATTTATGGAGGAATGACCATAGGAGGCCTGGCTTTAGGCTACTATTTATCTAATTTGATAGGCAGGCCTAGTTTTATGATGGTTTTTGCCATAGCAGTAGGTACACTTTATTTTTATGCTACGAATCTTAGGGAGAGTCTATTACTTGGTAATATAGTCATAGCTTGTCTTATAGGGCTCAGTATACTGGTCATAGGTATATTTGCTTTATACCCGGTTTCTGTTACCATAGCTGAATACACCCAGCTTTCAATGCTTTTCAAAGTGATTGTTCATTATACTGTTTTTGCGACAGCATGTGGACTTTTATTAACTTTTGTGAACGATCTTAAAAAAACGGATATTGATTATAACGAAGGGCTTAACACCCTTCCGATAGCTATAGGTAAAGACAGGGCAGCAAAAGTTACCTTTGTAATAGGCTTAATAGTTGCCGGACTTATAATTTATTATATCAATGCTTATTTAAAAGAGCATTTATGGGCTATGGTCTATTTACTATTATTTGTATTGGGGCCAATTGTGTATGTTCTTATTAACCTGTGGTCGGCAAAAACGAGTAAAGAGTTTGCAACACTAGAGGTCATCTTAAAAGCGGTACTGTTTTTTGCTGCTTTGTCAATAGCAGTTATAACTTTTAACAGCAATTATCATGCTTAAAGAAAAATTAAAAGATTATACCATAGTTCTCGCATCGGGCTCTCCGCGCAGGCAACAATTCCTGAAAGAACTGGATGCAAATTTTGAAGTTCGCCTTAAAGAGGTTGATGAAATTTATCCCGATACGCTACAGGGAGCTGAAATAACAGATTACCTGGCAGAACTTAAGGCGGCAGCCTTAGATGAAACACTATCTGATGATGAGATACTTATTACAAGCGACACTATCGTTTGGCATGAGGGTAAAGCACTGGGAAAACCAAAAGATAAAGAGGATGCTTTCAATATGATAAAGTCACTTTCAGGTAAAACCCATGAAGTGATTACATCGGTTTGTATTAAGAATAAAGGACAAGGCGAAACGTTTAATGAAACAACACGTGTAACGTTTAACGACCTCACAAACGAAGAAATAGCATATTATCTTGAGGAATATAAACCGTTTGATAAAGCCGGTTCTTATGGTATACAGGAATGGATAGGCCTTGTTGCCATAGCCAGAATTGAAGGGTCTTATGCTAATGTTGTTGGTATGCCGGTAGATAAAGTATACCAGCACCTATTGAAATTTGCTATAAAAGAATAAAGATGTCGAATCAGGAATTTTATACTAAACTAATAATTACTCTGATATCCTCAGGGATATTTATTGTTGTTGGTTATATTATCAAACGACTTATTAAGGGGTATGCGCGTGGTGCTCATTTATCAGAGCATCGTACCAATCTTATTGGCAAGTATATAAATTTCTTTCTGATAGCATTATTTATAATTCTGGTTTTTGCAGTTTGGGGAATAAATTCGGGTCAGGTTTTTACATTCCTTACCACTACCCTAACTATTATTGGTGTTGCCTTTTTTGCGCAGTGGTCAATTTTAAGCAACATAACCTCCGGTATTATACTGTTTTTTAGCTTTCCCTTCCGTATAGGGGATGTGATTAAAATACACGACAAAGATTTCCCCATTGAAGCCCAGATCGAAGACATCAAGGCTTTTCATACTATATTAAAAACTAAGGGAGGTGAAATTATAACCTACCCAAATAATCTGCTGTTGCAAAAAGGCGTTAGCATAGTTCCTTTAACGCATGAGCACAAAGAATTTTATGATTAATTCCATGCAAAAAAAACTGTTAGGTCTTTTATTATTTAGCTATGCTCTTTGCATTGCGCAGCCACACAAACCAACTTCTGCCGAAATATACAACAAGCTTGAAAAGCTAAATTTTTTAGGAACTGCTTTATACATTGCTGCACACCCTGATGATGAGAACACAAGGCTTATTTCTTACCTCGCTAACGACGTAAAAGCCAGGACAGGTTATCTTTCTTTAACCCGTGGCGATGGCGGACAAAATCTCATAGGTCTTGAACTTAGAGAACAGCTGGGTGTAATTCGTACACAAGAACTTATTGAAGCCCGTAAAATTGATGGAGGGGAGCAGTTTTTTAGCCGTGCGAATGACTTTGGATTCTCTAAAGTGCCTAATGAAACACTCCAAATATGGGATAAGGAAAAGGTATTGCAGGACATGGTATGGATTATTAGAAAGTTCCAGCCGGATATTATTGTTACCCGCTTTGACCACCGTTCACCCGGGACTACCCATGGGCATCATACATCATCTGCAATGCTTACACAAGAGGCTTATACTCTTGCTGCAGATCCTAATTATGAACCGGAACAGCTTAAATATGTTCAGTTATGGCAGCCTAAACGTGTAATGTTCAATGTTTCATGGTGGTTCTTTGGTGGTAAGGATAAATTTGAAAAAGCAGACAAGTCAAAATATATAAATCTTCAGACGGGGGATTACTACCCTACCCTTGGACTATCAAACCAGGAAATAGCAGCATTGAGCCGCAGTAAACATAAATCCCAGGGGTTTGGCACTACAGGAGTTCGCGGTGATGATATGGAGTACCTTGAACTTATTAAAGGTGATAACCTTAAAGACAAGCAGAATCTTTTTGAAGGTATAGATACTTCATGGAACCGTGTAAAAGGCGGTAAAGCTATTGGCGATGCAATGGCTGTGATAATAAAGAATTACGATTTCAAAAATCCGTCTGCATCCGTTCCTGAACTGGTAAAAGCATATACAGCTGTCTCCAAACTTGAAGACAAACATTGGAGAGAACTGAAACAGAAAGAAATAAAAGAAATAATTGCAGCATGTAGCGGCCTTTATCTGGAGGCTTATGCCGAAAGTCAGTCTGCCACACCTGGAAGCAACATTAAGATAAGGTGGGAAGCAATCAACCGCAGTAATGTGCCGATGAAACTGAAGGGAATAACTCTATTTCCTGAATCAAAAACAATAAACCAGGATACGCTACTCGCAAATAATATCAGCATTGAAAATTCTATTGATGCTGTAATACCAAAAACTGCAGCTTACACATCGCCATATTGGCTAAAGGAAAAAGGCGACAAGGGAATGTATATCGTTAATGATCTTCAAAAGATCGGGCTTCCTGATATCATCAGGGAAATGTCGGCAACATTTGCCATTAATTTTGGAGATGTTTCAATTCCTTTTGAACGTACTATTGTCTATAAATACAATGATCCTGTGGCTGGTGAAGTGTATCAGCCATTAGATATTATTCCTGCTGTAACTACCAAAATACTGAATAAAGTACAACTGTTCAAAGACAATCGCAAACAGACAACCAGTATTAAAATTAAAGCCGGGAAAGATAATTGTAAAGGCAGCCTGCGTTTAGAGTTGCCATCAGGATGGAAAGTATTACCAGCTTCAATTCCTTTTGATCTTTCAAAAAAAGGAAGTGAAACTATTGTGACATTTGAAGTAACCCCGCCTGATAGCCCATCTGAAGCTACAGCAAAGAGTATAGCAACACTTGATGGCGAAGACTATGACAGGGAACAGATTATTATAAACTATCCTCATATTTCCATTCAACAGGTTTTAATGCCTTCAATTGCTAAGTTTACTAAGGCCGATCTTAAAATAGAAGGTCATAATGTTGCTTATATTATGGGAGCCGGAGATACAGTTCCTGAAAGCTTAAAACAAATGGGTTATACTGTAATATTGCTGACTCCTGAGATGCTGACTCCTGAAACACTTAAGAGCTATGATGCAGTTGTTGTTGGCATCCGTGCATATAATGTTTTGGATAATATTGTTTTTAAACAACAGTTATTGTTTGATTATGTGGCAAATGGTGGTACAATGGTAGTACAGTATAATACAACGGGTGATTTGGTTACAAGAGATATAGCTCCATATCCATTAAGGATATCAAGAGACAGGGTAACCGAAGAAGATGCACGGGTTACGTTTTTAGACCCGAAACACAAAGTGCTTAACTACCCTAACAAAATTACAGAGAAAGATTTTACCGGCTGGGTACAGGAACAGGGGCTTTATTATCCTGATGAATGGGCTAAAGAATTTACTCCTATTTTCATATCAAATGATAAGGATGAAGAACCTAAAAAAGGAGGTTTGCTGGTAGCAAAATATGGTAAAGGATATTATATCTATACCGGGTTGAGTTTTTTCCGGGAACTGCCAGAAGGTGTCTCAGGTGCTTACAGGCTTAT
Source organism: Flavobacterium hauense (assembly GCF_054457175.1). Classification (NCBI taxonomy): domain Bacteria; kingdom Pseudomonadati; phylum Bacteroidota; class Flavobacteriia; order Flavobacteriales; family Flavobacteriaceae; genus Flavobacterium; species Flavobacterium hauense. Next base: position 175,577 of record NZ_JBTKVX010000007.1, read on the forward strand.
GGCTAATATGATCGCTATTGGCAAATAGCCGCTGCCTGTAACAAAAACGATAAAAAAGAGTCTTATACAGAACCAAAAATAAACACACATGAAAGATAATCCTTCAGGCTGGAAAAAGAATTACACGCTGGTACTTCTGCTTAATGTCATTTACATTGTGCTGTTCTATTTTATAATGCAAATTTATTAATATGCAGTTATTAGACTGGATTGTTCTTTCGGCCACGCTTTTGTTTATTGTAGCTTACGGAGCTCTTAAAACAAAAGGCAGCAAGAATGTAAACGAATATATATTAGGAAACAATGAGACTCCATGGTGGACAGTTGGTTTATCTGTAATGGCTACCCAGGCAAGCGCCATCACCTTCCTCTCTACCCCTGGGCAGGCTTATCATGACGGTATGGGCTTTGTACAGTTCTATTTTGGGCTTCCCCTGGCTATGGTGGTTATTTGTATTACCTTCATTCCAATTTACCATAAGCTAAAAGTGTATACGGCTTACGAGTATCTTGAACAGCGTTTCGATGTAAAAACACGATCGCTTGCAGCGCTTATCTTTTTAGTGCAGCGCGGGCTTGGAACCGGATTTACAATATATGCACCTGCAATTATACTATCATCGCTCTTAGGATGGAACCTGAACCTTATGAACGTGGTTATAGGGCTAATGATTATTATTTACACTATGTCCGGAGGGACAAAAGCTGTGAATATAACTCATAAGCAGCAAATGTTTGTAATTTTTACGGGGATGATTATTACATTTTTCATCATTCTTGATTATTTGCCGCAAGGGCTTGATTTTAATAATGCTTTGCATATTGCCGGAGCAAATGAAAAACTCAACATTCTTGATTTTTCATTTGACCCTGAAAAAAGATATACGATATGGAGTGGTATAGCCGGAGGTTTCTTTTTGGCACTTGCCTACTTTGGTACCGATCAGTCACAGGTACAGCGCTATCTGTCAGGGAAATCTATTCGTGAAAGTCAGATGGGGCTCATCATGAATGGCCTTTTAAAGGTTCCCATGCAGTTTTTTATATTGCTTATTGGGGTTATGGTGTTTGTATTCTTTCAGTTTCATTCTTCACCGTTGCATTTTAATCCAAACAATACGAAGATTATAGAAAACTCCCAGTATAAAGGTCAGTATCATAATCTTGAAAAACAGCTGGATAATCTTGCTGAAGAAAAGAAAGAGATAAGTATGCTATATGTAGAGCAGCTAAGTCAGGATTATGACAACAAGGAGCTACATAACAAAATGATTGCTTTGAACAGCCGTGAAAAGGATCTTCGTGATCAGGCCAAAGAGCTTATTCATAACGTAGATAAAAAGGCCGAGACAAATGATAAGGATTATGTGTTCTTATATTTTATCCTCAATTTCCTTCCCAAAGGTTTAATCGGGCTTTTGCTGGCAGTGATTATATCAGCGGCCATGTCATCATCGGCATCTGGGCTTAATGCGCTGGCTTCTACAACTACCATTGATATTTACAAACGTCATGTGAAAGGTGAAAAATCGGAAAAGCATTTTGTAGATTCAACAAGACTTTTTACGCTTATCTGGGGGATTATAGCCATACTGTTTGCCTGTATGGGCTCTTTGTTCGATAACCTTATACAAATGGTAAATATTATTGGTTCAATCTTCTATGGAACAGTATTGGGAATCTTCCTCGTGGCGTTTTACATTAAATACATAAAGGCAGAAGCTATTTTCTGGAGTGCAGTAGTAACACAAACACTGGTAATAGTTATCTATAAAATGGATGTACTCAGCTATCTTTGGCTCAACGTGATTGGTGCAGCACTTACAATTTTTATAGCACTGATACTGCAAATGTTCTTTAAGAACAAACTACCTTCAAACGTACAGGAAATTGTAAAATAAAAAACGGGCTGCCCAATTCAGGCAGCCCGCTCTTAATCATAGCAATGCGCTATTTTATTTTTTGCTCCATTCCTGGATAGAATCTTTATTCATCTTAACGTAATCATTATTTTTAGCTTTTTCAGAAGCTGCTAATGATAATTGCGCTGTTTCGATCGCGCCTTTCTTGTCGCCCATTTTAGCTTGTATAAGCGATTTTTGTCTTAGGATATAGAAAGGAGGCTCCTGACCAAATTTAGAGATTGACTGGTTGATCCATGCTAATGCTTTAGACTGGTCTCCATTAGACTGATAATAGTATTGTGCTGCTGAAAACAGGTCATTAGCAGATGGCCCGCTCATAGCTGTTTCTATGCTTTTCATTGCTGTAGCTTTAGTCGGTACTTCAAACTTTACAGCAACCATTGTTTTTTCCCATGCGATTTCAAGGAAACCAAAATCACTGTCAAGATTGTTAACACCAATTGTAAATGTCTCTACATTACGGCTTAGGAATTCAGGTTTTACCGATGTTCTTAAAGCTTCTTTTGAATCATCATATTTTTCAGGTAACCCCCAGTTATTGGTGTCATCATAAAAAATAACATCCCATGCGTCTGCTTTAGGCTGCGTAAATAAAGCATAGCTACCTGCTTTAAGTGTTTTTCCGCCAATAACAACGTCATTACTAAAAGTGATTATGGTATTTGCGTTTGCACCAGTTCTCCACATTCTTCCAAAAGGTACAAGTTCACCATATACCGCTCTTCCTTTAGCACTTGGACGGGAATAATCGATCTTAACATTTGTTAATCCTACAGTTTGCTCTATAAGTGCTTTCGGGCTCGCCTGAGGCGTAGTAATCTGAGCAGAACCATTTACCATAAATGCCAGCACAAATGCCGCGGTTATGAATATTTTTTTCATAAATTTTATTGTGATTTATTTAATAGTTTATTATTGCGAAATTAATCATTAATGTCCGTACGTTTGTTAAAAAATATTAAAAATAAAGGAAAGCCTGTCGTTTATAGAAGCCGCGATTTGTATCTTTATTTTTGTAAAGCTTTCTAAAATATGCTGTATTCTGTACATAGAACACAAAAGTTCCCCGTCCCTTTAGAGCAAGTGTGGGATTTTATATCTAATCCCAAAAACCTTGCCGTTATTACTCCTCCCACTATGGGGTTTAAAACTTTATCCGGTGATGACCGCCAAATGTTTGCCGGGCAAATCATCAATTACACTATAACGCCACTTTTTGGTTTTAAGCTTCAGTGGGTTACAGAAATTACACATGTTTCTGGTAAAAGTTATTTTGTTGATGAACAACGATACGGACCTTATTCTTTTTGGCATCATAAGCATTTCCTGAAAGAAATTCTCGGAGGTGTAGAAATGGAAGACATCGTACACTATAAGCTACCTATGGGGATTTTAGGCAGGATTGCACACCCCTTTTTAGTTAAACCAAAGCTTCAAGAAATATTCGATTATCGTGAAAAGAAAATGGCCGAGATTTTCGGTGAAATGAAATAAGTAAGAAATGATACTATTTTGGTTCAGGCGTGACCTGCGTTTGGAAGACAACAGAGGGCTTTTTGAAGCCCTGGATAATAATGATAATGTGCTTCCAATATTTATTTTTGATAAAAACATACTCAACGAATTACCTGAAGATGATGCCAGGATAACTTTTATACATAATCTGCTTGAAAGTATAAATACTGAACTCAGTAAACATAAAAAGTCTCTTGCAGTCTTTTTTGATGAGCCTAAGCAAGTCTTTAAAAAGCTTATAAAAGAGAATAAGATATCAGCTGTTTATACCAATCATGATTATGAACCTTACGCCCAGAAAAGAGATAAAGAAATACATCACTTATTAAGCAGTAATTATATTGATTTTAAATCTTTTAAGGATCAAGTAGTTTTTGAAAAAAACGAAGTGGTAAAAGAAGATAATACAGCTTATGTTGTATATACTCCTTATATGAAAAAATGGAAAGAGCATTTAAAAAAAGTACCGCTTAAAGGATATCCATCAGAAAAATTGTTATCAAATATTGCAGCCCACTCCTACCCTTTTTTAAGTCTGGAAGATATTGGATTTACTGCATCTGATATAAAACCCAAAGCTCCGGATGTTTCAGAAGCTGTCATTACCCATTATAAAGAAACCAGGGATTTTCCTGCACTCGATGGTACATCGCATTTAAGTCCTTATTTACGTTTTGGAGCTGTTAGTGTTCGAGAAATGATTGAAAAAGCATCAGAAAACAATAAAGATACCTTTCTGAACGAATTGATCTGGCGGGAGTTTTTCATGCAGATATTATGGCATTTTCCTGATACGGTTACTAAAAGCTTCAGGCCTAAGTATGATAACATAAAATGGCGCAATGACGAAACTGAGTTTAAAGCATGGTGCGAAGGAGTAACCGGCTATCCTATTGTTGATGCCGGAATGCGGGAACTGAATGCTACAGGGAATATGCACAATCGTGTTCGAATGGTTGTGGCAAGTTTTTTATGCAAACATTTATTGATTGACTGGCGTTGGGGTGAAGCCTATTTTGCTGAAAAACTGTTAGATTATGAACAGTCAAGTAACATAGGTAACTGGCAGTGGGCAGCAGGGAGCGGTGTAGATGCAGCGCCTTATTTCAGGATTTTTAACCCTACAGAACAAACTAAAAAATTTGACAAGGATTTAAAATACATAAGAAAATGGGTGCCTGAATTTGAAAGCATGCAATACAGACCCATTGTTGATCATAAAGAGGCTCGTGAAAGGGCACTGAAAGTGTATAAAGAAGCTGTAAAATAAACATCACAACGAATGAAATTTAATAATTATCTTACATATATTTTGTTTATTTATATTTACTAGTACAACAAACCAGTTAAGATAATTAATGAAATCACCGATATATATACTAGGAACAGGACTTTCTCACAACGGCTCAGCTGTTTTATTAAAAGATGGCCGTGTTTGTGTAGGCATCGAAAAAGAAAGGTTAAGCCGTATAAAGCATGATGGAGGTAATGATACATTAGCGATTCAATATTGTCTTGATGCAGAAGGGATTGAATTGAAAGATGTTACACTCGTTGTACAATGCGCTAATTTTGATATCCCTGAACGTGAACGATTTGGTGGAAAACGAATCTTTGCAGGTACTACCGAACCTAAACTCGTTACTATTTCACATCATTTGGCACATGCCTACAGTGCAGTTGGAACATCTCCATTCGAGGAATGTGCAGTTATGGTTATTGATGGCTGCGGAAGCCCGTTAAACCAGTTCCTTGAAATGCATCCGGAACAGAGAAAATACATCCCCGAGTTTGCTTTGGATGAAATTCAGATGGTTAGTGAAAAGGATAGTTTTTACCATTTTGATGGAAAAAAAATGACTCCGTTGGTTAAAGATTTCAGCAACATGGCATCATCCGGAAGTTCGGTTTTTGAACTTCCTACTACTTTACATTCCATAGGAGGTTTTTATGCTGTAATCAGTAAGTATGTCTTTGGTGATATGGATGATGTTGGTAAGCTGATGGGGCTTGCTCCATTCGGCACATTGGGGTTGTTTGATCATGAGGTTTTTGAATTCATAGACGGAAGGCTTTTTGTCACGGAAGACTGGAAACAGGAATTTACAAATCCGTCACAGGGATATGCTTATTTTAAAGAACATTTTGATTATTATGCCAATGTAGCACGTTGGGCTCAGGACCAGGTTGAAAAAGCAGTTATGGCTTGCATAAAGAATCGTTTAGAACAGTTCCCACATGATAATTTATGTTATAGCGGAGGTGTCGCTTTAAATGCTGTAGCCAATGCAAAGCTATCAGATAGCGGGATTGTAAAGAATATTTATTTTGAACCCGCTGCGAGCGATAATGGACTTGCTCTTGGATGTGCTTTTTATGGTTGGATCGAATACCTGAAGATGCCAAAAAAACAGCATAATGGAAGTACGTGCTTTGGAAGACAATATACAACTGAAGATATTGACACCGCATTTAAAAAGAAAGAATTCGCTAACTATACTCCACGAATAGTTGAAGATGAAGATGAGCTGCTTCGATACTGTGCAAAGCAATTGGCTAAAGGAAAAACAATTGGCTGGTTTCAGTCAGGATCAGAGTTTGGACCTCGATCGCTGGGCAGGAGAAGCATTCTCGCTCACCCCGGCATAGCAGGCATGAAAGACCATATTAACAGGGATATTAAATTCAGGGAAGATTTTCGTCCTTTTGCCCCGGCAGTATTAAAAGAAAAAGTAGGAGACTATTTTCAAGCAGGGCGAAATAGCCCATACATGATTTTAGTCGACCAAACGCGAACTGAATACATAGAAGTGCTTAGCAATGTTACCCATAAAAATGGTTCAGCACGTGTGCAGACAGTAGAGAAAGACTGGAATCCGAGATTTAATAACTTGCTGGAAGAATTTTACAAACAAAGCGGCATTGCTGTTTTGCTGAATACAAGCCTTAACAAGAAAGGCATGCCTATTGTTGAAACACCTGAAGAGGCAATAAACTTGTTTGAGATAACAGCTTTAGATGTATTGGTTATTGAGAATTATATACTGGAAAAATAGCCTTTTATCCTTTTAGGCTATTGATTAATGCCTCTGCAGCAGGAGAACCCATTCTGGCCAGTTCGGCAATCATAAGCTTTTTTTGTTCTTCACTTACTACAGGTTCAGGTTTAAGAAACTGCTCGGGTAAGGCTTCTTTGTAAAACATTTCATCAGACCATTCATTTCTGAGTCCATCAATAACAAGATGAATACGATCTTCACTCCCTTTATTGGCAACAGAATGTATAAAGTTAGCATCAATGTACCAGCATTCACCTTCATTCATCAGTAGCCTGTTGCCATCCAGAATAAATTCGACTCCGCTGTTGGTAACTATAGGGATATGAAGCCTAAATGCCCCATCTTCATATCCAAGGCAATGGTCACTATGAGGTTTTATCTCTGCTCCTACAGCTAATTGCAATAACCTAACGGCTGTTTTTTCAAATAAAAAACTGTCCAGCACTTCTTGAAAATAGCTGCAGGATTCTAAAATTTCGGTAGGTACGAGTTTTTCATCATCTGTTGGCAGGGCATAAATAGCATCCGATCTGCCATTTTTAGACATTAACGCAACAGATGTCCATTTGCCGGAGTAATCATTTGCATTATAATGAGCGATCCAATCTTTATTGATGATTTTCTTCAGATCATCCTGTAGTTTTTCTACATCAAAAACAATTGGGAATTTTATTGAGCGTACCAATGTATCCATGTCAATATGTCTTTCAGGTTGAATATGAATAGGTTGTTACATCAAATATAGCATTTTTACAAATGGCTAAAGCAGTAAGATCATTAATTGCCTTTTATATCTTTTATTGTAGTATAGCTCAACTGATTAAAATCGGTAATAACCATATCGGCCAATGAGGTATCCTGCCCCATTGTTTGGCCGCTATTATACCCTATGCAGAAAACACCTGCGGCTTTTGCAGCTTTAATGCCATTGGTACTGTCTTCAATTATTATGCATTCTTCCTTTGAGAATCCTGATTTAGCTACAGCTTCAAGAAAAATGGCAGGATTGGGTTTTGATTCTTCAAAATCTTCACCGCTAATTGCATGGTCGAAATACTGGTGTAATCCAAAACGGGTAAATACTTTCTCTATTTTCCTGTTAGATGCCGAAGAGGCCAGCAATAATTTTATACCGTTGTTATAAAGATCGACGATAAGATCTTTGACTCCCGGAAGCATCGCAAGGTCTTCGGCGGTATCAAAAGCATTGAAATAATAGTTGTATTTTTCGTCAAGCAATTCTTTATGTGTCAGTTCTATAGGATAAAGATCCTTTAGTTTCTGAACAATCATCTTATCCGAATTGCCAATAAAAGTACCGTAAATATCGTCAGGAACAGTAATGTTTAGTGATTTATACAGTTCCTGGTTTGCACGATAGCCAATAGGTTCGGTATTAACCACTACCCCATCCATATCAAATATTACGGCCTTTATCATTTTAATTAAGGGATTTAACTCTTTCTGCGTTCAGGTCTCTAAAATGATTTACAACCATGTCAGCTTCGGCAAGTTCCTGAAGACGTGAGTTTTCACTGATATACCCCACACAGTAAATACCGGCAGCTTTGGCTGCTTTAATACCGTTTGTACTGTCTTCAATTACAATACATTCCTCTTTTGGAGCTACTGATAATGAAGCTGCGTGTTCAAAAATGGCCGGGTGAGGTTTTGATTTTGGAAAATCTTCACCACTCACTATATGTGTAAAATACTGGTGTAGCCCAAAACGTTTAAATACACGTTCAATTGTTACTTTTGAAGCAGATGATGCCAGGATAAGCTGAATGCCATTAGCATGAAGGTCAACAATAAGTTCACGGACACCAGGCAAGAGGTCAAGGTCTTCCTTTTCGTCAAAGGCATCATTGAAAAGAGAACGTTTTTTTTGTACAAGATCTTCTACTTCTTCCAGTATCTCAAAAGTTTCTTTTAGTCTTTGGTAAACATTTTTTGTTGAGTTGCCTGTAAATGAAGCATACATTTCTTCTGTAACATCAATGTTCAAATGTTTAAAATGTTGATGATAGGCATAATGATGTACGGGCTCAGTATCAACAATCACCCCATCCATATCAAATATTACTGTATTTATCATATCGTGTTTTAAAGCTGCAAAAGTACAACATACATATTAAAAAAAATAAAACTAATTTATAAGATGCTGTCAATTCAGGTTAGTAATCACCAGTGAGTTGAGATTTAAGTTCGTGTTAAACGTTTGTGATAAAAATATATTGTTGTGGTTTATTAAACCTTTTACCTTATTTTTAGTCCAACTATTAAAAGATTTTAAACTTGCAGGACGAGAAGGCCTTTATAGCTTTATTGCTAGACCAAAAAACGCAGGATACTGCGTTCAGGAAGCTCGTATCTGAATACAGCAGACCTCTTTATAACCATATAAGAAACATCGTGATTGATCATGATGATACTGATGACGTACTCCAGAA